>NZ_CP094669.1:4415342-4745684 GCF_022827545.1 Hymenobacter tibetensis
CTCGGGTTCCTGCTGCATCAGCCGGTCGTATGCCCAGCGCCGCCGCGGATCGGCCAGGATTTGATAGCCAGCGTACGCTGTTTGAAGCCGTTCGTTTAGTGCCGGATCCACGATAGCGCGCCGGTAGATACGGGCGTGCAACTGCCGATATGCCCGCTCAATTTCAGCAACGGACGCCGTATTCGCGACCCCCAAGACATAGTAATAATTCTGCATAAAGTGAAGCTATCCTTGCGAAGTCATAATATATATCGAACGGCGCTGAATAGCAATACTTTATTATGGCATTGCAATTTTCTCAGCCATACCCTTGAATTACTCTACTCAGCTATTGCTTGTATTGGTACGCCTAATTCATCTTACACACGCTTTACATACGGCTTAGCAAGTATTCTCGGCCGGAAGTAGCGTTCTTGGATTGTGGTACCTTACTATTCCAGCTGACACCTGCTTTATGAAGCGCACGCCTATACTTTGGGGGATGGTCCTGCTTGGAAGTGCTTGCGCCTCCACTCCTCAGTTGACGCAACTTTCCACCCCTTCCAGCCCAAAAGCCACAGCTCCATTCAGCGGTATCACAACCGACAGCCTACGGTTACAGGACCCTACCCGCAAACGTTTAGTTCCGGTAGTGACGTATGCGCCAGCCATTCCCCAAACCCATCAGCCGCGCCTTAAGGTAGCCTTGCTCAACCATGGGTACGGCGGCAAAAACACCGACTATTCTTTTATAGCCCGCAACTTGGTGGCGCACCACTACTTTGTGGCCAGCATTCAGCACGAGTTGCCCGGTGACGAACCCATAGCCAACACCGGCAACCTACTGGAAACGCGCAAACCACATTGGCAGCGTGGCGTTGAAAACATGCATTTTGTGCTAACGGAGCTACGACGCCGGCAGCCAGGGCTAGACTACCGTCACTTGCTGCTGGTAGGCCATTCCAACGGCGGCGACATGGTGATGCTCTTCGCGGCCGAGCACCCAGCCCAGGTGCAGCGGGTGGTGTCGTTGGATAACCGCCGGATGCCGTTGCCACGGACGCGGCGGCCACGGGTACTCTCTCTACGGTCCAGCGACCAGCTACCCGACAGCGGCGTGCTTCCTTCCCCAGCAGAGCAAGCGAAGCTAGGAACGCAAATCGTTTGGCTGCCGGCTACCCGGCACAACGATATGTGGGACGGCGCCACTCCCGCCCAGCAGCAGGAAATGAACGCCTACATTTCGCGCTTCTTGGAAAAGTAGCGTGCCAGCTACTACCCTATGGCCCGTATCAGTTGCCGACGCAGCCAGGGCCAGCGTGCTGCCCGCACTACTAGGTTCACTACCCACGCTTTGCCGGCCAGAAAACGCATTAGGCGGTAGCGCTGGGCTAGTTCCCGGCTTATATGTTGGCTTACCTGCCGAGCGTAGTCCGCCAGATACTCGGCATCGAAGCGCTGGGCGTTGAAACACCGTCCCACTTGGGCGGCGGCCAGGATGCCGCTTTGCACGGCCTTATCAATACCGTGGCCCTGGAGTGGGTCAATCAAAGCGGCGGCGTCGCCACACAGCAATAGGCGGGGGCCGTGCACCGGCCGGGCGCTACCTCCCAGCGGCAGGCCGAACCCCGTAATGGAAGACAACGCCACTGCCCCGGCGAAGCGCGGCGCCAAGTGCGGATGGGTGGCCAGCAACTCGCTCAGCTCTTGTTTTAGGTTGAGTCGGCGGGCGGTTATTTCTTCGGACAGTACGCCAAACCCAACGTTGTATACGCCGCCCCCAACCGGGAACACCCAGCAGTAGCCGGCACGGTATGCACGCAAGAAATAGAAATCGGAAGTGTTTTCGGGCGCATCGGCCACGCCTTTGTAGTAGGCGCGCACGGCGGCACAATGGTAGGCTCTATCGAGCGGAACATGCGGCGACAGCGCCCGAGCTACCACCGAATGCGCCCCGTCGCAGCCAATAACCAAGGCCGCCCGAAGCGGCGGCTGGCTGGTGCGCGTGGGCACGAGCGTGACGCCCTCCGCGTCGGTGCGCACGCTACGAATGGCGTAGTCTTCCAGCACGGTGGTAGCGGTGTGTTGGCGTACTAGGGTCAGCAAGGCGGCATCAAAATGCAGCCGCGGGCTATTGAACGCCGGATTGTGCCAGTTGATACGCAGTTCCTCACCGCTTGGGGCCAGCAAGCGGCTGTGCGTGGTAGGAGCTTGGTGCGCCGCCAGCAACGCTCGTAGCTGTGTGCTATACGTGGGGTCGAGGCGGGCAAGGTGCTTGAGCGTAGGGCTCGGAATAGCGTCGCCGCAGATTTTGTCGCGCGGAAAACGAGCTTTATCAATCAAGGCTACTCGTAGGCCACTGTGGCGCAACGCCAACGCACAGGCCGTGCCCGCTGGCCCGGCGCCCACAATAACAACGTCGTATTCATTGGTAACAGGCACAAACGAAAGTAAGGTGAAGCCGCCGCTTATAGAATGCGACCTGGCTCAGCACGAATGTAGCGCGGAAGCCACCGGAAATCTGTTCCGCAACAAGCAAGGCGAGTTCCTGCACGTTGGTGCAGCACCAGATACTAGCTTTATTCGTCACAGAACGAATTTCCGGTGGCTTCCGCGCTACGGTTCTTATCCTTCAATAGCCTCCTGCAAGTACTCACAGAAAGGCTGCATGGCGCGAAAAGCAGCGGGCACGTACGTATCGAGGTCGAGGTGCCGTGCCGTGGCATCTGGCACCTGATGGCTTACCACGAAGCTTTTATACTTCAGCAGCTCGATTTCGGGGTGGTCGACGGGATACCCGGTAGGGGCTTTTTTTAGCTTGTCGCCCCCCACTTCGGTGAAGTATTTCCGAAACCCGGGGGCTTGCAGCAGGCGGTGGAGCGCATCTCCGTTGTAGTCGATTTCCTGGCGGATACGCGCCAGCTGCTCTTTTTCGGGCTCATACAGCCCCCCGGCCAGCAAGGTCTGGCCGTTGGGCCCTAGCTGCACATAGTAGCCGGGCCCGTTACCAGACTTACCGCCGCCAGAAAAGTAAGCACTGAAATGGGTTTTGTAGGGCCGCTTGTCGCGCGAGAAGCGCACGTCGCGGTAGATGCGGAAGATGCACTTCTTGGGTTCTAGCCCCACCAGAGTGGAATCGTGAGTGGCTAGTTGCTTCAGCCAGCGCCCAACCGCGGCTTCAAACTCTAGTCGTAGCTGGTCGTAGGTGGCTTTGCGAGCCTGAAACCAGTCTCGGTCGTTGTGCTCACGGAGTTCGGTAAGGAAATCGAAGAGCAAAGGCGTATTCATAAGCAATAGTGCAGGAGAGCGGAAAAGCCCAGTCCGGGACTGGGCTGCGAGTATAAGTGAATCAGAGAGGACCTGGTTTTTACTACGGCTTACTTTTGCGCATTTCCTGCTGCCGCATCGGCATTACATCAATCGTTGAAAACAAAGAAGCTGGGGCCACGGGCTCGGTTTCGCGGCGCTTGGGGCCGCCGTCCTTCCCAATGAGCACCACCGTAAACGTGGTAGCTGGCACCCGAATGTTTTCCGACAGATAGTTCTTGTCGGCACTGGAAAGCTGGCTGAACACCACCTCATGCACCAGCAGGTCGCGGGCCTGAAGGTCGGCACGCGCGGGCGCTAACAACTGCCGTTGGCGCAACAGCGAAGCGTCGTCGGGACTAGGCGCACAGACTAGCAACACGCGTTTCTGCCAGCGGCTGGTTTTCATCAGCTTCGCCAACGAGGGGGCAGTACCGCCAGATTGTGCTTCTACCATAGGAGTGCATATAAGCAGGCCACCCAAAAGCAGCAGCCAGCGAATCGAGAAAAAACACATAATCGGACGGAGTAAGAAGACAGGCAGTTAACGAAGAATACTGCTCTTGAGGTCTATCTTTCTGTGGAGAAGCTCACACCGCCGCCTATTCTATCAAGAACCGAATACGAATAGCAAGCATACGCCGTTGAAAGCTAGCTTTATAGCACCGTCGCCCTTTTGGCCCCAACGAAGACACGCAGTGCTTGCAACCGTTGGCGGGTGCTGCTAGCTCCGCTTATTACTTGTACTCGTCTCTTTATACTATCTGCTTATGCATTTCGCTGCCATTATTACGAAAGCAAGCTGCGCAACTGGGGTAGCGTTAGTGGTTCATCTGTCCGCTGTGGCCCAAGGCTCGGACTCCACGGCTGCCACAGCAGCGGCCCGGCCCGCTGGCTCTGGCACCCTAGTTAAACTTGGCACCGGCTTAACCCCCGGCCTCGAGTACAACTCTTATTACCGTAGGCTTTTCGCTCCGTTAGTACTCGGCGCGGAGCACCACCTCACGCCGGCTGTTTCGGTGTTTGCCAATGCATTCGGCGGCTTCAACACAGGTCGGCGGCTGCGTTTCGCTGATGGTTCACGTTCCTCTATTATCGGTGAATACGGGTTCGATGCGGGCGGGCGCTACTACTACAATCAGGAGAAGCGTCGGCAGAAAAGCCGGGCCACTGGGCCGTTTGTGGGCAACTACGTCGGGCTGCACGCTACGGCCGTTTACAGCAACACCACTTACTATGCGCATCGGTATTCTTCTCTAACGGCTATATGGGGAATGCAACGCCGCATCGGCAAATACGGCTGGTTCGATGCGTACGCTGGCTTAGGAATCGGTTACGAACCTTACTTCAATTCCTCTGACCACTATGACCCTGTCCCGGAAGTAGGTATCAAGTTCAGCTTAGGCGGCCGTGTCAGGTAAGCGCTAGCACAGCAGGCGGGATTATAGTACAGCATTAGTCTCCCTATTGCGGCGGCAACACGGTGTCCAACCAGTCAAACACGGCTTGGTAAGCAGCCGTGCGGGCAGCCGGCGCCGAAAGAAACAAGTCGTGGATGCCGCCTTCAATGGCTTTCACGGTTACGTTGGGGCCGAGCCGCGGCCCTAGCTGCCGGATGTGCTGCACATCCAAGACAATATCGGCCCGCAGAAAGTCGTCGGACCACTTGCGGCTGTAGGCGGTGCGGTCGGAGTGCAGCACTAGCACGGGCATGGGCAGTTGTAGCCCGCGCCGCACCTGCCGGTGGCCGGCCCGGATAGCGCGCAACCAGCCAGCGTTGATGTGGAACACGCGGTTGGGTTTCCAGGCCAGGTCGTAGTCCCACTGCCCCCGGTAGGCCCGGTGCAAACTCTGGCCGTATGTGTCGGACAGGCTGGCTGGCAGTTTGAGGTCGGGCAGTAAGGCTCCTAGGCGCGTTACGAGCGGTACGCCAAGCTTCCGATACCACGGCTGAAACAAGTCGAAAAACGGACTATTCAGTACCAAGGCCGCCAGCCCGGCCTTTGGCCGAGCCTGAGCATAAAGCGAAACAATAAGGCCGCCCGTGGAATGGCCGCTAAGCACAAGCGTGGTGCTGCCCTCGGCCCGAACAACGGCTAGCGCAGCATCCAGATCCTCATAATATTCGGCGAGGTCACGCACGTTGTTGGGCCACTGGTGGCGGAGCAAGGCCCGCCCGTATTTGCGCAGGTCCAGGGCGTAGAACCGAAAGCCGTGCGCGGCATATTCGGCGGCGAGGTCGCGCTGGAAGAAGTAGTCGTTGAAGCCATGCACGTAGAGCACGGCCCGCGTGGTGGCGGGCGGGTGGCAATGCCGCACGAGCGTGGCCCGTACTTCGCCTTCATAATCAGGAGGCTGAGGCAAGTGGCACAGTTGAAAATCAGGGCCAAGCGGATCGGGCAGGTAGGTGTCAGGGGCTGGAGAAGAGGCCATGCTGCGAATACGGAAATAGCCGGAAAAATGGCTACGCGAAAAGACAACGCGCCTGCCGCTAGTGGACAAGACGCCTAGTGATGCTCATTGCTTTCTGTCAGCACCTAATGGCCACCATGCAGCGTCGAGCATTGACTTTTCCTTTTATATGAATTGCCAGATACTAAGCCTGGCTTTATAGTCGTTCAAGAGACAAAGCAAGTCTGCCTGCCCTGTGCACTACCTGCGGGCTTGCACTACTCTCTTCTCATGCGTCTTCTTGCCCTGCTGGCTGCGGCCCTGCTGCTGACTCTGTGTGCCCGCTCTGCATCACCCCTCACCCGGTCTTTCCCGGATCCAGACCCTGTTTTTCGCGCCCAACAACAGCAGTACCCGCGGGTGCGAGACGCCTACGCCACCCACGAAACCGAGCTGCACGCGCTGCTGCGCCGCCACGGCATTGCTGCAGGACGGTTGGAGCTTTATTCACGAGCCTTCAAGATTGGGCGCCGCCTAGAAGCCTGGGGCCGCGAGCAGGGTACGGGGGAGTTTGTGCTGTTGCGCACGTATCGGCTGGCGGGCACCTCGGGCACGCTCGGCCCCAAGCGCCAATCCGGCGACGGACAAATACCCGAAGGCTTCTATCACATCAACCGGTTCAACCCGGCCAGCACCTACCACCTCTCCCTGGGCCTCGACTACCCCAACGCCGCCGACTTGCGCCAGGCCGCACCCAACCCCGGCGGCGACATTTTCATTCACGGCTCCGACGTGACGGTGGGTTGCCTGCCTATCACTGATGCGGGCATCCGGGAGCTGTACGTGCTGGCCGTGGAGGCCCGCAGCACCGGCCAAACGGATATTGCCGTTCACATTTTCCCGTTTGAAATGACCGCCGCCAACCTGGCCCGCCGCGCCACCAGCCCGCACCACATGTTCTGGCTGGGTCTACTCCCTGGCTACCAGTATTTCGAAGAAACTCACCAGCTTCCTATCATGCGTGTGGATGCCGGGGGCGCGTACGCCGTGGAGTAGCCGTAGCTTTGCGCTACCGCTTAACTTGCTGCTATGCCTGCCCTCCTTACCCCCGACGATTTTCCTATTCCGAAAAACCTGCGCAACGCTGCCGTACTGGTGCCTGTTTTTCGCGACGCCGCCGGCGAGCTACACGTTGTGATGGTTCGGCGCAGTGGTTTCGGTATTCATGGCGGGGAGCTGGCTTTTCCTGGTGGCAAGCACGAGCCCACCGACGCCTCATTGCTGGCTACGGCGCTGCGTGAAGCCGAGGAAGAAGTGGGCTTAGCGGCCACCAACGTGGAAATACTAGCCACGCTGCCCACCGTAGACATACCCACGGGCTTCCGCGTTGCGCCTTTTCTGGGGAAGATCCGCCGGCCAGAGGTGTGGCAGTGGCAGCAGCGCGAAGTGGAAGAAGTGCTGGAGATTCCGCTGCGCCACCTCGCTGACCCTGCCCAGCACACCGAGGAAGACTGGCAGCTCCCTGGGTGGCCTGGCCCCCGCCGGGTGGCTTTTTACCGCATTGCAGGTGGCTACAAGCTATGGGGCGCGAGCTACCGCATCATCACGCCCCTGATTCCGCTGCTCCTCAACGGAGAGCTGGCGAGCTAGGAACAAGGCGGCAGGCATTCAGGTGGCAGAAGCAACACGTTTGGGCTCTTGCACGCACGGCTTCATCATATCTGGCACGAAATTACGTTAAGGTGCTGCTGTTATCTTTCCGACATGAAACGACTTCTTTTTCTGCTTCTCACACTTCTGCCTGCGGCTGCCTGGGCGCAGGGCGAACAAAGCATCTGGTATTTCGGGCAACAAGCCGGGCTGACTTTCCCGGTAGGCGGGGGCGCCCCCACGCCCTTGCTGAACAGCAAAATGACCACCTATGAGGGCTCGGCGGTAGCGACCAATGCGCAGGGCCAACTGCTGTTCTACACCAACGGGGAGAACATCTTCAACCGCCAGCACGCCCTCATGCCCAATGGCCGCGGCCTAACGGGCTCCAGCGCCAGCACCCAAAGTGCCCTCATCGTGCCGGACCCCGGCAGCGGCAATATCTTCTACGTGTTTACGGTGGGTGCCCAGGGCGGCAAGGAAGGCTTCCGCTACTCGGTAGTGGACATGACCCGCGACAATGGCCTCGGCGACGTCCCCCGCGCCAACCTGCTGCTCATCTCACCGGTAGCCGAAAAACTAACCGCCGTGCGCCACCAAAACGGCCGCGACGTGTGGGTGGTGGCGCATCGGTGGAACTCTAATGCCTTCGTGAGCTACCTCATTACCGCCGATGGCGTAGCCGGTAAACCCATCCTGAGCAACGTAGGGGGCATGCACGCCGGCCCCGGGCGTAATGCTATTGGCGCCATGAAGTTCTCGCCTGATGGCCGCAAGATAGCCGTGGCCGTGTGGCGCGAAGCCAACCGCTACGAGGTCTTCGATTTCGACCGCACCACGGGACAGGTGAAGAATCCGAAAGTGTTTTCGCCGTATCCTGAAGCGTACGGCATCGAGTTTTCGCCCGATGGCACCAAGCTCTACGGTTCCACCAACGGCGAAGGCGGCGGCCAGGCCCAGATCATCCAGTTTGACTTGAAAACAGGCAGCGCCACGGTTATCGGCAAATCAGCCAACCGCAAAGTGGGCCAGCTCCAACGTGCCCCCGATGGCAAGATCTACGTGGCTCGCGAAGACAACCCCTTCCTCGGCGTCATTCCCAACCCCAACGCCGATGGCACCGCTGCCAAATACGTGGACGACGGCCTGAAACTAGGCGGCCGCCGCAGCAAGCTCGGCCTCCCCAATTTCATCACCGAACCAGGCAAATAAGCACTGCGCTTGCCAGGTAGTAAAGCTGACTGTAAGGCTGTTCGGCACCCACCAGACTCCTTGTCAGGAAACGACATAAGGCACTCCGTCTTCCCAAAGAATTGCTTGTTACACGCAACACGCCCTTGCCGTTCGAATGGCAAGGGCGTGTTGCATTTGAGGCTTGCGCAGTTAAAGAAAGGGCAATTCTACCGCCGGTCATCTAAGCTACTCTCGGGTGCCTTTGCCTATTTTGAGCCGCAGAAAGCCCATGGCTAGAGAGCCGTAAGGATTTTTGTCGTCGGTGAGGATGCCGCGCAGGTCGCGGGTGCTGAAGCCTAGCTCGTAGGCGTTGGAGGCAATGGCAAAGCCCACTGGGAAACCGGTGCCGTAGCCACCGCCCGAGCTGATGCCTGTGCTCAGCCGAATCCACTTTAGGGGCTTCACATCGATACCCAGCCCGTAAAAGGTGTCCGGCAGGTTGCCGGCTACGTTGTTCATCGGCTGCGTTACATCAAAGCCCACTTCCAAGCGGGTGCCCACTTTGAGGCCAACCCCAGCGCGGAACTTGGTGGGCAGATTGGCGCTCTGCTTCTGTGCGGGCTTGTACTGCAGCAAACTATCGGTGCCGTTGGCAAAGAGGTCGGCTAGCTCCGTCACGAACTCGTAGCTATTCACGCCGTTGGAGCGGAGGCGCCGCAGCTTCTGATCGTTGGCTACCAGTAGGTTACCTTCCCAGGTCATCGTACCAATGTCGGTTACCGATACGCCCGCACGAACCATCTTGCCTATTTCGGCAGCCAAACCCAGGTCGAAGCCATTGCCTTTTCCCACGGGTTGCAGCAGCTTGTCGTTGTCTTGCTGGCGGTTGAAGGAGGGGTTGTTGGTGATGAGCTTGCCGTAATCCACATCAAACTTCGGCGAAAGGGCACTGTAAGCTTCCAGCTTGCCGTTTTCCGACCGAATATCCACTACTCCCAACCCCTGAATGTAGCGGTAGCCAACGCCTCCGGAAAGCTTGAGGCCAGGCAAACTCAGGACGTTACGCCCGTAGGCAATGTTGTATTCGTTGTAGGCGGCCAACTGCACAGCCGTGCCATCCATCACCTCTGAAATAAGCGGGGCGGTAGCAGGGTTGAAGTTGGCAGGGTAAATAGGGGCGTCTTTGCCCAGGAACAGCAGTTCCGCCGTGTTTTTGTTGAGGGCCAGGTGGCCAGTCACGCGTTGCCGCATGTTGAACGCGAAGCTCCCTACCACTGGCAGCACCACCGACAAGGCAACGGAAGTCGCATCCACACTCAGGTTGAGCGTATTGTCGGAAGTGAACGCGCGGGCCAGCTCCAGCTTTTCGGAGCGGGTCAGGTCTTCGCCGGCGCGTCTCACAAAGTTCTCTAGCTGCGGCCGGGTCAAGGACTGCGACCCTACGCCGATACCAAACTCCCCAATGGTCAGCGCAACCCGCGCGTTGCCGCTTCGGCCCAAATTGGCCGGGTTGATGCCAATGGCTTGGTAGTCGGTTACGAACGTGTTGGAGACTCCGCCCCGGGCTACATTCGAGAAATTGCTTAAATCAGTCTGAGCTTGAACGGCTCTGCCTGAAGCACATAAAGCAAGAAAAAAGAGAAAGGGAGTAGAAATTCTCATAGGACAGAGCAAGGAAATTTTATGACTAAAAGGATAGCAAATAGAGGTATATATATACACCTCTACAATACCTAGTTCTAGGTATTTTTCGCGCTTCCAGCCCCCTACCGCCTCGCTTGTGAGAGAGATGTAAGCAGAAAGAGACCCGGCTGCATTTGTCGCAACCGGGTCTCTTTCTGATTAGCCTTTCCGCCTTGTTCTTGTGCCCTTGCAAATGAACTTACTGCGTTTTACCTCCGAATTTGAACCGCAAAAAACCGGTTGCCAACGACACGTACGGGTTTTTGTTGCTCAACGCCCCCGGCAAGTCGCGGGTACTAATACCTCCCTCATATACACTGGTAGACACGGTGATACCCAGCGGCACGCTTAGCCCGTAGCCGGCACCACCCGTCAGGCCGCTACTCAGCCGCAGCCAGCTCAAGGGCTTGTAATCAATGCCAGCTCCTACGAAGGGCGAAACCAGGTTACCGGCTACGTTATTGAGGGGCAATGTCACGTCGAGCCCGGTTTCCAAGAACTCACTGATGCGCACTCCCGCCCCGAGCCGCATCTTGGCAGGTAGGTTGGCCCGCCGATCCTGGCCGGTTTGGTACTGAAACAAACTGTCGGTACCGGAGGCAAAGATTTCCGCCGCCTCCTTGAAGAAGTCGTAGCTGCCTACCCCTGCCGATTTCAGCTTTTTCAACTTCTGATCGTTGGCAGTGAGCAGGTTGCCTTCCCAAGTCATGTTGCCGATATCCGTAACGGCTGCCCCCAGCCGCACCACTTTGCCTACTTCCGCAGCCAAGCCCAGGTCGAAACCGTGGCCCTTGCCTACGGGTTGGAGGCCATTGGTACGAGTCTCGAAGTTGAAGTTCGGATTGCTAGCCAGGGTGCCGTAGTCGATGTTGAACACCGCCGACAAAGAGCTGTACGCCTGTAAGTCGCCGGGCTTCACGCGTACGTCTACAATGCCCACGCCCTGAACGTAGCGGTAGCCAGCTCCTGCCGACAGTTGGAACAAGGGCAGATCCACAATGCGTCTTCCCCAGGCAATATTGAACTCATTCAGGGCCGAAAACTGAAACTGCGTGCCGTCGAGCGCCTCTGACACTAGGGGAATGTTTGTAGCACTGGCCGAGGTATAAATGGGCGCTTCGCTTCCCAAAAACAGCAGTTCCGCCGCGTTCTTGTTCAGCTCCACGTGGCCCGACGACCGCAGCCGGTTGCTAATGGCAATGCCGCCCAGCGCTGGTATCTGCACGGCCAAACCCAGCGTGGTTACGTCGGCTTGCAAGTTCAGGGCGTTGTCGGAGGTGAAAGCAGTGGCTAGCTCCTGCTTGTCGGCAGCGGACAACTCTTCGTTGGTGTTGTAGATGAACTTGCGCAGCTGGTTGCGCGTGAGCGACTTGGAACCAAGCCCCGCCCCTACTTCGCCAATGGTAAATGCTACGCGGGCACCGCCCACGCGGCCCAGGTTGGCCGGGTTGATGCCAATGGCCTGGTAGTCGTTGGCGAAGGTGGTGGCCACGCCCCCGCGGCCAGTGGCCGTGAAGTTGCTTAGCTCACTTTGGGCGTGCCCAGAAAAGGAAGTTCCCAGCAGAGCAGCAGTCAGCAGAGCGTAGAAGTTGTTGTTCATAGCGGTGGTCATTTGCGTAGAGGACAGAATAAGTTGAAGAACAACCTATTTCTTCAAATGTACTATATGGGCTAGCTTGCAGGCGCAATACGTTGTTGCCAGCGTTTTTATTGCTTGTGCTAGCTGTTCCCTGTCCTCCGCGTCTTGATGGCCAAACGCTTTTCTGTTTCCGAGTACACCGATGGCGTCCTGAGTGGCAACCGCGTCATGCTGAGCCGCGCCATTACGCTGGTGGAAAGCACGCTCCCCTCCGACCAAGCACTGGCGCAGCAGGTGCTGAACAATGTGCTGCCGCACGCGGGTCGTTCCATACGGCTGGGTATCACGGGCGTGCCGGGTGTGGGCAAAAGCACGTTCATTGAAGCCCTGGGCCTGCATCTGGTTGATGCGCACGGGCACCGCCTAGCCGTTCTGGCCGTAGACCCCAGCAGCCAACGCAGCGGCGGCAGCATCCTCGGCGACAAAACCCGTATGAATCTGTTGGCTGCGCACCCACAGGCATTTATCCGTCCTTCTCCTGCCGGGCGCAGCCTGGGGGGCGTTACGCGGGCTACCCGTGAAGCTATGGCGCTTTGCGAAGCGGCCGGCCACGATGTTATTTTTGTGGAGACGGTAGGCGTAGGGCAAAGCGAAACCGCCGTGCACGGCATGGTCGACTTCTTTCTGCTGCTGATGCTAGCCGGAGCCGGCGACGAGCTGCAAGGCATCAAGAAAGGCATTATGGAAATGGCCGACGCAGTTACCATCACCAAAGCCGACGGCGACAACGAATTGCCCTCACGCCGGGCCCGCCGCGAGTACCAAAATGCCCTCCACCTTTTCCCGCTGGCCCCTAGCGCCTGGTCGCCTCTCGTCACTACTAGTTCGGCGCTCACCGGCGCTGGCGTGCCCGAGGTCTGGGAGATTGTGCAGAAGTACGTGCAGCAAACCCAAGCCAGCGGCTATTTCCAGCGGCGTCGCCAAGAGCAAAACCTGCACTGGCTCCACGAAACCATTCGCGAAACGCTGGAAACCCGCTTCTTTGCCCGCCCCGAGGTAAAGCAGCAGCTCTCCACAGTGCAGCAGCGCGTGTTGGCCGGCCAACAGTCGGCCTTTAGCGCCGCTTCAGAACTGTTGGGCTTGTAGCCCGAAAATCAGCGCGGTCTAGCCTCTCTTCGGCCGGACTGCTAGGTAGTCGAGGTAATATAGCACCTTGATGGACACCGAGTTGTTGTGCGGCGTGTTGATGGTGTTGCTGAGGTTGTTGAAGTAAAGCGGCGTTGCCTCGTTGCCCGACCGGTAGTCGTAGTCGGGGTTGTTGGCATTTTTCCAGACCACGCTGATCTGCGAGCCGGGCGCAAACCACCACGAGTACACGGCGTCGATGTTGAAGGCGTTGTAGGTGTTGTCGCGGTTGCGGCGGTAGTCCACTAGCTCTTCCTGGCCGCCGGGCGAGAGACGAGCGAAGTCCTGGTAGCGCACGTTGCTGGTATAGTGCCGGGTGCGGAACGTGAACGACATGCGGTTGGAGAAGGTATAAGCCATCGACAGCACGTTGGACACCGTGACGACGTTTCGACGGCCCAAGATTACTTGCCCCACAAACTCTTGATCGAGCGGCTCGTCCTCGTCCATGCCCCCGTTCACGTAGCCAATCTGGTTTTGCTTGTAGTCCCACTCGATGTTGTAGCGGAAGTTAAGCTTGTTGTTGACGCGGTAGCGCGGCGACACCGCAAGGCCGTAGCCCATCCGACGCGGGCGCTGCAGCCGGTCGTCCTCCGCGTAGGTGCGGATACCGCCGTTCACGTCCCAAGCTAGCTTCTTCCGGTAGTCCGTCGACATAAATCCACCCACGTTGGCGCTGCTTGGCACACGTACATAATACTCGCCGAGTGGAAATACCCGCGGCTCGTAGAAGTCGTTTTTCGTGGGGTCGATATTCACATTGAAGCCAGTGGTGATAAAGCTCTTAGTGAACGTAGTTTGCATGCCCCCCGCAATACTAACATCCTGGTAACGCGTGGGCTTATAGAGCAACGACTGGGTAATTTCGCTCCAGGTATAGAGGTTGTTTACCTTCCAAAACGGCTTGTACTTGTTGTAATTGACGTAGATGTTCTGGGAGATGTTGTTGTTGCCGAATAAGATACCCAAGTCGTTGGGGTTGTAGCGGTCGGACTCGATGCCGTGGTTAAAGCCCCACGTAAGCGCCCCGCTGATTTTGCCGAAGCCTATCTGGTACTTGTAGCCATTTTGGTCGTTGATTTCCTCTTCCGAACCGAACACATTGCCGCGGCGGCGCGAGTACACGATGCGGCCATCTAGCGCGTAGGAGTTCTTTTTATTGGCAAAACGAAACAAGCCACCCGTTACGTTGGCATCATAGGTGCTGCCAGCGCGCGTCACGTTGGTGTTGATGAGCGAAACGTAGGAGTTGTTTTTCAGGCTCTGGTCGAGGACTGCGATGCTGTAATTGCTGAACGGCTGCGTTTTCACGGAGCGCTCCTCCCCCGATTCGTTGTTGCGGATGGTGGCGTACACGTCATTGCTGACGGCGTTGAAAAGTCCTACGCCCAGGCCTTTGCTGGTACGCCCCGATACTTTGGTGGCGTTCAGCAAGCGCGTTTCGGCAGGGTTTTTCACCAGCTTTTCATTGGACCCTACTTCCACGTCATAGAAGCCAATGGGTGTGGCTCCCACTCGCCGCGAGTAAAACAGGTTGCCTTTGTTGAAGAGCTCGGTGCCTTCAGTGAAGAATTGGCGGTTTTCGTTGAACTGCACCTCGAACGGCGAGAGGTTTAGCACTTGGTTGTCGCTCTGCACCTGCCCGAAATCAGGCACCAGCGTGGCATCCAGCGTGAAGCTCTCATTGATACCCCACTTCACGTCGGCGCCCCCATTGAAGCTGTTGGTGGTACGGCGCGTGCCTTCCGCGTTCAACGGGTTGTGGTTGACGTAGGTTGACACGTAGGGCGTAAGCGAAAGGCGCAACGGCGGCTTGATGTCGCGAATACCTTTCAGCTCGCCCCACTGGTTCACAAACCCGTCTACGGCCGGCTTCACTTCGTTCCAAAAGAACGCCTGGTTTTCGCGCTTGCGCTGCCGCATAAAGTTGAGGCCCCATTGCTGCTCCACGTTTTTGCTGAAGCGAATGGCCGAGTACGGAATGCGCATTTCCGCCACCCAATCGGTGCCTTTAAGGGCTGTGCGAGACTCCCACACCGCATTCCAGGCAAAATCTTCCCCGCCAGCCGGCGAGTAGCGGCAATCCATCTGCACACCGCCCGTTGTCACGAAAAAGCCATAGCCGTTGAGTTTGTCGCTGTACGTGTCCAGGAAAATGCCGATGAAATCGGTGTTGCCGAAGTCGTCGCGTGGCGTTAGTTCTCGCGGAATGGAATCGGCGTGCACATCGTGCATAATAGCCCCAACGTAGATGTTGGCGTCATCGTAGAGGATGCGCACTTCCGTGGGGTGCTTTTCGTGTGGGCCAGGATTGGGGCGGTTCTGAATGAAATCGGTGGCGGTGGGGGCCTGCTGCCAAATGGCTTCGTCCAGCAAGCCGTCCAGCTTGATAGCGTCGGTGATGCGCACGGCCTGTAGCTGACGCTTGGGAGCTGGCACTTTGGCATCGGTAGCAACGGCCGAGGGAGTGGCACTAGGTTGCTGTTGCGCAGTGGCAGAACCAGCTAGCAGCACCGTGCTCAGCCAGAAGAACAAGACAAAGCGGTAGCTGATCACGACGGAAGGGCGGGATAGAAATGGGTTCAAACAGGAAGGAACTTAACGTATGCCTAGGTGCGGCCGCAAGGAAGATTCAACGGTCTGGGGGCACTGTTGGCAGAGAAACATGGGCTAAAAAAGACCTGATTTAGATACTGGTTCGGTACTACGTCCTTGACAAACGGTACGCCACCCAACTCCGTCACGCACCATAGCTGCATTAGCGTTTTCAAGTATATGAAGCTATAGATGCTCTTCGGCGCTTAACCGTTGCTTGACCTATCTATTTTCTTGTCGAGCCGTGGTTCAGGAGTTGGCTGGAAACCTATTGTAGCCGTGAATACCGCCGTAGAGGTCAGACGTTACAACAATTTCAAAATTTATTTTCAACTCGTACTTGCCCGATAAAAAAGCCGGCCACTGTTGCAGCAGCGGCCGGCGCGGTGATTCACTCACTCACCGAAATATCTATAGTTGATGATGATTTACTGTTGTTGGTATCGGCCGAGTGCCCGAGCAGCTTGCGGTATTTAGCGGCTAGCTCTTCTGACTGCTGCGTTCCATTTACCGTCAGTCCTTTGGCATTGACTTGCAACGAGAATCCCTTCGCGTTTTTATCAAGCAACCCATCCTGCTTCAGCTCTTCCCGAATCCGGTCGGTGTTGACGTGCGGGGCTGCCGGAGCCCGTGGCACCGCAGGTACCCGCGGTACCAGAGGCGTGCGGGGCACGGCCGGGACACGCGGAACGGCAGGAGTACGCGGGAAGGCTGGCGTGCGCGGTGCCGAAGGCGCACGCGGCGCTGGCGGAGGCGGGGGCATCTCGTCGTTGAAGGCGAAAGACGAGTTGCTGTTGCTTTGCTGCTGTATATTGACTGAGCCCGTTGCGCTCAGCTTACGGCCCGTGCTGCTTTCGTATAGCTTCACGTACTTATCACGCATTGCCTCCGACTGCTTGTTGCCGTTAACCGACATGCTCTTTTGGCTCAGCGCGAAGCTGAAATTGTTGGCATCCCGAACTAAGTTGTCTTTCGCTAGCTCAGCATACAGCGCTTTGTGCCATGCTGCCTGTTCTTTGTCGCGCTGAGCTTGCTCTTTGTTGCGGCGAGTTTGCTCTACATTACGCCGCGCCTGCTCTTCGTTACGCCGTACCTGCTCTCTGTCACGTCGGGCTTGGTCTTGGTCGCGTAGCACCTGCTCTCTGTCACGGTGGGCTTGGTCTCGGTCACGTTGAGCCTGCTCTCTGTCTTGCTTTTCTTGGGTGCGCAGCTCTTGCAGTTCCTGCATATGCTCTTGGCGCAACTCCTTCAGGTTCTCCCGCAATTCTTGCTGCTCATCGGCGCTTAAGCTTTCTTTCACCAACTGGTCTTCCAGCACCTTTTCCTCGATCTGGAATTGCTTCAGCATGCTTTGGCTGGCATCATGCAGCTCCATTGCCTGCCCAGCTTCTTGCAGTGCCAGCTTCGAGAGTTCTTCGGCATCGCTGGCATTCGGCGATCTGCCGGCTAGCGCATCGGTGGCCATTCGGTTGGAGAGGGTCTGGATTCGGTCAACATGTTCTTGGCTGCCCGCAACGGTGGTTTTCGCCTTGCCTCCGGCCTGCTCCGCTTTTTCTAGGGACGCACGGTAGGCCTCCAGCTCGGCGGCGGGCACCTTTTTGCCATCCACATACACATCCGACACTGCACCGCTTTCGTCTTTCACCACCACGGTCAGGCCTTTGATTTCGTTGAGGCGGGCCTTACCGGACTTGGTGAGCAGTTTGGGGTTGGTTTGGGCATATACCACCACCGTGTCGTCGAGCGGCTTTGCTTCGCTGGCCTCGAGCCCAACGGCAGCGTCTTCTGTGGCGCCTTGCGCTTCCATTGCAGGTGCTAGTTCTGCCGCTACCTCCTCGGCTACGTCTACGGACCCAGCCGTTTCGGTGGCCGCAGTGGGTGTAGTGAATGAAGCCGCACTCAACGACAGCACCGTACTCACAGTGAGTAGCCCAACGCTGAACAACACAACACAAGCGGCCCAGAAACCATCGGAGAATGTGGGAGCCGCTGCCCGATGCTGCACCAAGCGACGTACCCGGTTCAGCAAGGAGCCCGGAGCCCCCGCGGCTGCCATAGCCAACTTCGGGCTGAGTGTGGCGGGGGCATGTTGCAAGGCAGCCAAGGAAGCCAATGCCTGCGCCAACACCAAGGAGTCGCCGCACAGTTCGGTGGCAATATCGTCGCAGCAGTTTTCGCGCTCGGTGCGCAGGCAACCCGACAGGAACCATACGGCCGGATGGTAGAAGAACAGAATTTCAGCTACCGATTGCAGCAGGTTGAACAGATAGTCGCGGCGCATCACGTGGGCGAGTTCATGGGCCAGAATAGCTTCCAGCTCACTGCCCGACAACCCCGACGCTGCACTCATAGGCAACAGCACCACCGGCTTCAGCCAGCCTATCACTAGCGGCCCCGGAACCAGCCCGGAAGCCAGAATCTGGACTGGACGACGCAGGTTGGTACGGCTGGCCAGCGCGTCGAGGCGCGTTTGCCACTCCGCAGGGAGGGCCGCCACCCGGTAGCGCCGCAGCCGCTGTACATACGCCAGGCTACCCAAGAAGCGCAATGTCATGGCCAACATGCCAAGCAGCCAGGCCACCACCACAAAAGGCATGTTGCGTTCCAGGTACACTTTGCCTGCTGTCAGCAACTGCTGCAACCGGGAGGAGGGCTGCGTTGCCATTTCGGTTTCGGCAGCTACTATCCCGTCGGTAGTCACCAGTTGGCCGTTGTCCTGAACAACCACATCGGCAGAGGCAGCCAACGAGGTGGTAGCCGGGGCTTCCGTCAGTAACACCAGCTCATTAGTAGTGGAAGTGCTGAACGTGTGGTAGTAGTAGCCAAACGTGATACCACTCAGCACCAACAGCCCGAGCAACGAGGCGGCAGCTACCCGGTACCGCAAAGCGGCGGCATGGCGGTGCAACAGCATAAGCAGCATGGCGGCGGTCAGGGCCACCAGGGCACCTTGCCAAACCGAGTGCAGCAGTGTCCAACCCAAGGCGCGCATCAGCGCCGGCGACCCATAGTGCTCAAGCAAGTTCATCGTCTTGTTTGTTAGGGTTGGAGGGGTTGCGCTGTTCTTCAATCTGGTTGAGCAAGCTCCGAATCTGCGCCAGCTCGTCGGCGGAGGTGGTGCGGTTGCCCAGGGCCTGCATCACCATTTTCATGGCCGAACCCCCGAAGGTGGAATCCACGAACCGGTCGAGGAGCAAGCCTTGGGTTTCCTCTTCCCGCACCGCGGCCCGGTAAACGTGTGTCTTGGAATCGTCTTCGCGCAACACCAAGCCTTTATCGAGCATGAGTTGGAGCAGCTTGAGCGTGGTGGTATAGCCTACCTCACGGCGCTGGTTGAGCTGGTCGTTGGCGAACCGAACCGTGCTGGGGCCATGTTGCCACAGCACCTGAAGAATCTCCAGCTCGGATTCGGTGGGTTTGGGGATGGGGGTCTTGCTCATGGAAAGGGCTGTTTTATACTACGACATGTTTCGTACATCAAACATATACGAAACATGTCGTAGATACAAACATACTATACGAAATATTTCGTGCATCACAAGCCGGACGGCCATGACCATACTCCTAGCCGCCTCTAACCAGCACGATCCTACAGCTTCTTCATCCCCTCGATGCTGCTACTTCTCAAGTTGATACCTCCGTTGGTAGTCACCACCGAAACCAGTGCGCCCCCCTCTCCTAGCTTGGTATCTAGGCTACGGCCTATTTTCCCGGTCACCGTTATCGGATAGTCAGTGCTGAGGCCGCCGTGCTGGGTGGCGGTTTTGAGTTGCGCCGAATACGCCGCCGGAATACGCCAGTTGATGCCGCCGTTGGTGGTCGTCACGTCCAGGCCCTTGCCTTCCCACTTCTTGCCGGTGAGCGTTACGTTTACGCCACCGTTCGTGGTAGTGCCGCGCACGTCGCCCCCCAGATTAGCCAGTGAAATACCGCCGTTATGGGCCTCGAATGTAACGGCCGCCTGCGTGCCTTCAATGCTGATACCGCCGTTGTAGGTGTTCAAAGCCAGGGCAGTACGGCGCGGCACAAACACCTCGTAGCTCACCGACCAGTTGTCGTCGTTGCTGGCTTCGGCCTTGAGCACGTTGCCAGTGCTTTTGATTTGCACGGCCTTCACTTGCTCTTGCGCCGCCGTGGTGGAGCTGGCCCAGCTTTGCACCCGGGCCCGCACCCGCACATCGGCCCCGTCCCAGCCGCGCACCGCAATACCTCCGTTGCGGCGGCCATCAATGGTAAGCGTTTGGCCGGCAGCCGGAGCGGCCAGCGTCAGGTCGCGGATTTCGCAGAAACCTTTCTGCTTGTTGCCGTAGCTGTTTTCTTCGCAGGTCGAGCGGAAAGCTGGAGCGGTTGGTGTCTGGGCCAGGGCGTGCAGGCTCAGGAGCGCCAGCAGGCAAGAGGTAAGTACTGTTTTCATGATGGGTAGTTGTTTATTGCTACTTGTCTATTGTTAGGGCAAGCTGTTATGTAGTGGCGGGCAGTTGGTTAGTGCAGCCAAGGTTATTCCTCCGGGCAGCACCCTACTACGCTGGCCTATACTTTATTGCTTGGGCTTGCGGAAAAACACGTCTCCGCTAATAGATTCCAGCTTGAGCAGCGGACCACTGCCGCTGGCCAACGCCCCGCGTAATTGGTACCCCACAATGGGGTTGTCTTTCCGATTCTCGAATGCCACCTCTTGGTCGGTGTACACCTCGCCGGTAATGGTTTTCAAGGCAATGGCGGCGGCTTTGGTAGGCGGCCAGCTAACATCCACGAAGCCACTGATGGACTTGGCTTCCAGCGGCCCCGTCAGCCCCACCACGTCGATATTGCCGGTGATGGTTCGCACGCTGACATCGGCGCCCGCGGGCACCATAATGTCGTAGTTGATGGTGGAGCACACGGTCGCCCCATCCTTGGGGCCCTTGTCTGAAGAGCCGAAATAACTGCTTGTGGTTCTGTTAGGCGGACAGTCGCCGGGCTTAGCAGTGGCGAGTATCTCTTTGCTGAGGTCAGTTGCTACGGTTACGTTGCTCGACGTTTCGCTGAAAGAGAATTGCAGCGCCTCGTTGAGCTTGTTGTCGTTGATGTCGACTGTGGCCCGCACGTGCAGCTGGTTGTCGGTGGCCGGCCGGATACGAATGGCGTTGCCAAACCGCAAATCCAGCACAATTCGCTGACCAGTTTTGATGGCCGCGTTTTCCTCGATGATTTTCTGGGCGAAAGCCGGCCTGGTAGCACCGGCCATCACTCCAACAAGCAGGAAAAGCATTAGAAACCGATGCATGAGTTAGAGTTTTAGGAGGTTGGAACTGAAAAGAAAGAGTTGTCAGAGGCAAGCCCGGCAACGTCACTGCAGGAGCTTGTCGAGTAGGTTGCGCATCACTTCTTCACCATTTTTTCTGTAGATGAAGCCATGATTTCCTTGCTCAACCGTTTCTAGGTGCCAAGCGGTGGCTTCCGCTTTGTGCAGGTTGTAAGTGGCTAGCACGTTCTTGTACAGATACAGGCTATCATCTTTGGCATGCAGCGAGTAGAAGGGCTTGGCTGACAACGCCTTGAAATTGATGTCGCCTACTTGCAGCTTGGGCAGCGCGGCGAAACTGTAGAAGCCCGCAAACAAGTTGGAGTGGTGGCTAGCAAACCAAAACGTGGCGGAGCCTCCGTTCGACATGCCACCCAGGTACACTTGCTTGGCGTCGATATGATAGGTTTGCTTGGCGGCACTAACTACATCCAGCACGTATTGAAAGGAAGCCAGCTGGTTCATCCAGCCAAAGTCTTTTCTGGCGAAAGGATACAGCACAATGGCGTTGTAGCGCTCCGCCAGCGCAAATATGGATTCGGTGGCGTACTCTGGATCTTTGTACTGAAACTGCTTGGTGGACCCTACCCCACCGTGCAGGTACACAATGGTTTTATGTGGTTTAGCCGGGTCGTAGTGGGTGGGCACGTACACCCAGTAAGGCACTTGCAGCGAGTCGGCTTGTATGAAATACAACGCAACCCCAGTAGGCGCTTTCCTGAACGTGTTGCCACTGCGAGGCCGAATGGCGTTGCCGGTTGTTTTGGCTAGCCACTGCTTTTCCACGGCCGCAATGCTATCAGCCGATAGCTTTTTCTGCGCTTGAACTGGTCTGCCGACGGCTAACAGTACCAGCAAGAGTAGCAGGAAGTGCTTCCTATACCGGGCCGGCCGCTCGCTGTTGCGCTTGCTGGGCACGTACTGTTCTGGTAGCATAACGGAGCCGCGCATGGTATTCGTTACTTGGCTTTGCGCACGAATATGTCGCCGCTGATGGTTTTGAGGGACAACGTAGGACCACCGCCGTTGACGTTGCCGCTCACCGTCTGCCCGCCTATCCGGTTCATGTTGTCGGCGCCTTTACCCAGGTTGATGTCGAAGTCGGTGTAGATTTCGCCGGAGATAGAGCGCAGCGCCAAGTTGGCTTTAGTAGCGGCGGGCATCGTTACGTCTAGGTCGCCGCTGACCAGCGAGATGGAACTTGGCTCGGGGCGCATTCCAGAGAACCGCACCGTAACGTCGCCGCTGACGCTGTTGGCTACCACGGGGCCCGCCACGTTTAGCAGCTTCAGGTCGCCGCTTTTCAGGGTGGCTTCAATGCTGCCTTCCACGTCCCGAATGATTAGGTCGCCGCTGTTCCAGTTGGTTTCGGTGAATACCACCGCCGTCCGGCGTGGCACCCGAATCGTGTAGGCGGCATCTTTACGGGAGGCTTTCACCACCCGCAGCGTGTTGCCGGTGCCCGGCGTCACCGACAGCCCTATTTGGGTGTTGTCCTCGGCTGAGTTATACACAGCCCGCAGTCCTTGAGCTTGTTTGGGCAGGGCCTCGTACCCATTGCCCCGGATGACGAGTTCGTCGCCGTCGTAGCCTTCCACGGTGATGTCGCTGCCCTGCATTTCCAGGACCACTTTGCGGTCTTGACGGCTGTTGAACTTGGCTTTAAATTCTTGTGCATGCAGCCCAACACTAGCGGTGAGCAGCGTTATGGCGGTGAGAACGAAGGTCTTTTTCATGAGTTAAAATCAATAGGTCGGGAGAAGGGGGAAAGGCAATTCGCCAGGGCCACACGCTACGTAAGACATCCGGATGTCTTGCGCAGCCTGCGCGTTGTGTTGGATTAGGCAAGCCTAAATCAGCAGTCCGAGGCCATTTGCAGCTTGCTGGCGCACGGCAGGCAGTGCCTCTGGCTGGCGCGAGAGCCGTTCCAGGGTTGGCACAGCCCGCTTGTCGCGCAGGGCTACCAGCAATTCAATAAGGGTGATTTGCACGTTGGGGTCATTCTGGTTGGGCAGGGCCTGTACCAGAGCAGGGCCTACCCGAGGGTCGGCACGGAGGCGGAAAAGGGCTTCGCAGGCGGCCAGCCGCACATTGGGGTTCGGGTCGGCGTTGAGGGTGTTGATGAGCACTTGCACGGCGGGGTCGCCGGGCTGCACGGTGGCGGGCGCTTCGGCTACCAGGCTAATGCGGCGGCTGGCAGTAGCGGGCTGGCTGGTAGCAGCCGTCAGGTGAGCAGCCAATGTTTCGCTGGCAGCAGGTTGCTGAGAGGCCACATCAAGGGAAGTGGCCGGACGCAGTATCAGCCCAAACAAGGCTCCTACGGCCAGCAGCGCAATGCTAGCGGCTATCCGGAGCCAGCGGGCCGTGGGCGTCGGGGCCCAGAAGGCCACTACTTTCGCCTCGGCCGGCGCTTCTGATGGCGTAGCTGTGGCTTTGGGCAACGCCATTTTTTCTTCGGCCAACTGCGCCAGAAAGTTGTCGCGCAGGGCCAGCGGCGGCATCGGAAACACTTGGTCGTCAATGCACGCTAGTAACTCCCGTAGCTGCTTTAGTTGGGTGCGGCACGCCAGGCAGGCTGGCAAATGGGCTTCCACCTGCGCCGTTTCCACCGCCGAAAGCTCTTTTTCGGCGTAGCCAGCCAGCAACGGCGCTATGGCCTCGCAGTCGGCAGGGGTGGATGCTTGATGGTTGAAGGACTCGTTCATTGTATGGGTTCGGGGCTAGGCCCACGGTTTTTAGCTGAAGTACACTTTGCGCAACGCTTCTAAGGCACGGTGGGCTTTCACGCGGGCAGCGCCGGCCGTGCAGCCCAGCATCTCCCCTATCTCCGTGTAGTCGAAGCCCTGGAAGCGGTGCAACACCAGGATTTCGCGCTGCTCAGCTGGCAGCAGGTTCAAGGCTTCCTGCAAGGCCTGCTTTTGGTCAGCGGACTGGCAGTTGGCCTGCGCAGCGCGGCCGTGGCTGGCGGTCCGCTCCACCCCCTCGATGTCAGCGACGGGCTGTTGGCGACGGCTTTTCTGCCAGTGGTCGGCGTGTACGTGGCGGGCCAATTGGTAGAGCCACGCCCGCACCGGCTGGCCGGGCTGGTAGCTGGCTCGGTATTTCATGGCCCGGTAGAACACGTTTTGGGTGAGGTCTTGCCCCACTTCCGTGTCGCCACCGCTCAACCGGCACAGAAAGCCAAACAGCGGGCCTTGGTAGCGCTCGAACAACGGCACCATCTGGTCCAGGTTGTCAGCCTTTACCTGAGCCATTAGCTCTTCGTCGCTTGTCGCAACTACCTGCATTCTAACAAGTGAAAGAAACGTGGATGATTGATTTTGGACCGATTACCGGCGGCACGGCTATTCGTTACAAGCGGTACCAATTATTTTTCTCACCCAAGAAAGCAGCTTTCCGCCGGCTACCGATACCCGGCTTGCCAAACGCGAAAAAGCCAGCCCATAAGGACCGGCTTTTTCGTGTTTACTAGTGACTCAGGTTTACTTACAACGATGTCTATCTGACCCTTGTCAGGTCTTAAAGTAACAAGCCCAACAGACGCTAACTCCTACGCTGACGCTCCAGCGTCACGCGGGCACGGTGGCAGATGCCTCCTAAAGGTGGGTTGAATTTGGAAACGCTGATTTGTACGGCTTCGATGTAGGGAAACTCTTCCAGCACTCTGTCCAGCACGCGGTGGGCGAGATGCTCCAGTAGCCGTGCCGGGGCCAACATTTCTTCGCGCACCACGCGGTATAGCACTTCGTAGTTTACCGTTTCGTGCAGGCGGTCGGAAGCGCCAGAGGCATGCAAGTCAGTGGTGATGTAGAGGTCCACGCCATACTTATTGCCGATTTTCTGCTCCTCGTCGTAGTAGCCGTGGAACGCGAAAAACTCCATTCCCTCCAGTGCAATCTGGCCCATACTATTGGTTTGTGTGATGAACGCGGAAGTACGCGGGTGCAAGCTACAGCAACTTTCGCATCGGATACGGCAAGCTCCTTACAGACTACGGTGTATAAGAGAAGCCACTCAGTTCACCTAGGCAGGTAAACTAAGTGGCTTCTCGTGCAAACAAGCACCCGCG
This sequence comes from Hymenobacter tibetensis, assembly GCF_022827545.1. NCBI lineage: Bacteria > Pseudomonadati > Bacteroidota > Cytophagia > Cytophagales > Hymenobacteraceae > Hymenobacter > Hymenobacter tibetensis. The sequence continues at coordinate 4,440,237 of NZ_CP094669.1, forward strand.
TCTGGGCTTATATCTCGTCGAAGAAAGACTTTTCGGTGGAGGCTACCGCCGCCATACCTGGGTGCCGGGCAGGCTCCGGCTGCGTGATTTCGGGGTGACTTGGTCCGATAGGCTGAATATCAGGAGCAGTGGGTTCCACGTAGGGCTCGGTTGGCTGCGGCACCGTGGAAGGCTCAGGCTGGTAAATACGCGAAGGATCTACGCGGCCTGGGTTTTCGTTGGGCGAAGGGTTGGGCTGAATATCGGGGCCAGGCGTTTGGGCGGGCGCGCCGGGGTCGGGCTGTTGGCCGGGCTTGGGGTTGTAGTTTTGTGGCTCAGCACGGGTTGGAGCTGGGCCGTTGAACGCAACTGACGAAGACGAAGCGGAACCACCAGCTACTGCGGCAGCCGAGGAAGTGGCAGAGGAACTAACGTGCATGGGAGCATCGGGCTGAGCTGAGTGGTCTGCAGCATCATTCCGATTCACTTTTACGCTAGCTGCACGGGAAAGGATGGCTGCGGTGCTAGCTTTCGGCTGGGCCCTCACCTTTTCCACCTTAGCCAGCGCGTCGGAAGCTAGGTTGTGCAAGTCGCGCACCAAGCCATCGAGGTGGGCTTCGAGGCGCTGGCACTCTTGACCTAAGCTGCTCACCTCCTTTTTCATTTCAGCCACCGTCTTTTCCGACTGCTGATAGGCGTCGTCCACTACCGCACGCGCCTTTTGGCGAGCGTCGGCCAAGAGTTGCTCGGCTTTCAGTTGGGCCTCCCGGATGCGTAGTTCCGCGTCGCGCTGGGCTTGTTCGGTGATGCTATTACCGGTGTCTTCAGCCGTCTTGAGGGTGCGGTACAAGCTGGTTTCCACTTCGCGCATCTTGCTCACGTCCTGCGTGGCGTGGTCGAGCTTCACGCGCAACTCGCGGTTTTCGTCGCCCATCCGCTCCCACTGCTGCGAAAGGGTGAGCAGGAAGGCTTGCACTTCGTCTTTATCAAGCCCGCGAAAAGCTTTTTCAAAAGTCTTCTGGCGAATATCGAGGGCGGTAATTTTCATTGGTCTGGGAAGCTAGGAGATGGTAGCTAGAAGCTGGGAGGTACGGATGAGGTGCTAACGAGGAAGTGTAGCGTGTTTGGTATAGTACCGCACGCAACGCTTCGTTGCTTACTGTTATACCAGACCTTGCTAGCTCCCGACTCCTATGCTCCTTCTTTAGGACAGCTGCCAAACGGCTAAGCTGCGGTCGTCGCTACACGAAACTAGCCGATTCTGGCTTCCCGGCCAAAATAACTTGTTTACAGATGTTCCGTGTCCGGCGTGCCGCGCCTTGTCCACTACGCGCAGTAAGGCCAGCGTTTCGGCGTCCCATAGCTTGATGCTCTTGTCCATGCTACACGTGGCCAGCAGCTGGCCATCTGGCGAGAAAGCCAGGTGGTTGATGGTAAACAAATGTGCCACAATATTGTGGTGCTCCACGTAGCCGGCTTCCGCGTCCCACAGGCGCAAATGGGCATCGCGCCCGGCCGTCAGCAGATAGCGCCCGTCCGGCGAATAGGATGCCGTAAAAACAGAATTCGTGCTACCCGTAAGCGTATGTTTTACAGCCAGCGTGGTGGCATCCAGAATCCGGATAAGCCAATCGGAACCGGCCACAGCTAGTTCGTTGCGCTGCTGATGAAGCGTTAGACAACGCAGGCTTTTGTCGGAGAGCGGCACTAGTTTTTCCACCCGAAAGTCATCGGCCCGCAAGACGGCCAGGGTTCCGTTGCCTAGCGCCACGTAAAGCCGCTGGTGGGTTTCGGAATACACCATATCGAAGATGGCAACCGGCGGCAGAGCGGTGGCAAAGGTTAGTTTTCGGGCGCCCAAGTCTATGGCTTGCACGCCTTGGAAATTGTGGCCCACTACCAATAGATTGCGCTCCGGCAGATGCAGCAGGGCATATACCGAGTTTTCCACTTTCGCCACCAACTCACCGTCCTGCTCGGTTGCGTTGGCATTCCAGACGGCCACCATACCATCGGCGCCGCTGGAGTAGAAGGTGCCGGTGCCCGGCGTGCCAGCTAGCGTGTACACACAGTCCTGGTGCCCGGTGAGGGCCGCGAGCTTCTGAACTTCGGGGCGGTGTGTGAAAGCCATGGCGCGAAGGTAGCGCCTGCTTGCTATTGCCAAAGAAAATAGGTTACCCTGGCCCTGCCTAGCAGCCAGCCCTGCCTTGTCGCAACAACCTTGTTCAACCGATAAGCAAGCGGAAGCTGGGCAATGCCGTCCGTTTTGCAGCAGTTACCTTCGTCTTTATGCCGCTTCACTCCCTCACTCCTCTTTCCAACCACGCTATTTTGGGCTTGTGGCTGCTGGAAGAGCCTGCCGCTACCCTCCTCCACGCTCTTCCACCGCACTATGCCCGCAGCATGCCCACGGGTCGCGACGAGACACGTAGCACCCAATGGCTAGCAGGCCGAGCCTTGGCACACGAGCTATTACGGGAGCTTACTTCAACTTCCGCGTTTCTTTGTAATGATGCAAATGGCCGTCCTTTCTTTGAGCAGTTGCCTGCATTCGCCGTTTCTCTGTCGCACTCCGGCCAGTGGGTGGCGTGCGTGCTGCGTACGCACGGGCGAGTTGGCACAGATGTTGAACTAGTTCGCGACAAAGCGCAAAAGTTGGCGCCGCGGTTTCTATCGGAAGCCGAGCAAGCCGACGCTGGCGACGAAGCAGTTAAACATAGTCTCTATTGGAGTTCCAAAGAGACGCTCTATAAACTGCACAGTCGCCGGGGCCTGGTGTTTAAAGAGCAAATTCTGCTCGACCCGTTCAAGCTGCGGGAGGCCGGTGTACTGACGGGACACCTGCTCCTAGAAAACTCTCGCAGCAAACACCAAATCCACTATCAGCGCCTCGCTTCTGATTACGTATTAACTTACTGCCTCGAGTAACAGGCGTACGAGGCATGCAAGCATCCTTTTTTGCTTGACTTTTCTGCTCAGTTGCTTGTGTCTTCACTTAGTTGTTCTCTCATGTCCCTTCGCCGAATTTCTATTATCACCGCTGCGGCCCTCCTGTTTTGTACGGTGGCCGTGGGTGTAGCCCGCGCACAGGGAGGCCGCACAGTGGATGATTTCAGCTTAAAAAACAGTGCCAACGCTGAAGTAGCCCTACGCTCCTATGCAAGCAGCAAGGCCGTGGTGGTGGTGTTTGTCAACCCAAATTGCGCCTTTACGCGTCTGTATCAGGCACGCTTGTCGGCTTTGAGCACTCAGTATGGCGGACGCGGCATACAGTTTCTGTTCATTGAAGCTCCCATTAACCTCGATGCTAGTGCCGATGCTGGCGCAAAAGCTACGGGTATTGATTTGCCTCTGCTCAGTGACGAGGGCCAGAAGGTAAGCTCGCTGCTGGGAGCTACCAAAACCCCCGAAGCAGTGGTTTTGCAACCCGTTGGTAGTGGCTTTGCCGTGCGCTACAAGGGCGCCATCGACGATAACCCGCAAGTGGAAGGAGATACCAAGGAGCACTACCTACAGCAAGTTCTCGATAATCTGCTGGGTGGCCGGCCCGCTGGCGTACCCGACAAACGAGCTGCTGGCTGCCTAATTAAGCGCAACTAGGAGCGGCAGCTTTAAGTCATAATAGCCCACAAAACGAATAAGCCCTTAACGCTCTAGCTGGCGTTAAGGGCTTATTCATTTGAAAAGGCTGTATTAAGAACAGGAAGCAGATGCTGCTTCTATCATGGGCTTTCTACTATTCTTCTCCTTCCGGTTCAGATGGCGCCTCCGTGGCGGCAGATGGCTCTTCGGTGAGGATGGCCAACAGCTTGTTTACCTCGGCAGCTTTGGCAGGCTCCTGCAGCTTCTCGAAACTTAACTGCAAGTTGCGTAGGGCCCGACGCACAATATCAACGTGGGAGCAGGGCTCGTAAAAGATGTCGTTAGGCGTCAGGTTGAGCTGCGCCACGTAATGCTCGATGTCGGTGCGTGATAAGACCAAGCCTCGGTTGTAGCAGTTGATATAGAATGGCTCCACCGCCAAGTCGTCGAGGCGGTAGGTAAGCACAAACAGGTTGGGCAGGTTCACGCCGTAGATGGGCAGGTTCAGGCGCTGCGCTACCAACAGGTAAATGACGCACAGCGTGAGCGGATTACCCCGGCGGGTTTCCAGCACGCGCTGCAACATAGAGTTGGCCGGCGAGTGGAAGTTTTGGGTGTTGGCCGCAAACTTATGCGCCTTGAACAGCACGTAGTTGAGTGCCTGCACCTGGTCGGCGGGGTGCATTTCCGGCTTCAACAGGGTCCAAACCTCGAAACGTAGCTGTTCAATAGCCCGGTTGAGCACCTGCAAGTCGGCGTCGGGATACTGATATGAGTTCAGCAGCCACATACCTTCAATTAGGTTTTCGCTGCCTGAGTCGCGCCATACTCGCAGGCGCTGTTGCAGCCCTTCAAATTGCAGCTTATGAATTAGGTCTTCAAGGCGTTGCTGCTGCTGCGAGTCCAGTGTTTCCTCCCACGATTCTTCTAGAAACGGAATCAGGCTTTCCCCAAGGGTTTGAATTTTCTCCTGAATCTGCGGCGCAACTTCGGGGTCGTCGAGCAGGGAGATAAGCGCTTTGATTTCTTTGTTGGTCATGTAATAGGTAGCGGGTGCCTAGGAGGCGGAGCAGCAAGAAGTAACAAATAAAACAACTGACACGGTATTACCGCCGCCAGCCGTTAGGAGTAAACGCAGTGGGTGGGGTGGAATGTTCAATTTAAAACGGTTTCCACCGTATTTCGAGCGGTAGCAGCAGCAAGCAACTTTCGCTACTTCACCAGACTTCTAGGTGCACGCTACCTTCCACTGCCACGCAGCCTCCAATTCAGCTTGCAATACTTACCGAAACAGGTTGGTTTTGGCTAGCTCCACCAGCTCGTCGCCACGACCGTTCATGATGGCTTTGAGCGCGTAGAGGCTGAAGCCTTTCACCTGACTGGCATCAATGGTAGGCGGCATCGACAGCTCGGTACGCTTCACCACTGCATCGAGCAGCACGGGGCCCGGGTGCGCCAGCATTTCGGCTATGGCGGTGGGCAGATCAGCGGGGTCCGTCACGCGGATGCCGTGTAGTCCGGCCGCTTCGGCTAAGTCCGCGAAGTTGGGGTTGTCCAACGCGGTGCCGTATTCCAAGTAGCCGTTAGCTTTCATCTCCAACTCCACAAACCCCAGGCTGCTGTTGTTGTACACCACTATCTTGACGGGCAGCTTCAACTGGCGAATCGTCAACAGCTCGCCAAGCAGCATGGCCAGGCCTCCATCACCTGCCATAGCAATTACTTGGCGGCCGGGGTACGTGAGCTGCGCCCCAATGGCCTGCGGCATAGCGCCAGCCATGCTGCCGTGGTTGAAGGAGCCGATAAGCCGGCGCTTACCATTGAAAAGCAAGTAACGGGCGGCCCAGATAGTAGGAGTACCCACGTCGCAGGTGAAAACAGCGTCTTCGGCGGCCTGCTCGTTTAGCAGGCGGGTCACGTACTGCGGGTGCATGCTGGTGTCGCCGGGTTCTCCGGTTGCCAGCTCATCGAGGCTTTGGCGGGTGTCGCGGTAGTGTTTCAACGACTTTTCCAGGTGCGCACGGTCGGTCTTGTGGGTGAGCTGCGGCACCAGTAGGCGTAAGGTTTCTGCTACGTCGCCTACCAAGCCTACCTCCACGCGGGTACGGCGGCCGATGTGGGCGGCTCGCACGTCTACCTGTACCACGCGCGCTTCATCGGGCAGAAACTGGATGTACGGGAAGTCGGTGCCAAGCATAAGCAGGGCGTCGCAGTTCATGATGGCCTCGTAGCCCGACGAAAACCCGAGCAACCCCGTCAGTCCTACGTCATAGGGGTTGTTGGGCTCCACAAATTCTTTGCCGCGCAAGGCATGTACAATAGGCGCGCCCAATGCTTCGGCTACCGCCAGCAACTCGGTATGCGCCCCGGCACAGCCTGCCCCGGCCAAAATTGTTACTTTCTCTACTTCGTTCAGGAGTGCAGCAGCTTCGCGCACATCCCTTTCAGCCGGGCGTAAAGTAGCCACACGGCGCAAGATGGGCAGCCTAGGGGCGGGCACATTCGGCACGTCCAGGTGTGTTACGTCGCCAGGCACCACCAGCACCGACACGCCGCGCGCACTAAGTGCGGTTTGGATAGCGGCTTCGATCATGCGCACGGCTTGTCCAGGTTGCGAAAGCAACTCACAATACGCGCTGCATTCCTTGAACGTGGTTTCGGGATGGGTTTCCTGGAAGTAGCCCGTTCCAATCTCTCCACTTGGGATTTGGGCGGCAATGGCTAACACCGGCACCCGGCTCCTGTTGCAGTCGTAGAGCCCGTTGAGCAAGTGCGTGTTGCCAGGACCACAGGACCCCGCACAAACAGCCAACGAGCCGGTGAGGTGGGCTTCGGCTCCTGCTGCAAACGCACCGGCTTCCTCGTTGCGCACATGAATCCATTCGATACCCTCGCGGGCCCGAATAACATCGGTGATGGCATTGAGTGAGTCTCCCACTACACCGTATACGCGCTGCACGCCAGCCGCCATCAAGGTATCTACTAGTATCTCCGCTACTGTCTTCGTCATTGCCTCGGGTTGAAGTCCGAAGGCTATACGGCTTCTCAGAGGGAGTGGGGACAATCGGGCGGCAGAAACTAGCCTAGCAGTCCGGCTATACCTTTCACGTTCAGCCGCGCAAACTTCCGCACTCGGTCAAACTTTGCTACTACCTCTTCCAACTCTTCGTCTTCGGGCAGTTTGGTAGGCACGTGGGTGCGTAGCAGTTCAAACACGGAGGCGGCAATATCCATATAGCCGAGAATCAACAGGTACAGTTGCTTCTTTTGGTCTTCGGAGTAGCCTTTGGTCCGAATGGCTTTCGCTAGCGTATCCAGTTGCGCAGTTTCGTCGCTGTAGAGGTCACGCAGGGCGCTACGGGACTTCAAGAAATCATCTTGCTGCTCCTGAGTTGCCGTGTGTAAGGCAAACGGGAATTCATCAACAAAAGAAGTAGCTGCTAAGAAACCTTTTTCAGCACTATACACAGCCGCTAAGTGCTTCTGCAAGCTAGTCCACAGACCAGTACGGGCTTTTTCGAAAGCGGCGGTATTCGGGTCGGTCACGTTTGGTTGGCGTCAGGATGGGCGGCAAAGGTAATAGGACTAGAAATGCCTTCTGCGCTCAGATACTGTATCTATAGATATTGATGTATTACTAAGACCTAAACCTATCATAGTTCACAGTTGATTAGCTGATCTGAGTGAGAACAATCATGTTTCGCATCCTATATTGTTTGTTGCTGTTTTATAGGTCAATGCTGAACAAGTATTTTTTGTAGTAAAGGTTGCGTTCCATCAAACAATATTTGGCATTGATACCAACCTGGTAGTTTTGGCGCAGGGAACGTAACTTCTGATTTGTGGTTTTCTGAAATAGTTTGACGGTGGATTTCACGCCCCAATACATCACACACAATAAGCATAGTTGGTCGTCTACTAACAGACCAACGTACATGTATCGGGTCAAGTGAGGAAGCAGGACAAGGCCATAGAGTTGCTTTTTCCTGTGCAGAACTTTGCACTGATGCCACTGTACTAGCAGTTAATTTTGCAACGTAGGCTTGTTCTGCAGGTGGGTTTGGGTGCAGCATAACCGCCTGTCCAAAATTGGCATTATTATCTGCATATCCACAAGTATATAGCATACCATTAGGATCAGAAACTAAATTGGCAGTTACTATTCGACCAACACCATTAGCCTGCTGAGCCCACTGCCATACCCCATTTATATCTAAACTCGCTACGTATTGATCAAAAGGCCCAGTAGCTGTCAAGATGGAGTTTCCAAAAATTATCCCTCCGCTGAAATTACCAGTTATGTACACACTCTGTTCTCTACTATCAAGCGCGATACCCCGCCCGAAGGCAGAATCACCATTACCGACTCGGTTTGAAGCAGTAGCCCATTGCCATATGCCATTGGCGTCTATTTTAGCTACGAAGATTCTAGCAAACCCTGTTAGTATGGTACTACCAAAGGTAGCTGGCCCAGTATACCATCCTACTACATAGGCATTTCCTTGTCTATCTATTGCAATAGAACGGGCGTAATCTGTACCACTACCTCCCCCTTGCCTTGCCCATAGCCAAGCTCCTGTTGAACTGAGTTTAGCAATGCATACGTCGGTGCCACCAGTTGCTGTGAGAGTAGTACCTCCAAATACTGCTTGGTCAATGAAGCTACAGACGACATACGCCTCCCCCTGTGAATTTGCTTTAACAGCATATCCATAATTATTAGAACTTCCATTACCTATTGCACACCGCCCCCACTGCCACTGACCTGCATTCGCATCAAGGGCGCCCACAAAAATATCGGCAAAACCTGCAGTTGCTTGAAGTGTTATGTTGCCGAAAGTAGCCCGGTCACGGATTTGACCAGTTATGAAAACAGTACCTGCTGCACTAACAGCTATGCCCCGACCTATATCGAGTCCAGGCCCTCCACCTATATTGGCCCATACCCACTCGCCATTTGAATTCAGCTTTGCCACAAGTATATCTACGGTACCATTAGCAGAAGTCAAAGTTGAATTGCCAAAAGTAAACTGGCCTTGAATTTGACCAGTCACATATATATTGCCTGTTGCATCAAGAGCTAGACTTTCGCCTTGGGCTTTCCCAAAACCACTTACTGAGCGGACCCACTGATACACACCACTGGTATTGATCTTAGCCACATACAGTTGATAAGTCTGCGCTGGGGTAGTAAGTATAAATTGCCCAAATTGTCCGGTACCAGTGAAGGAGCCTGTTATATAAGTGTTACCATCAGCATCAGCAGTAATACCAAAGCAAGTACTCTCATTACCTATTCCCCCACCAACTAGTTTCACCCAATTCCAAGCTGGAGAAGCAGATTGTCCAGAGGCATAAAGCGTACTAGTACACACTATAGCAAAGCTCAAAAGGCACTTGCAAAACCAATGAAATTGCTTGTGGAATGATATATTTAGTAACATCTGTGACTGTACAGAAAAAAATATGTATTGAGTTGAATCAAATATATCTCCCTTTTTCTATTTACCCTCACACTTGAATGACACCCACATTGTAAGCCTTTTCAATTGGTGCGTGGTTGGCCATAGAGATACCCTGAGAAATGACCTTGCGGGTTTCCAGCGGGTCGATGATGGCATCGACCCAGAGGCGGGCCGCGGCGTAGTAAGGCGAGAGTTGTTCGTCGTAGCGGGCTTTGATGCGGTCCAGCAGTTCCTTCTCAGCTTCGGGTGTAATGACCTCACCTTTAGCTTTCAGAGAGGCTACCTGAATCTGGAGGAGCGTGTTAGCGGCGGCGGCGCCGCTCATTACGGCTAGTTGAGCAGTGGGCCAGGCCACAATGAGGCGCGGGTCGTAGGCTTTGCCGCACATGGCGTAGTTGCCGGCCCCGTAGCTGTTTCCGATTATCACCGAGAATTTCGGCACCACTGAATTGCTCATGGCATTCACCATCTTAGCGCCGTCCTTAATGATACCACCGTGCTCACTCTGCGAGCCGACCATAAAGCCCGACACGTCGTGCAGGAACACCAACGGGATGCGCTTCTGGTTGCAATTCATGATAAAGCGCGCCGCTTTGTCGGCCGAGTCAGAGTAGATGACGCCGCCCATCTGCATGGCGCCTTTCTTGGTCTTCACTATTTTGCGCTGGTTGGCGACTATACCCACGGCCCAGCCATCAATACGCGCTAGGCCGCAAAGCAGCGTCTGGCCGTAGAGTTCCTTGTAGGGCTCGAACTCGGAATCATCAACCAGCCGCCGGATAATGTCCATCATGTCGTAGGGCTTCACCCGGTCGGCGGGCAGTATGCCGTAGATTTCCTCGGGCTTCTCTTTAGGCGGGGCGGGTGCTTTGCGTGAAAAACCCGCCGTAGCATGTCCGCCCATCTTGTCGAAGATGTTGCGAATGTGGTCGAGGCATTCCTCGTCGTTGGCAAACTTGTAGTCCGTGACGCCCGAAATTTCGGAATGTGTGGTTGCGCCCCCCAAGGTTTCGTTGTCGATGGTTTCGCCAATGGCTGACTTCACCAGATACGAACCTGCCAGGAACACCGAGCCGGTACCGTCTACTATCATGGCCTCGTCGCTCATGATGGGCAGGTACGCCCCACCGGCTACGCACGGCCCCATAATGGCGGCTAGCTGCACAATGCCCATGCTGCTCATCACAGCATTGTTGCGGAAAATGCGGCCGAAGTGTTCTTTATCGGGGAAGATTTCGTCCTGCATGGGCAGGTACACGCCCGCTGAATCGACGAGGTAGATGATGGGCAACTTGTTTTCGATGCTGATTTCCTGAGCCCGCAGGTTCTTTTTGGCCGTAATCGGAAACCAGGCACCCGCTTTTACGGTAGCGTCATTCGCTACTACCACGCACTGCCGGCCTTGCACCCAGCCAATCACCACCACTACGCCGCCCCCTGGGCACCCCCCCTCCTCTTTATACATCCCCTCTCCCGCAAACGCTCCGATTTCAACACTTTCTGCGTCCTTGTCTAGCAGGTAGGCTATCCGCTCCCGGGCCGTTAGCTTGCCTTTGGCTTTGTGGGCAGCAATACGCTTTTCGCCGCCACCAAGCTCCACCTTTTTCAGGCGCTGGCTGAGTTGAAAATTAAGTTGCTTCAGTAGATCGTCGTTTTTGTTGAATTCGAGGTTCATGCGGGGTGGGAAGTGGTGAGGTAATGAACGAGTGGCAGAGTATGAACGCCCGGTGCTTACGTTGAGCACCTAAGGCTATTTCGTCCTTTCACTCGTTCACCGGGGGTGGGGAAACAAGAAATCCGCCTGGTGGGGCGGATTTCAAAGGTAGATAATGTGTGGGGTTCTGCGCCGTTCCGGGCACCGGAGTTACTTCTGCACAGCTGAGTCTGACGACTGCAAGGTGGGCGTGGTAGTTACCTTTTTGGTTTCTACCTCCATTTCGCCATTCGGCTTCTTTTCCACTTCCTTCTTCACTTTCTCTTTACCACCCCCGAACACCGAGAAGTGCACGTAGCGCTTAGGATTCGCTTGGAAGTCGGAGAGCAGAGAGTTGGTGCTAGCCGCTGTGGCGTTGAGGTTGTTGTAGAGCGAATCGTCGTTCATGAGCTTACCCAATGACCCTTTTTGGTCGTTCAACGACCGGTTCAAGGTAGTCATGGTACCTTGTGCCTCCGTCATGGTGGCATTCAGCTTGCGCATGGCCGGACCCACCGGAGCACCTTTCAGCGAATCGCTGAGTTGGCTGAAGTTGGCGGCAATTCGGTCGAACTTCTTGGTGGTAACGGCCAAGTCACTGGTAAGCTTGGCCATGTTGGTGGTAATCTGGTTGATGTTGCGCTGATTCATAACCAAGAGGTTACGCAATGCTTCTGTGCTGCCTTGGGCATTCAGCAATGTGGCTTGTAAGCTCACCCGAGCATCTTTGTTCAAGAAGCTGTTCACTTTGGTAAGCGTCGAGTCAACGGTGCCAAGTACAGGCAATGCCTTTGCCTGGAAGGCGTCCGTGATGCTGGCTACGGTATAGGACTTCAACTCTTGCCCACCGTCGTACACTTTGGAGTTTTTACCCAAAAACAGCGTAATCGTTTTTGAGCCAAGCAACGAGCCGCTCAAGCTAGCCACCGTAGAATCGCCAACGGTGACTCCCTTCTGTAGCTCAACAGATACCTTGATGCGGTTAGCTTGCTCCGGCATCAACTCCATGTTTTTCACCTGGCCTACTTTGATACCATTCAGGATAACTGGATTGCCTACGGTGAGGCCGTCCACGTTATCGTACGTAGCATAGTAGGTACGGTCAGATGAGAGCAGGTTCGTACCCTTCAAAAAATTAAATCCTATAAACAAGGCCGCTAGGGCCACTATGCCCAATAGAGCAACTTTTATTTCTTTCGTCACAGTGGTCTATCGTTGGGAGGTGAGATGCAGGAGAGAGAAATGGCCACCACGGGCTTGAAAAGGGCTATTCCCCGTTCATAGCCTCAAGTTCATTCTTGTAGTCGCGGAAGGCGCGATAAATACCTGAAGCCATATACGACTGCCCTGCTTTATCGTTCAGATACTTCTCTTCTGTGCGGTTGGTGAGGAAGCCAGCCTCAATCAGAACTGATGGCATAGTGGACTTCCAGAGCACCAGAAACCCAGCCTGCTTCACTCCGCGCGACGGCCGCTTGACGGTGACCCGAAACTGCCGGTCTACCTTTTGGGCAAACCGAATACTGTTTACGATGTGCGCACTCTGATAGAGGGAAAACAAAATATGACTCTGAGGCGAAGTCGGGTCAAACCCATTGTAGCGCTCCTTGTAATTTTCTTCCTGGAGAATAACGGCGTTTTCGCGCTTAGCTACCGACAAGTTAGCGTCGGTTTTATGCGGCCCCATCGTCCATACTTCGGTACCGTAGGCGCTCGGAGCCGCGGCATTGCAATGCACCGAAATGAAGAGGTCCGCATTGTTTTTGTTGGCAACACCAGCGCGGTCGGCTAGCTCCACAAACACGTTGGTTTTGCGGGTATACACCACCTTCACACCCGGCATGCTATCCTGAATCAAACGGCCGAGCTCCAGCACTATTTTCAGGGCCACATCGGCCTCCCGGGCCGATACGCCAGCGCAGCCCCGGTCTTTGCCGCCGTGGCCAGCATCGAGCACCACTGTCCGCAACCGGTACCCTTGGGGCGCGGTTGAGAACACAGGCCGAGGTACCGGATTTCGCGGTAGCACTGCGGCGGGCGAACCCGACAAACATAACATGCCTGCCAGGCATAAGGCGACAATATTCCGCACAGATTTCGTTAGTGAAGAGCAGCGACCCGCTACCTTTGCAAACCGCCACAAAATAAACGAATAAAAACACGTGGCCCTACCCGAGCCTTTGTCCGACGCTAGTATTATTTTCTTTATCAAGACGCTACGCCGGACTATCCGGTTTTTGATGCTGTGGTTGGGGTTGGGTGGCTTGGCAGTTCCAGCCTGGGCTCAGGTGCCAACTCCTGTCCAGCGTCCGCGCTCTGACGTGCGCACGCCGCCGCCTATTCTACGCACCGACACCATCCGGACTACCCGCCGGTCTGGTACCCTATCCGATACCGCCGGCCTAGTACGCCGTACTGGTCCCGACTCGTTGGCTCTTTCTACGGGGCCGAGCCGAAAGGGTAGCGTGGAAACCACCGTGAAGTATGCAGCCAAGGACTCTATTCGGTTCAATGTGCAGGAGAAAAAGGCGGTTCTCTATGATAAAGCCAACGTGGACTACGGAGAATTGTCGTTGAAGGCGGCCGTGATAACCGTTGACTACACCAAAAATATTCTGACGGCCGAAGGAGCCCCTGATTCTACGGGCCGGGTGCAAGACAAACCTATCTTCAAGAACGGCGCCGAGAACTACCAGGCCGGGCGCATCAACTACAATTTCAAAACCAAGAAGGGCAAGATTGCCGAAGCCGTAACGCAGCAAGGCGAAGGTTACGTGCACGCGGATGTCATCAAGAAAAACCAGTACAACGAGATATATGGCCGCAACGGGCGTTACACCACGTGTAACTTGGAGCACCCGCACTTCTTCATCAATGCCAGCAAGATGAAGATGATTCCAGGCGAGAAAGTGGTAACGGGTCCGTTCAACCTCGTTATCAGCGATATTCCAACGCCATTAGGCTTTCTGTTCGGCTATTTCCCGTCACCCAGCAAGAGCCGAGCTTCCGGCATTATCATCCCCTCCTACGGCAACTCTACCGACCGGGGTTTCTTCCTGCGCAATGGTGGCTACTACTGGGCCGCTAGCGACAATATCGGGATACGCTTCACCGGCGACGTATACGCCGGAGCCGGAAGGCAGTTTGGCGGCTGGCGCGGTATGGCGGAATCACAATACATTAAGCGCTACAAATACAGTGGCCTTGCCAGCTTCGAGTATTCCTATCGCCCTATTTCGATAGCGAACAGACGGAACGACGGCACCAACACGAGTCTCGCCAGCCGACGGTTCACTAAGTCCGAAACCTTCTGGATTAACTGGTCGCACTCTCCTGTGCCTCGGCCCGGTGGGGGCCGCTTTTCAGCGAGTGTACGGGCAGGTAGCACCGAGTACAACCAGCAAAATGTGGCAGGAGATCCGCAGCGGTTTCTTACGCCGGCCTTCCAGTCCAACATCACGTATAGCAAGCAGCTGCGCAACGCTCCTGTTAACTACACGGTCAATTTAAGCCAAAGCCAGAACACCGGTACGGGCAGCATGGACTTTACGCTCCCTGACATTACGTTGGGTGTGGCCCGACAGTATCCGTATCAGTGGCTTGGGCTGGAACCTAGTGGCAAGTTCTATGAGCAATTTGCTTTCTCTTATGACCTGCGCGCTCAAAACCGCATCACTAACACGCAGGCGGCTCGCACGTTCGTAGCGGGAGTACCGCTGCTTGGCGGGAGCAACGCCACCCGCGTCATTCCTATTGATGTTGACAACATCGATCAGTTGCTACGCAATTCTCAAACTGATATTCAGCACAATTTTCAGATCTCGCTCGGCAGCTATAGCTTCCTGAAGTTCATCAACCTCGCGCCTACTGTTACCTACCGCCAGTTCTGGTATCTGAAACAACTTGATTACAAATTTGATCCGGTGGCGCAGGCCGTGCGGATTGATACCTTGAGCAAATTCAATATAGTGAATGATTTTTCAAGTGGGGTATCAGCCAACCTGGGAACAACTATTTACGGGTTGTACCAAGTTAATAGCAAGAAAATCAAAGCTATCCGCCACAAAGTCACTCCCAATATTAGCCTTAGCTACGCCCCTAAAAGCGGCAATGCAAACTCTACTAACATTCCAGGGCTTCCTTATTATGGCACTGTTGCCAATCGTAATGAGCCGCCGACAGGGATACGCGAAATAGATAACCGGTTTTTTGACGAGCGGCGTTATTCTCGCTTTCCTGGCTTCACGGGAGCTACGTCTGCTCAATCAGCCTCTATGAACTTCACGCTCCAGAATGCACTGGAGATGAAAGTGAGAGATAACAACGATACGACAGGCACTACCCCTTTCAAGAAGGTTGATTTAATTAAGAACTTCGATGTCAACTTCAGCTATAACTTCATGGCTAAGGAGTTTGCACTTTCGCAGATAGCTTTCTCATTTAACACGCAGATTGCCACTAAGCTCAATCTGAACATGAGGGCTTCTTTCGACCCGTACCAGCGCGATACGGCGGGTATCCTCATTAATAAGTACCTCTTCAATCAAGACAGCCGCCGGTTGGCCCGCTTAACAACTGCCAACTTAGGCCTCCAATATCAGTTCAACCCAAGCCAAAAGCCAGGCCGCAAATCCAACATCAGTCGTGACGTTGCCGCCGCCAATGATCCAGCGCTTGGCACTCCCATTCCAATCAACCCATACGAAGACTATGTAGATTTTGAATTGCCTTGGGAATTGAATGCGGGTTTCACGGCGTTATATACCGATCCTGGCCCTCGGCCCACCCGCCTCACGTACATTCGGCCACGCTCCTTAAGTTCTGCCTCACTAAACCTGAGCGGCTCCGTGAAGCTCACCAATAACACGAGGATAGGCTACCTGACTAACTACGATTTTATCAACGGCACTGCGGCTTTTACGTCGCTCAATATCTTCCGCGACCTGCACTGCTGGCAAATCACCGGGACGTGGTATCCATTTAAAGGCCCTACCCAAGGATACTTCATCACCATTGCCGCGAAATCATCCTTGCTACAGGACCTGAAGCTGAACCGTAACCGCACCTTCCTCAACCGATAGGTCGGCGGGGCTTTCTGCTCTATACTGCATGGTCTAGCAACGCCGTGTGAAGGTTGCTTTCTGGCTTAGTAGATAGGTGCAGCGTAGTACCATTTCACTCACATTGCAAGGAACTGGCTACCACTCTCCCTTGCAGTTCCGATGCCACAACGTGGACCGGTGACCGGGTATGTGCCAGAATTTTGGCACTTTTGGTTTTCAGAACCCATCTACTTCTCTCAACCATCACCTACTCCTATGTCGCAGCACAAAGAAGTCAAACTCGTGACCACGCATCAACTGCTGGCCATGAAAGGACGCGGCGAGAAAATTTCTATGCTCACCGCCTATGACTTTTCAATGGCGACCATTCTCGATGGAGCAGGCATTGACGTGCTGCTAGTCGGCGACTCGGCTTCCAATGTTATGGCTGGTCACGAAACCACTTTGCCCATTACCCTGGACCAAATGATTTACCACGCTTCTAGCGTGGTGCGAGGCGTAAAGCGGGCGTTTGTGGTAGTGGATATGCCTTTCGGCTCTTACCAAGGCAATTCGTCGGAAGCATTACGCTCGGCTATCCGCATCATGAAAGAATCGGGGGGCCACGGCATCAAAGTGGAAGGCGGCGCTGAAATCAAAGACTCTATTACGCGCATCCTTACAGCGGGTATCCCGGTGATGGGGCACTTGGGCCTTACGCCACAGAGCATCTATAAATTTGGCACCTACAGTGTGCGGGCCAAAGAAGAGGAAGAAGCACAAAAGCTGATGGAGGATGCTATGCTCCTGGAAACCTTGGGTTGTTTTGCGCTGGTGCTCGAGAAGATTCCTTCTGCGCTGGCCAAGCAAGTAGCCGAAAAGCTAACAATTCCCGTTATTGGTATTGGTGCAGGCCCTGATGTGGACGGGCAGGTGCTCGTGGTACACGATATGCTTGGTATCACCAAGGAGTTCAAACCACGTTTTCTACGCCGCTACGCTGACCTCGGGGATACCATGCATGATGCCGTGCAGCGCTATATCCAAGATGTGAAGAGCCGGGATTTTCCAAGTACAGAAGAAGCTTATTAATACACCCTAGCCTTCAGAACAAAGTGGCGCTCCATTGTTGAAGCCTACTTGAGTTTGAAGGCTGCTACATAGTTTGCCGTTGTGCGGCAGAGCGGAGGCTACTCTGCTCTACTATCTACTTTTATAGCTTACCAGTGAATCGTCCAAATCTGTGGTCGGAACGGAAAGAAATTCTGTTCGAAGACAATCATCTTCTCGTAATCAATAAGCCAGCTGGTTTGCTTGTGCAAGGCGACGCTACCGGTGACGAGCCCCTCTCCTCCAAGGCGGAAGAGTATTTGCGCTTCAAATACAAAAAGCCCGGTGCGGCCTTTATCGGAGTAGCCCACCGCATTGATCGGCCCGTTAGTGGCATCGTAATACTGGCCAAAACCAGCAAGGCCTTGAGTCGGCTGAACGAGATGTTTCGCGACAACAAGATCCATAAAACGTACTGGGCGCTTACTGGTAAGTGCCCCGATCCGACCAGCGGCCATCTTACGCACTGGTTGGTGAAAGACCCCATCCGCAACACCACCAAAGCCTACACCGAGCGCCACGGGCAAGGCCAAAAGTCGGACCTCGACTACACAGTGCTTGGGCAGGCAGGAAACCGTTATTTGATTCAAGTAAACCCTATCACGGGGCGGCCACACCAAATTCGGGTGCAGCTAGCCACCGGCCTTGGCACCCCCATCGTGGGCGATGTGAAATACGGCTTCCTAGCCCCGCTACCCGACGTCAGCATTGCATTGCACGCCCGGCAACTGCAACTACAACACCCCGTCACCAAAGAGGACATGGTCTTTGTAGCCCCACTGCCCGACATGCCTCATTGGGAGGCGGCGGAAGCATATTACTAAGGTTCTACACTCACTAAATGAGGATGCAAACCCTATGAAGTAGGCACTTCTGTTCTTGGTTAGCCTACCCTTTGAACTGACAGCAATCAGCCTTACAACTATAGGCTATAAACACCGATAGAATTCGAGCAGGGATACGGAGGCGTAGATTTGGGTAGGCGGTAAATCTGGCCAGGAATATTCTATTAACAAGATTTTGGCCTTTCGGCACCGATAATTGCACGCTGATCCACTCTGGCCGTAGTTTTGTAAAACTGCTTCTGAACTAAAGCCCACTGTTTCGGCTTTGCCACCTGAAGCATCTGCTTACCCCTTCGATTCTACCATCTGCTCATATCCATGGCAATCCTCGTTTTCTTTGTTGCCCACTACTATCTTTCGCTGTTCACCCAGACGTTTTATCTGCACCGTTATGCAGCACATAAAATGTTTACGATGAACAAGTTCTGGGAGAAGTTCTTCTTCCTGTTCACCTACATCTGCCAGGGCTCCTCGTTCCTGTCGCCGCGGGCGTACGCATTGCTGCACCGCATGCACCACGCCTACTCCGACACCGAGATGGACCCGCACTCTCCCCACTTCTTTTCGAATCCGTTTTCGATGATGTGGAAGACCAAGATTATCTACGGTGAAGTAGTGGAAAACACCTACGACCCCGCCAAACGCTTCGAGGGTGACACGCCTGAATGGAAATGGTTGGATCAGTTTGGCGGCACTGCTGTTTCGCGTCTGGGCTGGGGTACGGTTTATGTGCTGTTCTACATCAACTTCGCTACTGCTTGGTGGCAATACCTCTTATTGCCCATCCACTTCTTGATGGGTCCGCTGCATGGCGCCATCGTGAACTGGGGTGGCCACAAGTATGGCTATCAGAACTTCGACAACCACGACAAATCCAGAAATACGCTCGCCCTGGACTTCTTGGCCTTTGGTGAGCTATTCCAAAACAACCACCACAAGCTGCCTATGCGTGTGAACTTCGGTGTGAAGTGGTGGGAATTCGATCCTACTTACATGTTCATCTGGACGATGGATAAGGCAGGAATCATAAAAATCAAGCGCAAGCAGAAAGCACCTATACGCGTCGCTGCGTAGGGTCAGAGTATATCAGCAACAAAAAAGCCTGTTCCGCTGTGGAACAGGCTTTTTTGTTGCTGATATACTCTGGCTATGCTTGACGGTGTTTCGATATACGCAAGCGTAAGCTTCTATGTAAATGGCCCGCCCGTTTCTGTCTGCCTGCATGAGCTTCCCGCAAATCTTTGAAATCAGTGTAAATAGCTAGCGCTTTTCCTGTTACCTTTGCACCTCATTTTTCAATCAGACGCACGAGTTGCGTCGCTTAACCAACCCGGTTTATGGCAGTTAAAATCCGCCTCGCCCGCCGCGGCCGTAAAAAGGCCGCTCAATTTGACATCGTTGTTGCTGATTCCCGCTCGCCGCGTGATGGTCGCTTCATCGAGAAACTAGGTACCTACGACCCCAATACGAACCCCGCTTCCATCAACTTCGATGGTGACAAGGCATTCGATTGGATCATGAAGGGTGCTGAGCCTACCGATACGGTACGGGCTATGCTCTCTTACCGTGGTGTGCTGTACCGCAAGCATTTGCAGCTTGGTGTTATCAAAGGTGCTATTTCGCAGGAGACTGCCGATCAACGTTACACCGACTGGAAAGAGCAGAAGGATGCTAAGATCGAAGGCAAGCGCACTTCGCTTGGTACTGCTAAGGACGACGCCCGCACGGCTCGCCTTGCTGCCGAAACTAAAGTGAAAGAAGCTCGTGCTGAGGCGCTGCGCAAGAAAAACACGCCAGCTCCTGTTGAAGCTCCTGCTGCCGAAGGTGAAACCACCGACGCTGAAGCTTCTGCCGAAACGACTGAAGAAGCCGGCGCTTAATCTTTGCCGGTATTCGAGGGAGAGGTGATTAGGAATTGAGCAATTGGAATGCGCCGGCTTCTGATTGCTCGCTCCTAGTCACCTCTCCCCATTTACTGAAACTTCCAACGCATGAAGCTCGACGACTGCTATCAACTTGGCTCCATCGGCAAGCCGCATGGCCTGAAAGGGTTTGTGATGGCCTTCCTAGACGTGGACGACCTAGATGCATACCGCAAAGTAAAATCGGTATTGCTCGAACTACCCACTGCTCCTGGCAAGCTGACGGCGTACGAAGTCGAGAAGCTCCAGCCACAAGCTGAAAGCCGGGCCTTGCTCAAATTGAAGGGTATCGACCGGATTGAGGAGGCCGAGCCGCTACGCAATGCCAAACTCTACCGACCACTTACTGAACTACCAGCTTTGGAAGAAGACCAGTTCTACTTCCATGACGTAATCGGCTACCTCGTCGTAGACGAGCAGTTGGGCGAGCTAGGTGCTGTTGAAACCTTCTACGAGTTACCGCAGCAAGATTTGCTGGCCATGCGCTACAAAGGCCAGGAAGTGTTGATTCCGGTAGTAGATGAGCTGATTCTACGCGCTGATCAGGCCAACAAAAAACTGTACGTGCAGTTGCCAGAAGGCCTACTCGATGTGTATTTGACGCCGCCTTCACGTGAGCGAGATGAGCCTGATGAGTTCGACGAAGCATAGTCTAGTTTTAACCGTTTGCTATGCGTATTGATATCGTAACGTGCCAGCCGGATCTACTGCTCAGCCCTTTTGCGCATTCTATCGTGAGGCGCGCTCAGGACAAAGGGCTAGCTGAAATTCATTTGCACGACCTGCGTAAGTACGCTATCAACAAGCACGGTCAGATCGACGACTATGTCTTCGGCGGCGGCGCTGGCATGGTACTGCGCGTAGAACCGATTGCGGCTTGCTTCGATGAACTGTTGGCTCAACGCAGCTATGATGCCGTTATCTACATGACTCCTGACGGGGAAACCTTGCGGCAACCACTCGTCAACCGCTTGTCCTTGGCAGGAAACCTGCTTGTTCTTTGCGGACACTATAAGGGCGTAGACGAGCGCATTCGTACGGCGTATATCACCCACGAAATCAGCGTAGGCGACTACGTACTCAGCGGGGGTGAATTGGGGGCTGCTATTCTCGTTGACGCTGTAGTACGCCTACTACCCGGCGTGCTTGGCAACGAGGAATCGGCGCTCAGTGACTCATTCCAGGATAACCTCTTGGCGCCTCCTGTATATACTCGCCCCGCAGAGTGGCGTGGACAAGAAGTCCCCGAAATTCTGCTTTCTGGTAATACTCCTTTGATTGACGTGTGGCGGCACGATCAGGCCCTGGAAAGGACTCGGCAACGCCGCCCGGACCTTTTACAGGAGTAGTTCAGCTACTCAGTAGCTGCGTTTTTTTAAGAATGGTGCCGTAATAAGGCAGTAGTCAGGTAATCAGCTACTCAGTTACTGGCATCGGAAGTTGCAATCATCAAATCAGAGCGCTATATTTGCGCCTCTTTAACAGAAACCATAGACGGCGCGGCCGTCCTTTCACAGTTTTTTCAGCCATGAGCGTACTACTCGATTTTATTCAGCAGGAATCCCAGGAGCGCCGCGCCAGCTTCCCTAGTTTTGCTGCCGGCGACACCATAATCGTCCACGTGAAAATCCGCGAGGGCAACAAGGAGCGTGTTCAGCAGTTCCAAGGTGTTGTTCTTCAGCGCAAGAACCCAAACTCTAACGGCGAGACTTTCACTGTACGTAAGATCTCCAACCAGATCGGTACCGAGCGTATCTTTCCTCTTCTGTCGCCTAACATCGACAAAATCGAGGTTATCCGTCGCGGTAAAGTACGTCGTGCTCGTTTGTTCTATCTGCGTGGCCTGTCAGGCAAAGCAGCTCGTATTAAAGAGCGTCGCTTGAACGTGGTAGAGAAGGTAACTGCTTAAGCTACCCTGTAATCCATAAAAAAGCCGGCCTGCTCCATGTTGGAGCAGGCCGGCTTTTTTATGGATTAGCTAGTCGTGTTCTTAGCTAAGAGACGTAGTGTCTTGCCGAAATTCTTCGTCGGCAGCA
Source organism: Hymenobacter tibetensis (assembly GCF_022827545.1). NCBI lineage: Bacteria > Pseudomonadati > Bacteroidota > Cytophagia > Cytophagales > Hymenobacteraceae > Hymenobacter > Hymenobacter tibetensis. The sequence continues at coordinate 4,461,911 of NZ_CP094669.1, forward strand.
CCTTTCGGGTTTTGCACCTGCTTGGAAGCGCTCAAGAGTGCTTCACCTAATTTGGTAACTCGGTCAGCAGTGTTTGGATTGTCGGCGAATATGGCTGCTTTGATGGTATTCTCACCGAGACGACCCAACAGGGAGCCTACTAGTTTGGAATCAATAGTGCCGCCTCCAAAATGAGCCTTTAGCGCCTGTAGATCCACTACAACTTGGTGTAGTTCAGGATTGCTCGCATCTTTCACGTCTTCGATCCAACGCTGCAACGCGTTGTCGAGGCCAGCACGGCTGGCTTCTTCTTGCAGGTCGCCACTCAAGATTTTGGAAGTGCCATCAAGGTGGTTCTGGTGCTGGGTATCGTCTTTGGGCTGTTTGTGGAAGGACATGGGAAATTTGATTGAGCCGCTGAAGCGGGGTTGAAAGTACTGCCTGTGCAAACGGCGGGTACCAGACAAAGGTTGTAAGCGCGTCCATACGCTACAGATCATTACTTTCGTTTCAGTGTCGTCCTGTTCCTTGTCGCCTCGCATGAAAAAATATTTAATCGGCTTCTGGCTGTGGGTTGCGCTACCCCTGTTGGCGTCGTCGCAACCCACAGCCAAACCCGTAGCTCCTGCCGCTTACTGGCAACAGCAGGTCAACTACTCCATAGATGTGACTCTGGACGACCAACAGCACATGCTTACGGGTCGGGAGGAGTTGGTATACACCAACAACTCACCTTCGGCATTGCCCTTCATCTGGTTCCATTTGTGGCCCAACGCTTACCGCGACGATAACACGGCCTTTGCTCGCCAACAGCTTCGCAACGACGACCGTGAGTTTCATTTCGCCACCGACAAGCAGCGCGGCTTCATCGACCAGCTCGATTTTCAAGTGAATGGCCAACCTGCCAAGCTGGAATACGACCCCGAAAGTCCTGATATGGCGAAGCTGATTCTGCCGCAGCGTCTAGCAGCGGGAGCTAGTGTTACTATCACCACGCCGTTCCGGGTGAAGATTCCAGATTCTTTTTCGCGCTTCGGGCACGTAGAGCAGAGCTATCAGATAACACAATGGTACCCTAAGCCTGCCGTATATGACCGGAAGGGCTGGCACCCTATTCCCTATTTAGATCAAGGCGAGTTTTATTCGGAATTTGGTTCGTTCGACGTGCGTATCACGCTACCCGCCAACTATACGGTAGGAGCTACTGGCGTGCTACAAAACCCCGAAGAACAAACTCGCCTCACTCAATTGGCAGCGGCCACGGCGCTCAAAAAAACTGCTACCGATTTCGGCGATGACCTCCAGTTTCCGGCCTCCGCTACTGAAACCAAAACCTTACGGTATGTACAGGACCGTGTTCACGACTTTGCTTGGTTTGCCGACAAACGCTTCAACGTACTTAAGAGTGGCGTAACACTGCCCTCGGGCCGCACCGTGGACACATGGGTTCTGTTTACCAATAAAGAGGCAAGCAAGTGGCAAAAAGGGCTACAGGATGTAGACTCAGCCGTAGTGTACTACTCTCGGTGGGTAGGCGAGTATCCTTATAGCGCTGTTACAGCCGTGGATGGTGCGCTAAGTGCTGGCTCCGGTATGGAGTACCCCATGGTAACGGTGACTGAACCTGCCGCTATTGTGCACGAGGTAGGTCACAATTGGTTTTACGGCATTTTGGCTTCCAACGAGCGAGACTTCGGCTGGATGGATGAAGGAGTGAATTCCTATGTAGAAAATCGGGTTGCTGAGTTGCACGGGGGGAATGCTGGTGCTCTAGCTGGTTTGCCCACCAAAGGCACTGCTGCCCGACTATTAGGCACTGATAATTTGCCGGGCGCTGCCATAAACCAGATTCTCTATCAGGCGGTAGCCAGTCGAGGCTTGGATCAACCAGTAAGCAATATCACTTCTGCTGATTACGGCAAGCTCAATTATGGCGTAATCATGTACGGGAAAACAGCTTCGCTGCTGAAATATTTGGCGGCGTACGTAGGGCAGCCAACGTTTGATGCAGCTATGCACACCTACTATGAGCGGTGGCAATTCCGGCATCCTTACCCCGAAGACATGCAGGCGGTGTTTGAAGAAACTGCCGGGCAGAAGCTAAACTGGTTTTTCGGGACTATGCTCAACGGCACTTACCGCTACAACGCCGTAATAGCTAAGTCGAAAGTGGAGAAAGGTCAACGCAAAGTGCTTGTTCGCAATGATTCTCCTACCGCTTTTCCTTTTCCAGTAGCCACGCTGGATGCCACCGGCAAGGTGTTGGAAACCAAGTGGACTCTTCCTTTCACCAACACCGATGAAGACGACAGTGCCGTCCTGTTATTTAAAGAAGATGGGGTAGCTGCAGTCGTAGCCGACCCAGAATACGTCACTCCTCAACTCAACCGCCGCGACGACCACCTACGGACCACTGGCTTCTTGCGCGCTTTGGAGCCTATCAGACTTCGGCCGATAGTAAGTCCGGAACGTTGGGACCGAGCTTTCATCAATTGGGCGCCGGTGTTGGGCGCCAATACGTCCGACAAATTCATGTTGGGCGCCGCATTTTACAACAGCCCGCTCAATGTCAAGAAGTTCAGCTACCTGGCAATGCCAATGTATAGCTTCAACCGCAATGAGCTGAACGGTATAGGGATGCTGAACTTAAACATCCTGCCAATACAGGTCACACGGCGGGCAATTCTGGGAGTTGTAGTTCAGCGCTTCGAGCGTTACCGGAAAGTAGAGCCTAGCCTCACGCTTCAGTTGCCTCACGCAGCCTTCGACAAGCCGCAGCATACCTTGAAGATAGCCAATACGGCCATTTACAACCAAGATGCGCGCGTTACTACCAGCATTCAGTCTTTGGAATATGGCTTGGGTATGGGTAACGCCCTCCGACGCTGGAATGCGCATGTCGAGTTCAACTACTTCACCCCCGACCTCTCCGAAGATAATGCGCGCACAGTAGCGGGCTTGGTGCGCGCCGAGATTAGCCACTTGCGGCACTACTCCCCTAGGAAAACTTTTTCGGTTCGGCTGTTTGGAGGCAGTTTCCTGCAGAAAGCCAACGATGCCCCTTTCCGATTAGGATTGAGCGGTAGCCCCGATTACCGCCGCCAAACCATGTTCTTGGACCGGCAGCAAATTTCACCCAGCTTGGCAAGCCAATACCATCAGTTCGATGAACGGGATGGCGCTTTCAAGGCTTACATCCCTGTTTTAAGCAGCCGTTGGCTTACCACCCTCAACTTGCAAGCAGATTTGCCAGTTACGCCGCTCGGCGTGTTCGTCGACTTTGGGGCCAGCAAAGAGAAAGCCCAAGTGGTGATTGACCGTGATGCCCAGCGCGTATTCTATGACGCGGGCTTGTCGTTGCCGCTGTTTAATAAAATGCTAAGCTTCTATTTCCCAGTGGCCGGCTCACAATACAGCAACGGCTTACCTGCCAGCCGGAAGGATTTCACTAACCAAATCCGTTTTGTGCTACGCCTCAATCAACTAAATCCGTTTCGACTTCTTGATGAACAATTAGTGCATTAGTGTTTCACGCCTTCACTCCTATTATACGCGCCCAGGTTAGCATCGTGGCGGTGCTAGTAGGCAGCCTGTTTGCCGGTTGTCAGCCCCAATACGAAGAGCTGCCTACATTTTCAGCAGAGCGAAAACTACTGCAGGTGGTAGTAGAAATGCCAGCTGGTACGAACCACGCCCGACGCTATGATCCGGCTCGGCACGAGTTTGTACCAGTGCGCCGGGCTGGTCTTGACCTAGTAGTTGAATTCTTACCTTGTCCGGGCAATTTGGGCTTTATTCCAGGCACGCGCTTGAGCAGTACTCTCAAGCCGTTGCCTGCGTTGGTGCTAGCCGAAACGCAACCCATCGGGACCATACTAGAGGTGGTACCGGTAGGGGTGCTCACCTTAGATGACAATGGCGTGTTACAATCTGTAATACTGGCCGTACCAGCACGTCCAAGCCAGCAGGTTCTACCTGACGTAGTTACTTGGCAGGATCTGACCAACCGCTACCCTGGAGTTCGTGAGGTGGTCCGCCAGTGGTTTTTGCACCAGGGCCGTCCCGGTGAGGTGCGAATCGTAGGTTGGAAAAACGAGCAGGCGGCCGAGCAGCAAGTGAAAGCAGCTATGAATTGAGATTTTGTGTTGGCTAGGTTACTTCTCAAAGACAGTCTAGAAGAAATGCACTCACTCTTTTTTCCCTGGTACAGCAGCCTTTAAGAACCAAGTAGCACGAGTGTCCAAGAGCTAATGCAGTTGTGAAGGAAGTGCCACTACAAATAAAAAGAGAGCCCCTCCTTTGACAGGAGAAGCTCTCTTTTTATTGCGAAGAGATAGTATAACCTACTCAATCTTGTTCATACGCTCCTTCACAGCTTCCAAGGCCACACGCATGTTAACAATGTCGGCGCGAGCAGCTTCTTGCTCTTTCAGGTTCAAATCAACCTGGTTGTTGTACTGAAGCAATTCAGCCGCGTTCTGAGCCAACTGCTGCTGAATTTCAACTTTCTTCAGCTTATTCTTCTCAATGTCCTTTTTGATGGCATCCGACTTTTGAATTACAGCCATATGGTTATTCTGTGAAGAAACCAGTGACTTTTCGGCTTCTGCCACCTGCACAGCAAGGTCTTCGCGATATAACATCCGGGCAAAATCCTTCAGGTATTTTTCGCTGGCTTTCCACTGTACAGGAGTAGCATCTTTGCTCAGGTAAGCATTGCCCAAGTCAACGGACCACCATACCGACGTACCGGTGGGAGTAGCATCTACCTTGCTGATCACTCGAACAGGAGTTTTCGAAATGTCTTCGATAACTACACCATCCAACTGATAAACACCTTTGTCGGCCTTTACTTTGTTGCCAAACTGTGCGTCAAGCTGCTTTTTCCACGATTCGTCAACGCGTTTGCTATCTAACTGGATAGTCACGCGCTGACCCTTGCGGGGGATGCCCTTGATAGCCATGTCCGTTTCATCAACGGGTGACTTCTGCGCGTAGCCAGTCGCCGTCAGCACAAAAATCAACAGGGAAAGGAGTACGCCTTTTTTCATGTTAATGAGATTATTAGTGGTACGTTGGTCTCGATTATGTCCGATTTTTAGATTTCGGTTCATCAAATTTAACGACTAGCTAAACATCTCACTATGCCTCTGAATGTTTTTTTTCTGCTAATTGATCTTTTATTAAATAGGTTATATCACATGTTGCTAAACTGACAAAAATACCATTTTTAAACGCTTTATGTTGCTGCTACAGAAACTACTTTGCTGCCAAAACAAAACCCACCTTACCTAGTTTGTCTCTCCTATGCCTGTAACTGTCTGCCGCAAAGAGCACTTTAACGCCGCGCACCGCTTGCACAATCCCGCTTGGAGCGAGGAGAAAAACCAACGCGTGTTCGGCAAATGCAACAACCCCCACTATCATGGCCACAACTACGAGTTGATCGTACGGTTGACCGGCGACACCGATCCTGAAACGGGCTACGTGTATGATATGAAGCTGTTGAGCGACCTTATCAAACGTGAGATTCTCGATACCTTTGATCATCGGAACCTGAATCTGGACACGGAGGAATTCCGTCAACTCAACCCCACTGCCGAAAATATTGCGGTGGTCATCTGGAATCGGCTGCGTGAACACATCGATGCGCAACTGAGCCTCTCGGTTACTTTGTATGAGACCGAGCGAAATTTTGTAGAATACCATGGATAATTCCGTGCCTGCCCCGGCTACTGGGGGCACCCCACCCGCTGACACGCACTTGTCAGCCGATTTGCGCACCCCTCTCCGCTCTGATGCATTTCAGCTCACCGATGAAGAGAAGATAGCCGGCATCACCGAACACTTTCGGGAAATCATGCAGCTATTAGGCCTGGACCTAACCGATGACAGCCTAGCTGGCACGCCACGCCGGGTGGCGAAAATGTACGTGCAGGAGTGGTTCCGGGGACTCTCTCCAGAGCACCGTCCTGATGTGCGCCTTTTCGACAACCGCTACCAATACCAGCAGATGTTGGTGGAGCGTGACATCACCCTCTTTTCGTGTTGTGAACACCACTTTGTGCCCATCATTGGGAAGGCGCACGTTGCCTATTTGCCGGGCGAGCATGTGGTGGGCCTTAGCAAGCTGAATCGTGTGGTACAGTACTATGCGCGCCGTCCGCAAGTGCAGGAGCGCCTTACCCGCCAGATTGCCGAGGAACTGAAGCAAACCCTGCACACCGACAATGTGGCCGTGCTTATTGAGGCCGACCACTTGTGCGTGATGAGCCGGGGCGTGAATGACACCAGCAGTTCCACCCTAACAGCCGAGTATGGTGGTGTTTTTGGTGAAGATGCTGCACTCCGCGCTGAATTTCTGCGCTTGATTGGCAAATGAGTTTTAGGGTGGATTACATTTTTTTCTGGTTTTAGTTATAGGTTGTCGTAAGTTTCCAATCTAGACGCCCGAAAGCCGTTATTTGCCCAACTACTACACACCGTACAAGCACCCCACAATATGTCCCGGAAAGTCCTCATTAGCGGTGGTACCGGCATGATAGGCACTCGCCTTGCCGAAATGCTTATCGATTTGGGTTATGAGGTAGCGCTCCTCAGTCGGCAGCCCAGCAACGGGCACTACCGTAGCTTCCGCTGGGACTTACGCGCCGGTACCATCGACGAAGCAGCAGTGCCGTACGCCGACTACATTATCAACTTAGCGGGCTCCAGCGTTTCGGAAGGCAAATGGACGGAAGAGCGCAAGCGTGAAATTCTGACCAGCCGGTTGGGCGGCACCGGTCTGCTAGCCCGCGAACTAGCTCGGGAAGGACACCATGTGCGGGCGTTTGTTTCGGCATCTGCTATTGGCATCTATGGAGACAGTGGCGAGAAAGTGGTGAACGAAGAAACACCTGCTGCCTCGGCTTCTGACTTTCTGGTGGATGTTTCTCAGAAGTGGGAGCAAGCCGCCCACCAAGTGGAACAACTCGGTATCCGCACTATTATCACCCGCATTGGCATTGTGCTGAGCCCGGAAGGTGGGGCACTAGTGCCACTGGCGCGCACCGTGAAGATGATGGCGGGCGCGCCGCTCGGTACTGGCCGGCAATACATGTCCTGGATTCACCTCGACGACTTATGCCGGCTGCTCATTCAGATGCTGGAAGAGCCGCAGTGGCAAGGCACGTACAACGCCGTTTCGCCTAATCCAGTAACCAATAAAGACTTTACGGAAACGCTAGCGAGTGTGCTACATCGGCCGTTGGTGCTCCCCAAGGTGCCTGAGTTTGCTTTGAATCTGATGATGGGCGAGATGAGCGAAATCGTGCTGGCTAGTCAGCGCGTAAGCGCCGAAAAAGTGCTTCGGCAGGGCTTCACGTTCGAGTATCCCCATCTGAAGCCGGCATTGGAGTCGTTCTACGAGGAGGAATAGCAGTAGCCGATGCGGACGCTGTTTCGAGCACTGCTGTCTTTGTCTTTACTTTATCTGCTGTATCTAAACTACCGGCTGTACTATCAGCCGCAAATGGAAGCGGTTGCTGGCCGACCTCTCAATCAGGATTTGCTGAGTCAGTTGCGCTTCCTGAAAACCCGCATGCACCAAGGCGCTGGCGAGGATATGCAGCAGCTGTATCCGGAAGGCTTTGTGTATCTCAACGCTCTCTACGGTCTGAGCTGGGTGGAACTGGCTGGTGGCCTCCCTAATAGCGCAGCGTTACGTCACGAGGCGTTAGGAGAAACTGCTTGGGCCATGCGAGCTATTTTCTCACCAGCCGGGCGCAGGATATTTGAGCAGGAACTGCCACTGCCCTACGGCGCCTATTATCAAGGCTGGTCTACTTACCTGCTGGGCCGCTACCTAGCTGCGCAAACGCCCACCGAACGGGCTGCCGACGACGTCAGGTTGTTCAAGCAGAATTGCGCACAGATAGCACAGGCCGTAGCTGTAAGCCCTACTCCCTACCTCGAGTCGTACTCGGGTGCGGCTTGGCCTGCTGATGGCGTGATGTGCCTAGCAGCTTTAGCGTGCCACGACCGAATACTACCGCCACGGTACCAACCCACTATTCGGCAGTGGCTAACCGTTGTGGATACCCGCCTTGACTCATTAGGCATGATTCCGCACAAAACGGATGCCCGCACGGGCGCCGTGCAACAAGCAGCTCTCGGCGCGTCGCAAAGCCAACTGCTCAATTTCCTGTACGAAATAGACTCCACTTACGCTCGGCGTCATTTCAGGCTATATCGGCACCATTTTCTTACCTCTCGTTTTGGCTTGCCGGGCATGCGCGAATCGGCGCAGGAAGCCGACAACGCGGAGCATATCGACTCGGGGCCAGTGTTACTGGATGTGGGTGGAGCGGCGTCTATTGTAGGCCGGCGCGTCATGCAGCGCTACGGCGACACGGTTACTGCTATTGGTTTACGCAATAGTATAGAGGCGTTCGGCATGCCTTATCAAGTAAGTGACCAGAAACGCTACCTTTTTGGCGTGTTGCCTATTGCGGATGCCTTTATTGCTTGGAGCAACTCTCTGGAAGTGAATCACACCATGAGTACTTCTTCTAGTTGGCGCGGCCATTTTCAAGCGCTTTCTGCACTTTTAGCGGCTGGGCTGCTTGTCGCAGTGTATTTGCTTCGCCGCAAGCCAGTGGGCAAGTAAACCCACAAGTGGTTCTGTTGATTGAGTTGACAGTACGTTGTCTGCCTTGCAACCCTGTAGTAGCTATCCGGCTCCTACTACTATGAAATACGCTCTACTTCTATCGACTGCCGCGCTCCTAGCCTCGGCTACCTCCTGCCAGCAAGAAAAAGATTCTCCCGAACCTGCTTCTCAGCCATCAGCCTGTGCGCTTGTACCCGATGCGGGCCTATGCAACGCAGCTTTTGTGCGGTACTACTTCGACCCCAAGGAGAAGAAGTGCAAACAATTTGTTTAGGGCGGTTGCGCGGGCGTAGTGCCCTTCAAAACCTTGCAGGAATGCTTGGACTGTGGCTGTAAGTAACCCTATTAGATGCCGGTTTACAGACTATCTGGAACTGGCAATGCCCCGCTGTTAAGGTTCTCCAGCAGGTTGTCTACTACAATCGTATCGACGGCTTCTGGCTGGCGCCGACGTGGCTGCTCAGAAACGCACTGATACCGGCGTTTGATTTTGCCAGGGTACTGTGGAAAAGGCCCCATGGTAATACCCAAGTCGGAATCCTGGTATACTTTTTCCATGTACTTGCCGAAGATAGGTAGCGCGGTGCGCCCACCTTCTCCCTGCTGAGAGCCTTGGAAGTGGATGCTGCGGTCCTCGCCCCCCACCCAAACGCCTGTCACCAAGTCTTTGGTGACGCCCATGTACCAGCCATCGGAATAGTTGGAGGTAGTGCCGGTCTTGCCGCCTATCTGGTTGTTTTTCTTCCATAGTTCGTACTCCCATAGCGCCTGCGAGGTACCGCCGGGCTCGTCCATGCCGCCACGCAGCATGTAGAGCATTAGCCACGCTGTTTCGGGAGAAATGGCGCGCCGCTGCTTGGGGTCGAATTGCTTGATGACGTTGCCATTACGGTCTTCGATGCGCGTAACAATCATGGGCTCGGTTTGGAACCCCTGGTTGACGAAGGTGCTGTAGGCGTTTACCATTTCGTACACGCTTACGTCGCCGCCCGAGCCAAGGCCGATGCTAGGCACAGGCAGCAAAGGGCTTTTGATACCCATTTTGTGCGCATACTTGGCTACGTTTTCCCACCCTACCCGCTCGGTTAGCTGGGCCGTAACCGAGTTAACGGACCGGGCCATGGCTTGGCGTAAGGTCATGTTGATGCCGGTGTACTCGCGCGTTACGTTGTCGGGCTTCCACTCCATGTCCTTGCCGTTCTCCACGTAGTTGATGGTCACCCGCTCGTCGCGAATACGGTCGCAGGGCGCGTAGCCGTTATCAATGGCCGTGAGGTAGACGAAGGGCTTGAAGGTGGAGCCCGCCTGGCGCTTGCCTTGGCGTACATGGTCGTACTGGAAGAATCGATAATTGAGCCCACCCACCCATGCCTTGATTTGGCCGGTGAAAGGATCCATGGTCATCATGCCCGCGTGCAGGAAATGCTTGTAGTACGCCAGCGAATCAAGCGGAGACAAAAGCAAGGTGGTGTCACCGTCGCCTTTCCAGGTGAATACCTTGGTGGGGTGCTTGCGGTGCAATGCCGAATCCAAGAGAGCCGGTTGGCCTTTATAGCGCGCCGCCAACTCCTTGTACTGTTCGGTCCGCTTCATTTGGGTTTCAATGAAATTCGGAATTTCATTGCCTTCTTCATCCACCCACGGATTCTTGTCCCGATTACGCCAAAACCGGTCGAACTGCTGTTGCAGCCGCTTCATCCGGTCCTGCACCGATTCCTCGGCGTACTGCTGCATCCGCGAATCGATGGTGGTATAGATTTTTAGACCGTCGCGGTACATGTCGTAGCCGTTCTTTTCGCACCACTCGTTCACGAACTGGCTGACGGCCCCACGGAAATAGGTGGGCGGGCCGTCGATATGCTGCTCGAATTGGTACTTGAGTTGTACGGGCTGCTTCTGGAGGGCTGCCACCTCGGCCGCGGGCAGCACACCGGCTTGCCCCATGCGCGTAAGCACCAGGTTACGGCGCTTGCGGGCCGCCTCGGGGTGAAAGCGGGGGTTGTACGCCGTTGGATTGTTGAGCATGCCCACCAGCATAGCAGCTTGCTCGGCTGTAAGGCTGTCGGGAGAGGTGCTGAAGAAGGTTTTGGCCGCTACTTTGATACCGTACGCCCTCGACCCGTACTCAACGGTGTTGAAATACATCCGCAGAATCTCTTCTTTGGTATAGCGGCGCTCCAACTCCACGGCCGTTAGCCACTCCTTGGTTTTGCTGATGAGCGTGCTCACACCGGGGATATACCCGAGGGCCCCACGGGTTTCGCCCCGGCGGGTGTTGTAGAGGTTTTTGGCGAGCTGCTGCGTAATGGTGGAGCCACCGCCGCTCCGGTTACCCGTTAATACGCCGGCGGCGGCGCGGGCCAGGGCCGTAGCATCAATGCCCGAATGCTCGTAGTAGCGAATGTCCTCGGTAGCGACCAAGGCTTTGATGAGTAGCGGCGAAATCTTGTTCAGTGATACGGGCACCCGGTTTTCCCGGAAGTACTTACCAAGCAGCACGCCATCGGCCGTATAGATTTCAGAGGGCTGTTCCACCTTGGGGTCTTCCAACTCTTCCAAGCTCGGCGACTTGCCGAAAAGGAACATGAAATTCATGCTCACTAAAATGGGGTAGAGCAGGAAAATGCCTACACCCAGTACAAAGACGGCCCATGTGGCTCGTGCCGCGCGGTTAGACCAGGGCCGACGGGGCCGGGGCGTAGGGTTTGTTTTCGGCAATCTTGGGACGGACATTCAGAGCAGATTGGGCGGCGGCTGGCTGGGGTGGCATGTCAAGAAGTGGTAAATATACCGGTTAAGCACGGGCCAACCTGTCGTTTTTGTTGCGCCACCACCTAACTCGGCTTTCCTCTCCGTGCTAACATACCACTTGCCAAGGCCATTAACACACTGGCACACAGCTTCGTTTCACGCATTATGCCCCGCTACAATCAGCGGCCCTGCCAGCTTGCGCGGTACTATTTGAAGCTAGGCGGCAAACAACAACGTCACTACTAGCAGCAAAATGGTCAGTCCTGCTCCTACAGCAGTGGCTCCGGTGGCAGCTATATACCAGAGCAGCCGCCAGCCCGGTTGCACAACATGCATAGCCACCTGCCATACCCACACAATACCGAGTGTGGGCAGCACTAGCATGCAGCCGATAAACACCCATTGCGCTACTACCGAGGCGCTGGGTGTATTAGGGAAAAGCTCTTTCTCGAGTGTGATACTACATACTGAGCCTACCAACAACGTGAGCACCCACCACAATGAGGTAGGCAGTTGGCGCAAGGCACGGGCTGCGAAGATTTGTAGCTGGTTCATTCTAGATGGGTGTCAGCTAGGTTGAGAGTGGCCAGAAATAAAAAAGTATAGAGCCTACAATCCAGAACAACGCCAGCAATACCGACACAAGGTGGAACAACAAGCATAGCACCAACACTACACCCCGTTTCAACTCCGCTACAGCATTGAGGCTAGGACTGCTCCAGAGAGGCCAAGTGCTCCACCAGAACAGAATACCGTTGCTAAGCAGTGGTAAAAGCACCCACGCCCACCAGCTATATACTACTTCTGAGAGCAGGTAGTACACCTCTTTGTCGTTCGAACCCGAGTAATACCAATCTGGCCATTGGGTCCAGAGCCACAACACCGCACACACTGCTACCAGTACACTAAGGGCCTTGCCGGGCGAAGATGAGGCAGGACATGTTAGTACCGCTATTCGTTGACTAGAGAGCATCTGTATCTCTCTGTGCTGTGTAAAATGCCTCTATCAAACCAGTTAAGCTTATACCTAAGCCTATCATATAGCCGATACTTACCCACTCTGCTGTTTCATGTAGTTCGGTTTTAATCTCCGCCGACTGGAACAAGAGCACACAAAGAAATTCATGCACAAAGCCGAGACACCATAGCACCTGGGTACGTTGTGGGCTACTGTTGCCACGCACTATTCGCCACCGCAAAAAGTATAGTATCAAGCCTGGAATGCCGATGCCGAACAATAGGCCAAAAACAAACAGGATGTGCATACCCAAAATGGTGAGCGTATCCTTAAGTTGTTGGGCAGACGCCAGCCAACGACTCAGGTGTGTGGCCTTCAGCGAAGGCTCTAGCATTACTTGGTTTTCCATGAAATAAAATGTTGAGTCTAGTTACCCAATAGCTCGGCTCCTTGCGGCGACCATAGCATCAGCAGAAAAAACACCACTCCCAGCAGTAGGAGCAGCAACAAGCTACCGACAGGCAACACACCGGTTAACAGCCGTTGTCGGCGCAGGTCAGGATCGGCGGCTCGCTCCTGCCAGGTGAGCACTAGGGCCAGCGTTGCCACATCCCCAACGCAGATCAGCAAGCCCAGAACGGTTAAAGAGAATTGGAGAAGCATAGGTAGAAGGTAGTACAGGGTTGATATTGCCGTGTTGAGTGGGCTGACTAGGTCACTTAGGGTTTCGCTAGCTCTTCGTTGGCCTGCCAATCGGCGTAGGTGTTGCTGGGCCAGTTGCGGGCTTGCTGCAGAGCATGAAACTCTCGGAGGCGCTGCTGAAGCCTTTGGCGAGCAGCAATGGGCTCCAGCTTCACCCAAGTGCCGTTGTAGGTTTCCGACACGAGGTGGCGCTGGGTGAGCACCTGCTGGTGGGCGGCTAGTTCGGGTAATACCCGGTCGGGCATGTCCAGCAGGAAGCCATAGTCGAGGATGTGCAGTTCGGGGCGTAGGTTGTAGCGCGCAATCCAGATTTCCCAGTTGCCGCAGGCCAGCCCCACCATCAGCAGGTAAACAGCCAGCGCGTTCAGGCGCACCAGCGAAAAGGTGGAGCGGCGCTGCCATATTTTAAGTAGCACCGTTAGTAGCCCGAAGAACGTCAGCAGCAAGAAGCCATACACGCCAATGCGCTTGTAGGCCAAGCCCGTATTGACAATGTAATAGTAGTTGCGCAGCCCCACCGACACCGCCAGTACCACATTTTGAAGCACCCACACCGTAGCCAGCCAGCGCAGCGCAGGCAGCCCCCGCTGGTAGAAGTTGAGGTTGCGGCGAAAAAACCACAGCACAATACCCATGGCCACCAGAATGCTCAGAATCAGTACGTAGGTGCCTTCGTGCACAAACTGGGTAAGGTCGAAGTTGGGGCCCGGCACAAAGCCAAACCAAATCCAGTTGATGTCGATACCGTTGACAACCAGCAACAGCGCGTTCACCAACCCGAACATGCTCAAGGCAACTAGGTATTCCTTGCGTAAATCAAGCGCGCGGAAGTTCTTGGACCGAAAGTCGGGGCGCCGAACGGCGAAGGAGGCCACTCGGTCGCGCTGCCGGGTTATGAATTCCCCTAGGCGCGACTCCTGGTCTGTGAAGTAGTGAACAGGTACGAGCACCAGCGCGGCACCAGTGGCAACCAGCCCTAGCAGAAAAAACAGCAGGTGCGGCACCGATAGGTTTTCAAACAGCACCTCCAGCCATGTTCCTACCGCCGTCAGCGCTTGACTGGTTAGCTGGCTATACACCGGGTTGGCAACCAAAAACAGAATGTGGAATACGCACAGAGCCATCAGCGGCACGCCCAGCAAGCGCCCATAAAACCAGGCCCGGCCTGCGCGTCCGCCCATGTTGTGCGGCAGACGCACTAGGCTTACCAGACCCGGCATCATCTGCCATGCACTACCTATGGCAGTAAAGAAGGCGTTGCTAATCAACTTCAGGTGCGGTTGGTTGAGGTAGCCATGCCACACTGCCAACGAGGCCACACAGGCCAGCTGGGCGGCCCCTGAACCGTACCACGCCACCATAGTCGCACTCAGCAGCGTACCCGCCAGCGTCAGGCGGAAATAGCCGGAGCGCCACTGTGGCGCATGCCGTGGCAGCTGGGCTAGCACTACTCCTACCACAAACAACGTATAGAGCAGCATATTCAGGGCAGCCCGCTCGTGCCAGAAGAGCACATCGAACAAGATGGCACCTGCGGGTAGTGCCACTTTTTGCAAAACACTAAGCGTGAGTTGCGGAGTGGGTGCGGCGGTGGAGACAAACCGGGAGCCGGCTGCGGAAATCGAGGTATTCATAGTGTACTGGTTAGGAATCTAGTGCCTGTATGTGGAAAGAGTGGAGAGCCAACTTGCTAGCCTCTTCCTATTTTTAAAAGAACTTTGTATTTCAAAGTTTAAAGTCAAAAAAAATACTGCTTACCCCCGCAACAGCTTTTCTAAAGCAAGCAAATGGTCTTGAAAGGCCTGTTTTCCTTCTTGTGAGGCGGTATAAGTGGTGTTGGGCTTCTTACCTACGAATTGCTTGTTTACTTGCACGTACCCGGCCTTCTCAAGGGCTGCCACATGGCTGGCGAGGTTGCCATCCGTTAACTCCAACACTTCTTTCAACTCGGTGAAGCTTACGTTATCGTTGGCCATGAGCACAGCCATTACGCCCAGCCGCACGCGGTGGTCGAAAGCTTTATTGAGCGTGTGAATAAGGTGTTTCAATGGAGAAAAGCCGACCTGACAGGGGTTACCACTTGTATAGGTTTGCGTGGTTTCTTTTTAGAGCGGAGGAAGAGAGAAGTAGCCGTGATACGCAACTTGGCTGTTTTCGCATGCAAAAAAGCCTAGCCTCAACGTGCCTAAAAGTTCATTGTCGTTCGTAGCGGTTATACATCAGTAGTCCGTACCCGATGTGGCCTAGTCCGAAACCGAGCGCAAATAACAGCAATCCGGCGCCAGGCAGCAAAATTCCCACTAAACCAAGTGCCACTTGGGTAAGACCTAGCAAGCGAATTTCATCGGGAGTGTATTTACTGGCATTCAGCAGCGCCAATCCGTAAAAGAGCAGCAAACCCGGCACCACCAGGCTCACGGCTCCGTGGGTGAACAGGGCCAAGCAGAAAAGTCCACCTGCCACCAGCGGAATCATCAGACTTACTGCTAAGCGTCGGCCCAGGGCGCTCCAAAGGGGCTGGCCGGCTTTGCGGGCCCGCCGCATCGTGAAGAACATGGCTACGGCTAAAGCCGCCGCTATTATACCCGCCGACAGCAGGAGCAAAAAGGGCAGCACAAGTTCTCGCTCAGCAGGCGTGCTTTGCAACAGCCGCAAAAAGCCGGTTTCGCCGTACTCCCGACGCAGGTACCAGTGGCCTGCCCCTGCCCCTATCAATGCCACAACGCCCGCTCCAACCCCTGAAAGGCCGCTAAGCGAGATGAAGCGGGAGGAGCGCTCCATGATGGCGCGAATCTCGGTGAGTTGAGCTAACGGGTCGACGGCAGGCTTCATCATGTTTAAAAGCACTTTGTGATACAAAGCAGCGAAAACTTCTTCGCGTTTGCAAATCCCTCCTGAAATATTTCCACAGTATCAGGAAACTCCGCTGGATATACCACAGGTTGTAGCTGCCTCCGCTGTTTTTAAAATATCAACGTACTAGGAAGTACGGTACTCGGGCTCATACAGATAAGTTAAAGAGGCCATACCGTTACTCATGTTGCACTAAACTGAAAGAGCCGTAGCTCGGAACAGATTTCCGCACTACGGCTCTCATAGTATAGCTAATGTTTGCAAGCCCAACACGCATGATAGATGCCGAATGATTTAACTGGGCCAACTCATGCCTGTTTCAAAATGAGAAATCACACGGATTGCAAGCGTCAAATTGGAAGGCTGAATTCCCAAACAAGTCCAAATCCAAACAATCCTACAATTTTCCTCTGTTCGTAGGTATTGCCGTTCAGCTTCCAGTGCTAGCCTGTTTTCAGCGTTAGTCACCACCCTGAGCTTTCTTCCACTTTATTATTTTATTGACATGTTTAACGCGTACACTTCCGTTCAGCCAACTATTATCCGCACACTGCTTCTTTGGCTGTTCAGCAACCTGGGAGGCACCTTCCTACTTGGGTTGGGCTTTGCCCTCACCCACCGACTAAACGATAGTACCATTGCCGTTGCTGCTGGTTTGCTGGCCGCTATTATTACGCTACCCCTGGTGCCACTGGCTGTTCCATTCTTCGCGGTACTCGGGCGTGTTTGCTCGGGTTGGTCGCGCCGGTCTATGGCCCTGTTGGGTGTAACCCTATTTTTTATACTTGCTAATGAGCTACTCCGGTTTATGCTGCCCTTTGTTTCTCTTGAAGGCTTGCTGGAAATGTCGTCTCCTTATCTGGCAGCTGGGTTGATAACGGTATTCTGGCTCTACAGCCCTGGCGGCAAAACTTCTACAACTGCTATTTGGTCCAGAAGAAACACGCACCACGTTGAGGTAGGCTAACCAACAGCTTGCTTGACTAGCACAAGCAGACTCCAACTAGCTATTTGCCAACGCATTGACACCTTACTCAACTAACTTGTTGGGTAGGGTGTTTTTTGTTCCCTCGAACCGCCTTATGCCCTACCCCAAGCATTGCCATATCATACTAGTACCGTGCGGTTCTACGGCCATACTTCCTCTGGACGTTTCCTACCTGCTTTGTGCGTCTCTAGGCTCCCTGACAACCGTCTGCTGCTAATTATGCGTAGGCAATGAAGTGAAAATACGCCTCCAGTTATTCGAGTTTGAAGACCTGCCGTGGTTTCCGCGCGTCATCCGCGCCGGCATGATGGACTACCTACGCTTTATGATTTCGTTGCTGGGTACCTACCAGCCGATTGTGCCGTTGCTACGCGAAGCCCTTGCAAAAGCCAACGCCGCCGAGTTGCTGGAGCTGTGTGCTGGTGCGGGCGGCGGCACCGAAGGCATCTTGCGGCGCCTGCGCGAAACCGGCCTTCCAACGGCCCGCATCACCCTCACCGATTTATACCCGCAACCAGCAGCCTGGCAGCTCTTA
Source organism: Hymenobacter tibetensis (assembly GCF_022827545.1). Classification (NCBI taxonomy): domain Bacteria; kingdom Pseudomonadati; phylum Bacteroidota; class Cytophagia; order Cytophagales; family Hymenobacteraceae; genus Hymenobacter; species Hymenobacter tibetensis. The sequence goes on from NZ_CP094669.1 coordinate 4,479,327, forward strand.
GCGCAGCGCAATCCAGGACTTACGTACGAGGTGGCTCCCGTTGATGCCACGGCCGTTTCCACCACGTTGGCGGGGTTCCGCACGGTATTTTCCGCGTTTCATCATTTCCCGCCGCCATTAGCCGAAGCCATTCTTGCTGATGCCGTGCAACAACGAGCTGGCATTGGGGTGTTCGAGGGGGCCGGCAAGCATTGGCTGGAAATTCTGCTGGCCTGGACGGTGCTGCCCATAGCGCAGTTGCTGTTCACCCCGTTTATGCGGCCCTTCCGGTTCAGCCGCCTGTTCTTCACTTACTTCGTGCCCCTTATCCCGCTTTTCACTATCTGGGACGGTACCGTGTCCATCCTGCGTATGTATCCGCCGGCGCAGTTGCTTTCCCTGGCCCGCCGCGCTGACCCCCATAATACGTTTGACTGGCAAGCCGGCAAAGTTCGGCACTGGTGGGGACCAGAAGTGACCTACCTAATTGGTGTTCCTCGCTTACAACGCACATAAGTGTGTACTTCGGTAGTGGCGCCCCGTATCGGTGCTTGTGGTGCTTACTGCCCCGAACTCGTACCTTACTGGTAGCTAAAGCATCCGCTTCCTAACCCTAGAACACCTTGCAATGTCATACCGCCGCGCGTTGTTGCTGCTGCGCATTCCGTTTTCCATCTACCTCATGCCCGTGTTCTGGTTTGGGTTGAGCGCGCTTCGCGAGCCTTTCAGCAGTGGGCGGGCGGTAGGGGTGTTCGTAGTGTTGCACTTGTTGGCTTACCCGGCTTCTAACGGCTACAATTCCTATTACGACCGGGACGAAGGCAGTATCGGCGGCCTAAAGAAGCCCCCTAAAGTTTCCCAAGAGCTGCTTTATCTGGTGTATGTGTTCGATGCGCTGGCTGTGGTGGGGGCCGCGTTGCTGAGCCCATTGTTCGGAGTATTGGTGGCGGTGTATCTTCTGGTGTCGAAAGCCTACAGCTACGAAGGCATTCGACTCAAGAAGTATCCTCTGCTGAGTACGGTGGTGGTCGTGGTATTCCAAGGCGCCTTCACCTTTCTGATGACTCAGGTAGGTGTGGGAGCTTCACAAGCAACGATTCTTGAAACAACTAATTTGCTGCTCGCCCTCGTCAGCAGTCTCTTTCTGTGCGGCTCCTACCCTCTCACGCAGGTCTACCAGCACCAGGAAGATGCCCGCCGCGGCGACCAGACCTTAAGTTTACGACTAGGCATCCGGGGCACGTTTGTGTTTGCGGCCGTAGGGCTTCTGGCAGGGGCCACCGTATTGGCGGGCACGCTCTGGGTTCGTCAGGAAACCATGCACCTCTTCGTATTTCTGCTGGCAACTGGGCCGGTAGTGGCGCTGTTTGGGCGTTGGGCTTACTTGGTTTGGCAAGACCCTAGTGCTGCCGACTTCGAGCATACCATGCGCATGAACCAGGTGTCGTCGTTGTGCATGAGTGTTGCTTTTGGCTTGATGCTGTTCTGGTAGGCACCCAAGCCAGCCTCCGAGCCTACTTGTAGCAAACAGAACAGTCGGCCTTTAAACCGCGTATTGTCGGCAGCTACCATTTCCTTTATCTCATGCGCCTCACTTCGCTGCTTCCCCTGCTCGGTTTTGTTGTTGCTTGCTCCACCCCCGACACGCGTCAGGCGGCTACCAGCCCTTCCACTGCCGACACGGCCACGAATCTGGAGCCTATGGACACTGCCCGTGCTGCCGCTGCCGATGCCCAGTCGGACACCTTGAAAACGGTACGGCAACGGCACACTTTCTCTTCGCCTAGTTCCCCCGACGAATTCAAGCTGGTGATGCGGGGCAAAGATATGCTCACTGGTGAGGCCACCTTCACTATCACCGATGCTAGTGGGCAAGTTATCTTTCGTGAGATTCTTTCGGCCGGCGATTTAGAGGCGGCTATGGTATACGAAATGAAGACCCCCACCGCTACCGCCGATGAGCGTGCTGCCTACGTGCGCCGCCGTATGGATGAGTTTTTCACTGAAAAAAACTTCCAGAAGCCAGCCCTTACCCCCAAGTCGGCCTTCCCCACCGACAATACCATCACCCGCGCTGCCTGGGACGACCTTCGCCAGCGTCCAGATGCTATTAGCTTCTCCTACTTAGTAGGCAAAGAGGACCGCCGCCGAATTGCCTGGGCACCAAGCACCAAGCAGGTAATACATTTGCCAGGCAACGGCAGCTAGCATTCTTTGTTACACATCCAGTTCCATACAAGCAGGACTAGTCTTGTATATAGGCATAGCCCCTTAGCTAGCTGTGCCTATAGCTAGCGTCTTCCTGCGTTCATAAGTACATAAGTAAAGCAGCCGGATTTTGCTCCTTCCCTATCTCCCTAAGTATTTAAATAGAGTATAGGCTGCACTAAGCCCAGGTGAGGTTTGAGCGAAGACGGTTAGATGATTGCGTGTTGATTATGAAAATTATATAAATATTTTATTGATACTTTTTTATCCTTCTATGCATGCTTGCCTGAAACCTTAAATCGCAAACAACTCTTACTATAATTTGTATTTAATTAAGTAAGAGATGCTCTTTATTACATCCATTGCCAAGTGGTTGTTCTACTATTCCTGGGAAGAAAAAAGGTAGCAACAAATAGCAAGTTCCAGCACCAGATAGCTTGGAGTGTTAAAAGGTTATTAGTTCACTATAGTCCAATAAAACAGGCTGCAAGTGCAAAACTTGCTAAAACCTTTTAGTTTGTTAACCTTGGTATTGCAAACGATTACGGTAAGTCAACTGTCGGGTTTGCAATGGAATTTCGGTTCATCCATCTCTCTTTTCACTCATCCAAATCCCACTTCATGCAATCGATTTACACCTTCTTGTTCACCCCTACTATATAAGTAGTCAAATAGTGGATCTACTACTGTAGCTAACTGGACGACTAACAACGTCAACAGCCCGAAGCGCTCTTGTATTAACTAAAGAGTTTGCTAGAGCTGAACTACAGCCTCGCGAGAAAGTACCATTGACCTGGCTAGCCCTCACTTTCTCATCGATGACACCATTGCTGCGAGTCAATTTCTGCACTTCTCCCTTATCTCCATTCCTTTCTCATCACTGTATGAAGAAGATTTTACTCATGACGACGATGGCGGCTTTTGCAGTAAGCCCCACCGAATTACTTGCCCAAGCACCCATTGCCATAAAAGGCACCGTGACCGACGGAGCCAGTGGCGAAGGCTTGCCGGGAGTTAGCGTAGTGGTGAAAGGCACCACCAACGGTACAGCCACCAACACGGATGGCTCCTTCTCCCTTACAGTGCCCAATGAGGACGCCGTTCTTGTCCTTTCATATGTGGGCTTTCAAACGCAGGAAGTGCCCGTAAAAGGCCGCACATCATTCGCCGTCAAGCTCCAGAACGACCAAAAAGCGCTGGAAGAAGTGGTGGTAATTGGTTACGGCTCGGTCAAGAAAAGTGACGTAACCGGCTCAGTAGCTTCCGTCAAGACCGACGATATCCTCAAAACCATTCCAACTAGCATCAACCAAGGATTGCAAGGGCAAGTAGCCGGAGTACAGGTCAACCGCAGTGACGGAGCGCCTGGGGCCGGCATCAGCCTCACCATTCGGGGGGCGAATTCGTTTACAGGCAGCGAGCCGCTGTATGTAATTGACGGCATTCCATTCACCTCGCCTTCTGCTACTGGTTCTTCCACTGGTGGTGCCAACCCCTCGGGGGGCACGGGTCAATCGACCAACGCCTTGTCTTACATCAACCCGCAGGACATCGAGTCGATGGAAATCCTGAAGGATGCCTCGGCCACGGCCATTTACGGCTCGCGCGGTGCCAACGGCGTAGTGCTTATCACTACCAAGAAAGGCAAAGCCGACAAAGACCGCATCGAGATAGTAGCGAATACCAGCATCTCGGAAATTTCTAGGCGGGTGAAAGTCTTGAATGCGTACCAGTACGCTCAGTTCCAGAACGAGGCCCAGCTCAATGCCGAAACGTACAACGGCACAAGCCCTACTACGCTGCCTTTCCCTGGCATTCGGGGTTTCGACCCAATTATCGGCGACTCCACTTATCTGCCGGCACCCGAAGATTTCCTGAATGGAACGGCGGGCGAATCGTATCCGGAGGGCTTCACAGGTACCAACTGGCAGGACAAGATTTTCCGCCAAGCCATCACCAAGGATTACACCCTGCGTATGTCAGGCGGTAGCGACAAAGGCACTTACTCGGTGTCGGGCAACATGCTCGATCAGCAAGGCATCATTGAAAATTCTGGTTTCAAGCGGTATGGCTTGCAAGCCAATATCGTCCGGAAGGTGCACAAGTGGATCGAGCTGGGCACCAGCAACAATATCACCTTCACTAACTATGTGCTAGGCAAAACCAACTCGAACGGCAACGAGGCCAGCATTATCAGTTCGGCGTTGTCGTTTCCGGCTACTTACCCAGTATCGTCGCCGGAGTCAAAAGCGCGGGAAGACAACACGTCTTGGTACGCTGCTGCCAACCCCTACAACTACACCCGCACGGCCAAAGACCAGACGCACTCTACGGGCATCTACTCGTCGAGTTACGCGCTGCTGACCTTCACCGACTACCTCTCGTTCCGCCAGAACCTGGGGGTGAACTACAACGTGAACAACCGGGAAGTGTACTACAACCGGCGCTTGCAGGAAGCCCGCACCACCAACGGGTACGCCTACAACTCCGACGACAACTGGCGCGGCATCACGCTGGAATCTATTCTGAACTTCAACCGCACGTTCCACGAAGACCATAGCGTGAACGCAGTGGCGGCATTCACGCGCGAAACGGGCTACTCCTACTACCGTAACGCGTCGGTGCGGGGCTTCCCCGATGACCTGCTGGAAAACAACAACCTGTTCAACGGCACCACCCAGAAGACGCTGAACAGCGGCAAGTCGGAAAATGGCTTGCTTTCCTTACTGGGCCGGGTGAACTACGGGTACAAAGGCAAATACCTGGCTACGGCTTCGTTCCGGCGCGATGGTTCCAGCCGCTTCACAACGAAAAACAAGTACGCCAACTTCTCTTCTTTCGCTCTGGCGTGGAACGCCGGCGACGAGGTGTTTATTCAGAATCTGGGCGTATTCAGCACCCTGAAGTTCCGGGCGGGTTACGGCCAAACCGGCAACCAAGGTATCGGCTCCTACCGCTCATTGCCCATGTTTGCCTTCTCCGCATACCCCATCGGCGGGGCACCGCAGCCTGGCTACGCCGACGTAACGTGGCGGGGTCCGGCCGATGTAAACTTGCGTTGGGAAACCACCGATCAAGTCAACGTGGGCGTGGATATGGGCTTCTTGAAAAACCGGCTCACCGTAACGGTGGACGTGTACAAGAAGAAGACCCGTGACTTGTTGCAGCCCATCCAGATTCCGAATAGCACCGGCTTCACCACGCAGCTCACCAACTTCGGCACGGTGGAGAACAAGGGCCTGGAAGTCTCGGGCGTTGGCTCGCTGGTTTCAACTCCTAAATTCAACTGGAGCATTAACGCCAACGTTTCCTTCAACCGCAACCAGATGTTGGAGCTGCCCGGCGACCAGTTTGCCGGTAGCCTCTACAACAACTTCGACAACTTCTTTCTGCAGCGCAACGGCCAACCCATTGGTACGGTGTATGGCTTCGTGGAAGACGGTTTCTACGACAACCTAGCCGAGGTAGTGGCGGACCCTTACTATGCCGGCCAATCGGAAGCCGTGCAGCGCATGATGATTGGGGAGATTAAGTACAAAAACTTCGACGAAGACCCCGCCATTACGGCCAAGGACCGCCAGATCATCGGCAACACGAATGCCAACTACAACTTCGGTATCACCAACAACTTCAGCTACCACAACTTCAACCTGAGCATATTCTTCCAGGGAGTGCAAGGCAACGACATCGTGAACACCAATCTGTATCAGATTCGGATGGGCAAGGTGGCCAACCTTCCGCAGTTTGTGTACGATGGCCGTTGGACGCCCGAAAACGCCGCCAATGCGACGTGGCCCAAGGCGTTGGCGGCCGATACCCGCCAGCCCCGCTTGTCGAACCGCTTGGTGGAAGACGGCTCTTACGTGCGCCTGAAGAACATCAACGTGGGGTATTCTTTCAAAAAGCCCGCCTCCTTCATTGATGCCATCAACGTGTATGCCAGCGTGAGCAACGTGCTGACCTTCACCAATTACAAGTGGTATGACCCGGACGTCAATGCGTTCGGCAGCGACGCCTCCCGCCGCGGCGTCGATATGAACTCTTACCCCAACAGCCGCACCTTCACCTTGGGGGTAAGCGCTGGTTTCTAATTCCATCAGAAAAGTAGTCTCTCGTCAGATGAAAAAGATACAAGTACTTGCTCTCCTCCTGGCTGGTTCCTTCGCTGCGGTATCGTGCTCGGATATCTTAGAGGAAAAGCCCCTGGACTTTATTACCCCCGACCAGGTAACGGACCCCAACTTTATTGCCAACGGCGCGCTGAATACCCTGACATCGGGCTCGATGTTTCGCTACGGGCAGTTCCCCAACCTCTGGGACTACGACTCCGACGATGCCACTGGCCCTAGCTGGGCGTTCGGCGACGTTGGCGCCGGCAACTATCAGTCGTATTGGGGGATAGACGCAGGCTGGAACGGCCCCTACACCCTGATTCACCGCTGCAACTTCGGCATCTCGCAGATCAACGCCATGACCACGGCCGACGAAGCAGCGAAGCAGAACGCCTTGGGACAGCTTTATTTCCTGCGTGGCTGGGCCTATTTCCTGTTGGTGCGGTCTTATGGCTCAATTCCGGTTTTCGAAAAAGCAGTGACGGAAGGCACTGCCCCGCAGCAGCCCCGCGTGCCCGTGAAAGATGTGTACGCCCTCATCATCGACAACCTGAAGCAGGCCGAAACCAACTTAAAATCTACTCGGGACGCTGGCTTCGAGCTGGGACGGCCAAGCAAAGGCGCGGCGAGCAGCCTGCTCGCCAAGGTGTACTTAACCATGGCTTCCGGTTCGTTGTCGAGCGGCCAGGTAACGGTGATGGGCGGGAAGGCTTTCCAAGTGGTAAGTGGTAGAAAGACCCTGCTAGCGCCCCAGGCCATTACCCACAACAAAACAGTGGTGGCGGGCCTGGAAGGGTTGAACTCGGCCGAGTACTTCAAGCTGGCCCGCGACAAAGCCCAGGAAGTGATAAACAGCGGCGAGTACTACCTGTTTCCGTCGCATATGGAGGTGTGGACCGTGGCGAACCGCAACCGCGGGGAACACATCTGGTCATTGCAGAGCATTTTGGAGAGCCCCGATTTTGGGAATGAGATTTCGCTGTTCCGTCGGGGCCGCCTCGACCCAACTAAGGCAGACCAACTGGAAGGAGGCTGGATTGGCACCTCGTACCAGTGGTACCATAACTTCGAGGAAAACGACCAGCGCATCACCGACGGCGTGCTGCACCGCTGGAAGATGTGGAGCAACACGCAGTTTCACTACTATCCGCTGAGCGACAGCCTAGTTGTACGCGGCACGGATACAAGCCCCGCAGCGGTAGCCAAGCGTGCCAAGTACGGCTACCAGCCTGCCGACCAGTCTGCCTTGGATGATGGCCGTATTGGCCGCCTGCGCAAGTTCGAGGCCGTCTCGAAAAACAACGTGACCCTCGGTGACTTCCACTTCCCGCTGCTGCGCTACCCCGATGTGCTATTGACTTTTGCTGAAGCTGAAAACGAGATAAACAACGGACCAACGGGTGCGGCGCGCAACGCCGTCAACCAGATTCGTCGGCGCAATGGCGCTTCAGAAGTAGGCACCAGCTTAAACCAGCAGCAGTTCCGCTCCTTCGTGCTGGAAGAACGCCGCCGAGAGCTAGCCCTGGAAGGCGACCGGCGCTGGGATTTGATTCGCTGGGGCATTTATCTGCCCGTGATGAACGCCCTCGACATCGATGAGAACAATGTGATTAAGCGCCGCCAATCGAAGCATTTGCTGTACCCGATTCCAATTTCGGAAGTGAATGCCAACAAACTCATTGGGGGCAACAACCCTGGCTGGTAGCCAGCCTCTACGCTCGGAAGCCTTTCGCTACGCCCGTTAGGAGCAACCGTGGAAGGCTTCCATGCTACACCTTCACACTCCTTTAACTCATGAAGCTATATTCTACTTTCAACCACGCGCTAGTAGCGGGCTTACTGCTAGGCGCCTTCGCGTTTTCCGCTTGCGAAAAGGAAGACGCGCCTGCCTGCTCCGGAGCCCCTTCCGTAGAGCGAATCTCAACGCCCACCAACCGCACAGAAGGCCTTACCAATGGCAAGCTAGCTGATTGGGTCATCATTCAGGGCAGCAATTTTTGTGGCGTAAGCCAAGTACTGTTCAATGATGTGGAAGCCGACTTGAAGGACGCATACATCACTCCCACTGAAATCACGCTGCGTATTCCGCGGGTAGTACCCAAGAACGTGAGCAACATGGTGACGATAGTGTCAGATGCTGGCTCGACGGAAACGGCTTATACGCTCAGCATTCCGTCGTTGGAAGTAGCGGGTATGAGCAACGAGTACACGCCCGCTGGTCAGCGCATGGCCGTGGTTGGCAAGAACTTCGACTTGTATGGCATATCCGTCACCAGCGGCAAGGTTCTGTGGAATGGTACGCCCCTGACCGTTACCCGCGCCACCAGCGACTCGCTTTACTTCACGGTGCCCGCCAATGCCACGCCAGGCGCCACCTTGAAAGTAATTGACGCCAACAACGTGGAAAAAGCGGTGCCTGGCCGCTACAAAGACGACCGAAATATTGTGTTCGGTTACGACCAAGGCGGTAGCATATGGGGAGGCAACACCTACATCACGCAAGGGCCTATTCCAGCGCCAATCAACGGAAGTTTCATCCGCGTAATTACAACGGTCAACGAATGGGTATGGACAGAGTTTTCAACCAGCAATCAGCTGACCCTGCCTAACGCGGTGGTGGCCAACCCATCGGGCTACGTATTGCGGTTTGAAATGAATACGCTGAAACCATTTAGCACCAGTGGTATCAAGTTCGTAATTGATGGTGATGCTAATACGTACACCTGGACGCCTGCCGTACCCTTCAACACCCGAGGCCAATGGAGTACCCGAACCGTCAACCTCACCGATATCGTTAAAAATCCACTGGAGCCTACCCGGACTTTACATGAATTCAAATTCGTATTTCACGGCCCCGGTACGCTGGATGCGGATATCGCCTTCGACAACTTCCGCATCGTACCCAAAGACTGATTGAATAAAGCAGAAAGTGGCGTCAAGCAGGCATATGGTCTGCAACGGGCCACCTGGTAGCCGGTTCGGAAGCCGCTGCAACGGCTCGTGCTGCTGAGTGACAGCCCCGACCCTAGTGCGACGGGTGGCCCGTTCGTCCACTTCTCCTTTTTACCTTGCTCCTTTCCGCCGCCAAAAGCCCACCACAACGCCTAAATAGGCATTTCCACCTCTTCAACGTTCAACCCGGCAGCCAATTACTGCCACACGCACAGCTTAAAACTTAATGAAAGTCGCTTCTCTTTTCGCACTTGGTCTGCTGACCTCTTTTTCCGCCTTCAGCCAAGGAAACAACTACGTCCAGAACTACAAAAAATTCGAAAACCTGGCTATGACGCCGCCGATGGGCTGGAACAGCTGGAACAAGTTTGCCTGTAATGTTGATGAGAAGCTGATTCGGGAAGTAGCCGATGCTATGATTAGCTCCGGCATGAAAGACGCAGGCTACACCTACATCAACATCGACGACTGCTGGCACGGTGAGCGGGACGAGAAAGGTTTTATTCAGCCGGACCCTAAACGCTTTCCGTCCGGCATGAAGGCCCTGGCTGATTACGTTCATTCCAAGGGCCTCAAGTTCGGCGTGTACTCCGACGCCGGTTCTCAAACGTGCGGCGGCCGGCCCGGCAGTCGAGGCTACGAGTTTCAAGATGCCATGATGTATGCGAGTTGGGGGGTTGATTATCTTAAGTACGACTGGTGCAACACGGAAGGGCTGAAAGCGGAAGGCGCCTACAAAACCATTACGGCGGCGTTGCGCAAAGCCGGCCGGCCAGTGGTGTTAAGCATTTGTGAGTGGGGCAACGACAAACCCTGGGAATGGGGCCCGAGTGTGGGGCACCTATGGCGTACCACCGGCGACATCTACAACTGCTTTGACTGCATCGAGGACCATGGCACCTGGAAGTCGTGGGGGGTGATGCAGATTCTCGACAAGCAAGATGGCTTACGGAAGTACGCTGGCCCTGGCCACTGGAACGACCCAGATATGCTTGAAGTGGGCAATGGCATGCCTATCAACGAAGACCGCGCCCACTTCACCATGTGGAGCATGATTGCAGCCCCCCTAATTACCGGCAACGACATCCGGAAGATGAGCAAGGAAACGGCGTCCATTCTCACCAATAAAGAGGTACTAGCGGTCAACCAGGATAAGTTGGGAGTACAAGGCTTCAAGCATAGCGTCAAAGACAGTCTGGAAACGTGGCTGAAGCCAATGGCTGATGGTAGATGGGCTGTTACGTTCCTCAACCGCAGCAAACGGACCCAGGCAGTTAGCTTCGACTGGCAAGCCACCTCTATAGTTGATGACCTATCGAAGGCCGAGTTGAACGCCAAAACCACCACGTACAAAGTCCGCAATGTATGGGCGAAGAAGGATGTGGGCACCACTAAAAAAGCGTTTAGCAGCACCGTACCGGCTCACGATGCCGTTCTGCTGGTTTTAAACAAGTAGCAAACCCACTGGTGCCCACCATGCAGTATAGGCCGCTTCTAATATCGGGAGCGGCCTTTGTTACGCCTCTTTTTTACGGTTGCCTTCTCGCCCTTATTCCTACACCTGGGCGGCTGAATGCATAGTTCGGGAGGCATACCCGTAGGTGAGCTGCGCTTCCATTAGTACCATGGTGGTTTCCGATGGCCGTAATCCGGTTGCTTTCCTTAGGGCATGGCTGGCTCGTCTACAGTTCAGCTTCAACCGATGAACTAGTATCTCGGATGACCCTAAATATTTCACGGAAGCAGCAGATGCAATAGTGCTATTGCAAGATGTAAGCAGACCGCTTAGAGTTAGTGCCTTGAGTGCAACTACACAGGATGTCCGTGCTTGTATAAGGTATCCGTTTGCAGGTACCGCCAGTAATGCGCTAGTGAGTTTAACCGATGTGCATAGCTTCAAAGACAAAAAAAACCGTCATATTAGCTTGCAAATAGGTTTTAGCAAACGTTGAAGGAATGTACCTGTTGCTATTCCTGCACGAGGCGACGGCATGGCTTCATGCCCTACGTCCTGCAATTGATTAACTCCACTGCCACTCTCAAGTTGCTATCCGAGCAACTTGATGGACCTCTGGGCTGGGCAGATATTTACAAAGGTTGGTTGCCATCAACTACAGAGTCAGACACCATGAGCAATTTTACGACGGCGGCCGCACTACATACGATGCAGCAAGTACCTGTTGCACCGCATGAGCAAGTAGCAAATGGGTTCAACCAGCACCAGAACCTCTGGGGCTTGGATATGGGAGGAACCAAAATTGAAGGCGTCATTCTGCAATCAGCTTCCAATCCGCACGTGCTGTTCCGCGACCGAATGCCCACGGAAGCCAGCCAGGGCTATGAGCACATGCTACGGCAGGTTGGGGCGCTGGTGGAGCGCATGGAACAAGCAGCCGGTTACCGCCCCGGTAAGATTGGTATTGGCACGCCAGGCACCATGATTCCGCAATCGGGGTTGATGAAAAACTGCAACACCACAGCCCTGAACGGACGCCCTTTGAAGGCTGATTTAGAGTATTTGCTCGGGCGACAAGTAGTTATTGCCAACGATGCGAATTGCTTTGCTCTCTCTGAAACCCGCTTAGGAATAGTTAAGCAGCAGTTTCCCGGTGCGCGGGTGGTCTTCGGTATCATTCTCGGCACCGGGGTGGGCGGGGGACTTGTTGTAAACGGCCAGATAATCGAAGGTTTCCACGGCATTGCAGGCGAATGGGGCCACAATTACTTAAGCGAAACCGATGGCAAGCCGTGCTTCTGCGGCAAAACAGGCTGCATCGAAAGCATCCTGGCCGGGCCGGCTCTCGAGCTTTACTATGCCGAGCAGAGTGGTCGGAAGCTGGGGTTGAAAGAAATTATGCAGCGCGCCACCGACGGGGTTGACCCTGCTGCTGTACAAACTCTCCACCGGCTTACGCATTACTTCGGGTTGGCCCTGAGCGCCGTGGTGAATGTTCTCGACCCCGATGTAATTGTGATTGGGGGCGGTGTAGGCAATATTTCTGAACTCTATAGTGCCGGGGTGGCCAATATCGAGCAACACATTTTCGACCATCATTTTGCAGCTCCAGTGGTGAAGCCTATGCTCGGCGACAGTGCCGGCGTGTTTGGCGCGGCTTACTTGGTAGCGTAAGCACAGAAACCCCGCGCCTCAGATCTTTGCCTGGGCACACGCTGGCAGGAAGCCGGCCAGGGAATAGCCTTGCCTTTAGGTAATTATTCTACTTTTGAGGACGACGTTATCAGCGTCATTCTCAGATATGAACAGCAAGGTGAAAAAGCGGACATTGATTCATGATATTGCCCGCCACCTGGACGTGTCAATTGCTACCGTATCATTGGTTCTGAATGGGAAAGCCAAGCAGAGCCGCATTAGTGACGCGCTGGCAGAAAGGGTATTAGCTTACGTGAAGGAAGTGGGCTACAAGCCCAATCACTTAGCGAAAAGCTTACGCACTGGCAAAACGCACGTGATTGGGCTGGTTGTGGAAGACATTTCCAACCCCTTCTTCGCCACAGTTGCGTGGATGATTGAAAAGCAGGCGTTCGAGCGGGGTTACCGCATCATCTATTGCAGCACCGACAACGACACCAGCAAGGCCAAGGAACTGATTACCATGTTCCAAGATCGTCATGTCGATGGCTACATTATTGTGCCACCGGAAGGCGTAGAAGAGCAAGTGAGCGTTATCCTACGGGAGCAGATTCCCGTCGTACTTTTCGACCGATACTTGCCTGACCTACCTACCAACTATATTGTGGTAGACGGCACGAAAGGCACCTATGAAGCCGCTCAGCACCTGCTAGAACAAGGCTTCACCTCCATAGCCTTCGTCACCACTGATTCCAAACAGACGCAGATGGAGGCCCGTTTGCAGGGTTACGTACAAGCAATGGAGGAGCGCGGTCTGCAACAACGCGTGAAACACGTGAATATCACCGACTCAGAGAAGATTCTGGCCGATATTCACTCCTTCATTGCCGAAAACCGGGACTGTGACGCCATCATCTTCTCAACCAACTACTTGAGCATCTACGGGCTTGAGGCCATTGCGCAGCAAAAGCTCCGGATTCCCGACGACCTGGCGGTTATTTCCTACGACGACCACGACCTGTTTCGGCTGTACACGCCGGCCATTACGGTTATTGCGCAGCCCGTTGAAAGTATTGCTAAGAATGTCATCGATATCCTGCTAGACCAACTCAAGCACCCCAGTGACAAAGAAGATACCACTGCTATTCAAGCCGTTGTCCTTCCCACCTCACTCGTTGTCCGCAAGTCGTCTATTCGTAGCTAGCTCACACTATTCTTGTGCCTGACTCTATGCAGCTTGCTCTAAAGCTTGGCGTAGGATATCAGCAAACGCGTCGTAGGGCTGGTAGCCCCGGGTGAGAACGTAGCCCTGGCTGCCCACGCGCAACAGTACCATTGGAAAGCCCTGCACCCCAATTTTCGCTACGGCAGCAAACTCCTGGCGGGTGGCAGCTACCGTTTCGGGAAGAGCTAGCCGGCGCATGAATTCCACTTCGTCTATTCCGTAGGCAGCAGCTAGTGGCACGTAGGTTCTCAATTGGTTTAAGTCGGCTCCGTCTTGGAAATGCGCACGCTGCACGTCATGGGCGAAGTTGGGCGTTTGGTTTTGATTGAGCTGACGAAACACATGGATGGCGCGGCTTGGTGGCTCCGAATCCTGCACATAGGCTCCCTCCTCCCCTAGTGCCCGGAAAGCTTCTCCGAACACAACGCCAGTCACCTTCTCTACCTGTTGCAAGGAGCCGCTGATATAGCTCCACGCTTCGCTGATAGGCGCTACCTGTTCTCCGGTCAGCATACCGCCACACAGCACCGATACATCTACTTGGCCGGCAAATTCTTGCTGAATACGCTGTAGCACCGGGCTCATGCCGTAGCACCAACCACACAGCGGGTCGAAAATATAGAGTAGTTCGGGACGGTCAGAAGAGTGTGGTTCCATAAAAGACAAAGGTAGGATCAGGACCCGACAGGCCAAGTACTTGCTACCAATAGTACCATCATACGCCGGTTAGGGTTGGCAGGCCAAGAAAGGTCGCACGTTCTTCCAACTGCTTCCCCCAAAATATCGACTAGCTTGCTGCAACTGCATAAGCTGCACCTGTTGCATACTACCCTGAAGTTTACCTCCCAAGTACATGCTTTCGTTTATCTCACTTATCTCCGTTGCTACACTGCTGCCCGTTTCCACTTCTCCTGATAGCCTGACTATTTTCAATCCGAACCGCACGTACCACTACCGAGCGTTATTTATCAGCCCTACCGGCGACACACTCAGCCAAGAACGGATTACCCTTCGGCCCTCCGGCCAGCCCTGGGCGGGCCAGCCGAAACGGCAGACTGCCTTTCAGATTGAATACCACTACACTCCCCACGACTCGCTGACTTTCCTGGCCCTTCCAAATCCCAAGACCACACGTTCTGATAAACCTTTACCATACTGGTGGAGCAGGTCGCAGCATACTGGTGCTATTGAGAACAGACACGAAATCTGGATGCATCCTATCCGGGGCAACCAATACGAGTACACAGAGGTAGCACCTTTTCCACAAGTCAAGCCTGATTCGCTGCGGGTAGGTGGCAGATGGCGGGAAAAGCCTCTCTATATCTTGATGGGCTGGGGCGCCTTCAAAGGGAAAGTGACGCCTAACTACCAAGCTGAAAAACAGGAAACCCGTCAATACGGGGCCCTACACCTACCCGGATGCTGGCTAATCCACGCCGTTGGGTTGCACAACAAGCTAGGTGAAAGCTTCCTCGATTTCTACTTTCATCCGAGCTACGGCTTCACTGAAATGCACTATCGTTTGTACGATGGAACGAGAATTTCCTTTGTACTCGAACAGGTAGTTGATAGCCGACTACGGTAGTTACCTGGTAACTTTTATCATCAAAAAGGCCGTTGCGCAGAGTGCGCAACGGCCTTTTTGATGGCAAGAACCACGGAATGCCGTGGTTCTTTATCCGTTCATTGACACCAAGAATTCCAGGTTGTCTTTGGTACCTTTCATACGGTCCTTTAAGAATTCCATGGCTTCTGAAGGCGTCATGTCAGCCATGAACTTACGCAGCACCCAGATGCGGCTCAATTCATCTTTGCTCATCAGCAAATCTTCCCGACGGGTACCGGAAGCCGGTACATCAATGGCTGGGAAGATACGCTTGTTGGCCAGTTTGCGGTCCAGCTGCAATTCCATGTTGCCGGTACCTTTGAACTCCTCGAAAATAACTTCGTCCATCTTCGAGCCGGTTTCAATCAGAGCCGTGGCAATAATCGTTAGCGAGCCACCATCTTCTACGTTGCGGGCTGCCCCGAAGAAACGCTTGGGCTTGTGCAGCGCATTGGCATCCACACCACCCGACAGAATCTTGCCGGAAGCAGGCTGCACGGCGTTGTAGGCCCGGGCCAGACGAGTAATGGAATCGAGCAGAATCACGACATCGTGGCCGCATTCCACTAGGCGCTTGGCCTTGTCTAGGGCAATGCTCGTGATTTTGACGTGGCGGTCAGGCGTTTCGTCGAAGGTGGAGCTGAGCACTTCGGCTTTCACCGAGCGGGTCATGTCCGTTACTTCTTCGGGGCGCTCATCGATCAGCAAGATCATCAGATAGACCTCGGGGTGGTTCTCGGAAATAGCATTGGCAATTTCCTGCAGCAGCACCGTTTTGCCGGTTTTAGGCTGCGCCACAATCAAGCCACGCTGGCCTTTGCCAATCGGAGCAAACAGGTCCAGAATTCGGGTGCTGTAGAGGCCCGATTTGGTAGTCAGCTTCAACCGCTCCTCTGGGAAAAGAGGCGTCAGGCTGTTGAATGGCACTCGGTCGCGCGCCTCTTCCATGGCTCGGCCGTTGATGCTGTCGACCCCAACTAGTGCATAATACTTCTCGCCTTCGCGGGGCGGACGAATGGTGCATTTCACTGTGTCGCCGGCTTTCAACGAAAACTGCTTCACCTGCGCCGGCGCCACATAAATGTCGTCGGGTGAGGCCATGTAGTTGTAGAACGGGCTGCGCAGGAAACCGTAGCCACCATCGGGCATCATTTCCAAGGTGCCCTCCCCGGGAATTGTGATGTCGAAGTCGTTGCGGGGACGCTGCTGCACTGGCTGGCCGTTGCTTTCAGGCCGGGGCGCTTGGCCATTAGCCTCCTGCCGCTGCTGGCGTTGTAGCTCGCGAGCGGCATACCGGTCTTCGCGGCGCTGCTCCCGGTCCGGCCGGCCTTGGGGGTCGCGGGGAAGGCGGTTCTGGTCGCGCTGCGGCTGCTCGGACGTGCGGGGCTCGTTGCGGTAGTCTCGCATGTCCCGGACTCCATCGGTAACGCGGCCGTCGCTGGTCCGAGCTACATCCGTAACCGGTGCCGGACGGTTGTCACGGGGCTGGTCGCGGGGAGTTTGGTTTTGGTCACGGTCGGCGCGGAACTCCCGCTCACGGGGCTGGTCGCGCGGCGTACGCGGGGCATTGGTGTTTTGCTCGGGCCGGAAAATACGTGGTGCTACTGGAACTGCTTCCGTGGTGGCTGGCGCCGCTGCTTCAGGAGCGTCGGTTGTCACCTCGGCGGCAGCAGGCGGCAAAAATGGCGCACGCTCCACGGCAGTTTCCAGCGCAGCACCGTTGGCCGATGGGGCCTCCGCAGTGTCGTTGGTAGCTTCGGGAACTGCCGGGCGCGCATTACGACCAGTTGCTTCGCGTGGCCGACGCTCTGACCGCTGGAAAGGTTTGATAGGGCGCTCAGCAGACGTATCGGCGGCAGGAACTGCCACCTCGGCGGGAGCTTCCGCAACGGCCTCTACAGCAGGCGCTGGAGCAGGAGCTGCCACTTCCAAAGCAGGAGGCGTTTCAACGGCAGCGGCCACTTCTGGCGCTGTTACTTCGGTGGGGGCAGTGGCCACTGCAGCAGCTTGGGCGGGCTTGGAACGAGCCGGACGAGCGGGTGCTATCGGACGAGCCGGGGCCGCAGCACGGGTGGAAGCTGAACGAGCCGGCGCTGCAGACCGGGTGGCGGCGACCGTTGGGGAAGTAGCTTCAACGGCCGGGGCCACCACTTCTTCTACAACGGCTACATCAGAAAAAGCTTGCTCGGAGCGCGCTTTGCCGTTCGGCTTGATTTTGGGCGGGAGCTTATCAGCAGGAATAATGGCCTGCTGATCGAGGATCTTGTAAATCAGATCCTGCTTGCTGAGTTTCTTGAAATTACCAACGTTGAGTTCTTCTGCAATTTCCTTTAAGTCAGAAAGCAGCCTGTCCTTCAACTCTTCAATAGTGTACATAGAGGCAATGAGGGGAGAAAAAATCAAAAAGCGGAAGCCCAACCAACAGGGGTAGATTGCCGACGATATCGGGCAATACCTCGGAGCCGCAATGGCGGCCTACAGCACGGGGATTCTGGACTAAACTGAGGGGGTTGTAACGAGAGTAGCGCTGGAAAAATAACCGCGGGCCGGACGTAGTGAAACTACCGAAAACCCGACATCAGCTGCCGACTTGTTAGCGCAATGTTAACCTAATACAGATGAACTGCCAAATCGGAACGTGAAAATTGCAGATTAAGATCCTCTACGGAGAAAATACGCTCTTGGATGCTGACTGTGTTGAAATTAACACGCAGATGCCAATTTCTTTTTGTTTCTGTTGGCGCTTCAACCCGTAGCCACAGCCTATTTCCCGCGCTGAATTGTCTGGAATCTGCGCCATACGTTTAATCTGCCAAATCTAGGGTCTATTTTTACGCCTCCTTTACTTTAGTCTCTCCTGCCCCATGCTGCAAGTTTCCGTTCTCAAAGAGCATCCTGAACAGGTGCTGGCCGGTTTGGCCAAAAAGTGTTACAAAACGGCAGAAGCTGACGTTCAGGCTGTGCTTAGCCTCGATCAGCGCCGCAAGGATGTCCAAACCGCGCACGACGCGGCCCAGGCAGAAGCCAATGAACTAGCCCGTCAGATTGGGGGCCTGATGAAAGCCGGCGACAAAGCCGGTGCAGAGGCCTTGAAAGTGCGCACCGCCGAACTCAAGCAGCAAACCAAAACCTACGCCGACGAGCTAGCACAGGTGGAAATCGCCTTGCAGCAAACCCTGTACAAGCTGCCCAACATACCACACCACAGCGTACCCGAAGGCCGTTCGGCTCAGGACAACGAGGTGGTCCGGGAAGTAGGCACCATCCCGACCCTGCCCGCCGGTGCTCAGCCGCATTGGGAGCTGATCAAGAAGCACGACATCATTGATTTCGAGTTGGGCAACAAGATTACGGGGGCTGGCTTTCCAGTGTATAAAGGCCAAGGCGCCCGCCTGCAACGAGCCCTCATCAACTTTTTTCTAGATGAAGCCCGCGCAGCTGGCTACCAGGAAGTGCAGCCACCGATTTTGGTGAACGAAGCATCCGGCTATGGAACCGGACAGTTGCCCGACAAAGAAGGCCAGATGTACCACGACGAGCGCGACAACCTGTATCTTATTCCAACGGCCGAGGTGCCCATCACCAACCTCTACCGCGACGAAATAATAGCACTCGACAAGTTGCCGATTCGTAACGCGGGCCACACTCCCTGCTTCCGCCGCGAAGCCGGCTCGTGGGGTGCTGATGTACGCGGCCTCAACCGCCTGCACCAGTTCGATAAGGTGGAAATCGTGCAGATTGCCTTACCTGAGCAGAGCTACACTATTCTTGAGGAGATGGTGGCTCACATTGAAGGGCTGCTGCAGAAGCTGGAACTCCCCTACCGCGTGCTGCGCCTCTGCGGTGGCGATATGGGCTTCACCTCCGCCCTCACCTACGACCTGGAAGTGTGGAGTGCCGCACAGGGCCGGTGGCTGGAAGTAAGCTCGGCCAGCAACTTCGAAACCTACCAAGCCAACCGTTTGAAGCTACGCTACCGCCCCGAAGAAGGAGCTAAAACCCAGCTCTTACACACCCTAAACGGCTCGGCGTTGGCTCTCCCCCGCATTGTGGCCGCTCTATTGGAAAACAACCAACTCGAAGACGGCAGCATCCATTTGCCCGAAGCGCTGCACTCTTACTGCGGATTCAGCAAGATTGGCTAATCACAACTCACTACGTACAACAAGGCCCGACTAAGCAATTGGTCGGGCCTTGTTGTACGTAGTACGTTGACCTGTGTATGTATAAATTCAGTACCCTACTACAATCCATCAAGATGCCCTCATTTGAAGAAAAGCAACGCCGAAAGGCAGCGATGAATCAGCTGATAGAGACTTCTCGTGCGGTCCGCTTAGCCGAATTGCCTATGCCAAAAGAGAAAGCAGACAGCTACTTTGATTATCTCGATCAACTCTTGTCTCAACAAGGATGCGATGATACTCTGAGGTTTACCGAGCAATTCGCTACTGATAACCATATAGAATTCCATTTGATGAAACAATGGTTAGCTAAATATGGAGGGTATTGTGATTGTGAAGCGTTGGCGAACGTGGAAGATAGTTTCAAAGACCTATAAGGCATAGGCTGTACTACGTCTTAGCAACCCCTAATACTCGGCCATTTGGTCATCGGCGTAGCACCACGCCCATTGTTCACCGGGCTCGGCCGAGGTAACGACGGGATGCTGGGTGCTGCGGAAGTGCTTGGTGGCGTGCTTGTTTTTCGAGGAGTCGCAGCACCCAACGTGGCCACAGGTTTGGCAGACGCGCAGGTGCACCCAGGTATCGCCAAGGGCAATGCATTCGGGGCAGGCGTATTCAGCGGCCGGAATGAGGGTTTCGAGTGCAGAAAGATGGGCACATATAGCCATGGTGCAGGGTAGTATTAAGTGGTGGATAACTGATCAGCGGGTACGAGGGTGGTGACGATGCGCAGGCCGCTCATGAGCGTTTTTTGCACGGGACACTTCTGAGAAATTATTTCTAGACGCTGGCGCTGCTCTTCTGTTAGCGGGCCGACGAGGCGTAGTTCCTTCTGCACTTCATCCAGCATTTCACCCGCCATTTCGCACTTGTCGCAGTCTTGGCGATGGACGCGCTGATGGCGCAGGCGTACTTCCACTGCTTCGAGCGGCCATTTTTTCTGGTTGGCATAGAGGCGCAGAGTGATGGCCGTACACGCTCCCAGTGCCGAGAGCAGCAAGTCGTAGGGCGTGGGGCCACGGTCTTGGCCGCCTACTTCCACGGGCTCATCCACGAACCAGGTGTGGCGACCAGCTTGCACATCGGCAAGCAAGGCTTCCTGGCCTACTTTTACTACTACTGACTTCTCGGGTGTATCCGTCATGGCTTAGGGTAAAATACCGTTTGCTTCGGCGTCAATTCATTGGTGCGAGGTTAGTCTTTCTTCCAGCCGTTCGTGTAAGGGCAATAAAGGAACGTCGGCTTACGGGAAGAGAGCAGCTAGCTGAGACGATAAGGTACAACTTCCTGCTGTGTTTCATTGGCCGCTTACTGGCAAGCAACCCGCGAACCGCAAAAGGGCCACCCAAGAAGCAGGCGGGCCTTATTGCTGTTGCTACGCATCTAAGCGCAGCGGCGTGCTGAGCGCTACACCTGCAAGAAAGAACCCTTGCCAAGGTGCTCTGCATGGCTTCCGAACTATAGCGGCTGGGTTCCAACCAGGGTTCTGTGGGGGTGCTGCGAACAGCTCTTATCGTCCGTCTAGCGTTTGCGGCAGGTCGAGGTTAAATTTGATGTCGCGCATGCAACGGAAGTGGCCTTGCGGGCATTTTTCGTAACCAATTTTAGAGCACGGCCGGCAAGGCAAGTTCTGGACTTCCAATATTCTGAATTCTGTGCGGTATGGGTACATCCCGAACTCGGGAACGGTGTTGCCCCACACGCTGAATATCTCTTTGCGGAAAGCGGCGGCAATGTGCATCAAGCCAGTATCGTGGCTAACAACTAGCTGTGCTTGCCGCACCAACGAAGCAGACTGATTAAGAGAGAAACGGCCGCAAGCGTTGAAAATGACCGTTGGTTGGTTGCTACTAGCGTGTTGCTTCGGAAAATAGTAAGGGCTGTCCGGGATGCGCTGGGCAGCTGGGGGCGAAATAGCTGCCTGTTTGTCGAAAGCCAGTTCTATCACGTGGCCGGTGCTTTCATCCTCTGGCCCGCCAAGCAACACTACGGGGCGCCGAAGCAGCCCACACAACTCGATAATACGCTCTACTGGCAACCGCTTGGTTGCGTGCTGTGCGCCAATAGCAAAGGCCACATAACCCCGCTGGAAAGGCGCTGGCAACGTTGTAAGGTCCACTTCTTCCGCTTCCGGAATGAAATAGTCTAACCCCTTGCCATCGTTTTTCACCCCGAGTTGCGCAGCCGCTCCCAGATACCGGTCCACGATGTGCACCCGCGGCATCGTGTTCATTTTAAACTGTACCAACAGCCACTTCCGCCAATTCAGCTTGTTGAAGCTAGCCGACTTTACGCCCAATTGGGCCTTCAGCAAGCTGGTACGCAGGTTATGGTGCAAGTCCACCACAAAATCGAACTGCTCGGCACGCAACTCGGCTACCAGCTCGTTGAGTGAGCCCGTGAGGTAGTGCACCTTGTCAACGTATGGGTTGGGCTCGATGATGCTGCGATACGCTGGCTTGGTACAATAATGCACAAGTGCGCCCGATACCTGCTGCTTCACCGCCCGGATAACCGGCGTCGTGAGCACAATATCACCGATAGAAGAAAAACGCAGAATCAGAATTTTCATGCAGTTGTGTTAGCGTAGGCAGCGGGCTTTCGAGAAAACAAAACGGTTGCAGCTAGCGGCTTTCCGTTTCTACCCGCTGCCTTCTGCGGGCTTACCCAAACAGCGAGTTTTGAAACTCCAGGGGTGGTTTGATATCCGCTTTCCGGCGGGTGAAGTACTCGGCCACCTCTGTCACCGATTTCGCATTGAAAGTCATGTCTTTGGTAAGCCCTCCTTTGCGGCCCATAAACACACCGTAGCGCATGTCGGCGTAGCCGTTGGTGTGGTGGGCATCGGGGTTTATGCTAAGCCGCACGCCCTGCGACAACGCGTAGTGCACCCACCGCCAATCCAAGTCGAGGCGCCACGGATTGGCGTTGATTTCGATAATAACATGGTGCTTGGCGCAGGCATCAATGATGGCCTTATGGTCGAGGGGGTAGCCTTCCCGGCGCAGCAGCAACCGTCCCGTAGGGTGCCCCAGCATGGTGCAATACGGGTTTTCAATAGCCCGCAGGACCCGCGTAGTGGCTTTGCGCTCGTCCATACGCAAGTTGCTATGCACCGATGCCACCACAAAGTCGAAGGTTTCGAGGACGGCGGGTGGGTAGTCCAAAGAACCGTCGCTGAGAATGTCTGACTCGATGCCTTTGAAAATGCGAAATGGGGCTAGCTCCTGGTTTAGCTCGTCTATTTCGCGCTGCTGCTGCCGCACCCGTTCTACGCTCAACCCATTGGCATAATGTGCCGCCTGCGAATGGTCGCAGATACCGAGGTACTCGTATCCTTGGTTTTGCAGGAAAGTAGCCATTTCGCGCAGGCTGTGGCTACCGTCGGAGTAGGTGCTGTGGTTGTGCAAAGAGCCACGCAGGTCAGCGTCTTCCAGCAACTGGGGCAGTTGGTGCGCTTTGGCTAAGGTTAGCTCTCCGAGGCCTTCGCGCATTTCGGGTTCTACATATTGCAGGCCTGCCTTCTCGTAAATGGCGGTTTCCTGATAAAACCGTTCCCGGTGCAGCCACTGCCGCAACGTAGCCGGTTGCCCAACTGAAACGTCGGACAATGGCTCGGACAGGTGCAGCTCGGATGCCGACTGCAAGAACACCTGGTTGGTGAAATCATCTTTCCCTACTAGCAGCACTTCCACTTTCACGCCCGAGGCAGTAGCCGTGCCGCGCCACGCAAACGGCCCGGATCGGCGTGGGTCCGGCGTGACACCCTCCAGTTGGTTGAGGGCCGTGTGGACTTTGGCGGGCTGCGCGGTAGCCGCAACCAATGCCACCGTTTCCACCGTTTCGAGGCGGCGGCGCACCTCTCCCACTACCGCCACTTGGTCGGTAGACAGTATTTTTTGTAGCTGTTCCCGCAGGGTATTCGCGAGTTCTTCGGCCTGCGGATACAGCAACTTGCCACGGCTCTGGTCTGAAAATTCCAGCGCCTCCAATATGGTTTGCTGGGTTTTCTGACCGAAGCCTTTCAGCTTACTTACCTCGTCGTTTTCGGCCGCTTCGCGCAATTGTTGCGGACTCTCAATACCGAGTTCTTTCCACAGCGCCCGGATTTTCTTGGGGCCTATACCTTTTATGCTCAACAGCTCTACCACGCCAGGTGGGGTAACAGCGAGTAAGCGTGTTAATTCTTCAAACGTGCCGGTATCCAGCATTTCGGCCACGCGGGCAGCAGCGGTTTTGCTTAGTCCTGTACGGTCGGGCAGACCGTGGCGCTCCACGTCGGCTACCGGAAAGCTCAACGCTTCGAGGGCACTTGCCGTACCTTCGTAGGCTCGGATTTTAAACGGATTTTCGTCGTGTAGTTCCAGCAGTTGGGCTGCCAGCCGGAAAGCACGGGTCAGGGCGCGGTTGTCCATAGCAACAAAGGTAGTTTCTGGGGCGGATTGTTGATTGCGGATACTAGGTAGTTGACTTCAAGCCGGCGGACTGCAACTGAACCACAGCCTACCGTTTCTGATTTCTTTACATTCGTTGCGCGGTTGCACTTGCTAGCCGCGTAGTAGGCCAGCTTTGCCGGTGGGCTTCGCCTTATCTTGCCGCCACACCGTACGTTGTGCTACGGGTATTATGGCTTGAAATCGGAAAGAAATCCTACCGGTTGACGTTGAAGTACGAGCAACTCAGCGTCTGGGTGTTGCCTGAACCCCGAATTACTGAAAGTAGAGCTCGTTTCGTGCACCGAGAACCTACCACCTAAGAACCTTAAATCTGCCTGAAATATGCGTTTGTTCACTCTGTTGGCTGCTTTAAGTGTCTTGCTGCTAGCTGCCACCTGCCAATCCGGCTCCAAAGCCGCTGCCATGAAACAGCTAGAGCGTACGTGGCTGCATGCCCACGAAGAAGACCAGGACGGCATCCAGGTGTACCGCCCCAACACCTACGCGTTTCCGCCTTCCCGCGGCCGCACCGGCTTCGCCTTCGACCACAACGGCCTGTTCACGCAATTCGACATTGCCCCCACCGACGGCCTCGAAGGCCGCAAAGGCAAGTGGGCTGCCGAAAACGACCACACCCTGCGCATCACGCTCGACGATAAGAAAGACCCCGACTACAAGCTGGAAATTGTGTCGCTTGACAAAGACATGCTGAAAGTGAAGAAAATAGAGTAGGCGTTTGCAACTGTTGGCGGGTGCTACAGGCTCTATGCAATGCACACTATGCTTTTGCTTCACTCGCCGGCACTATGCGTTATCTACACAGCATTACGCTGTTATTCTCCCTTGCTTTAGCAACCAGCAGCTGCGAAAAGGACGACGCTGGAATTGCAGACCCGAAGCAAGAAGCCACCAGTACGAGCACGGAGTTGTATGGCAAGGATTGGTTTGATTCCCGCCAGCCCGACTCGTCAGGGTTCAAGCTGTATCAGAGCCCGGGGCAAACCTTGCCATTCGGCAACAATGGCTTCCGGTTTGAAGCCAACGGTACGTTTGTTCGGTACACCATTGCTCCAAACGACGGTATTATGAAGATTCCCGCCACCTGGACTACGGCCAACGGCCAGCTATTTCATATCAAGCCCAACAACGCGCAGCTTAGTGAGTACGACCTACGCATTGAGGCGCTACAACCTAGCACCCTGAAGGCACAGATAGTGCCATAGCAACGGCTCAGGCTGGCCTCCCCCTTGCCTACCTGCGCGCGTTGCTGCCACGAAAGCAACTGAACGTACATGGCGGCACTCCGACGAACAGGAACGGCAGCGAGGTCTGCCTCGAACCCAGTACGTATGCGCATGCGCCTTCCCGCGGCCACGCTGGCTTCGCCTCCAACCAATAAAGCCTGTTTTCGTAGTCCGACAGCCGCCCGCTTGAGGCACCCAGCAAACCTACCGTTTATTAGCCTTGACCTTCAGTGGAATGCGGGCTGCTGACTGAACAGAGTTTTTCGGCAAAATGGGGTACTAGAAAGTACGCCGTAGCGAATTGCAACGTTCTGTATACAACCAGGAGCTCCTACGCGTCCTCCTTTGCTCTGAATACCTTACTACCCACACCTGTACTATGCGCCCCTACCCTCACTACCTTGCTTTTTTGCTTGTGTTTGTTCTTGCCTTAAGCAGCTGCAAAAAGGACAACGACTCTTTGGCGCCCGACGCCTTGTTTGGTAAGAACTGGTATAATACCCGGCAGCAAGATGCCTCGGGGGCGTACGTATATCAGCCAGAAGGCACGTTCCAGCCCATGGGCTGGGGCATTGATGGGTTTCGGTTCGAGAAGGATGGCCGGTTTGTACTCTACACCCAAGGCCCAGCCGATGAGCCCTTGTCGGTTTCAGGCACCTGGACTTCGGAGGACGACAGCACGTTCAACATTCAGCCCGACAACAAGCAGTACTCAACCTTCAGCATCCTGATTTATTCGGTGCAGGAAAATTCCTTGAAAGCGCGCCGTAACCCGTAGTTCGGGCTGCTGTTTTACGCCTAGCGCATTCGGTAGTAGCTTGCGGCCATGAACTATTGGCTCGTCAAATCAGAACCCGCCGCCTATTCCTGGGCGGATTTCACCCGCGACGGTGGTACCGACTGGACCGGGGTGCGCAACTTCCAGGCGCGCAATTGCTTGTTGCAGATGCAACCCAATGACTTGGTGCTCTACTACCACAGCGTAACCGATAAACAGGTGGTGGGCGTGGCCACGGTGGCTGCCAGTGCCGCCCCCGACGCCACAGCCCCCACCGACACCAACTGGGTGGCCGTGCATCTCACACCCCACCAGGCTCTGGCGCGACCCGTATCGTTGGCAGCCATCAAGCAAGACCAGCGCCTGGGCCAGATTGCCTTGCTGCGTCAGTCTCGGTTGTCGGTGATGCCGCTGAAAGCCGAGGAGTTTGATGCCATTCTAGAATTGAGCGAAACCGAGAAATAGCTCCCTTTACAGCGAAAAATTGCCGTTCAAACAACGTCCGTTGGGTTGGCGGAGCGGGAAAAACACGGTTTCACGGCTCGGCTAGTGCCTTGTTGCACATTTCGCGCATTCTCCTTCCTCACCTAATTCCTTACTTCCCGTATCTTACTGAGCCAGGATGCCAAGGCTGGTATCCTGGCTTCGCTATGCACTACGTATCCACCCTAATTTTCCTTTTTCTGCTCGGTGGGCTGGCCGCCTCGGGGCTCGCTCAACCGGCCCCACCCACGCCCGTGCAAGGGGTGCGCCTAGAACTGCCCTTGGAAGTATATTCCAGCGACGTGCAGGTGCTGCCTCTCCCCCAAGACAGCAGCGTCCTCCTGCTCGTTGACAAGGAACCGCTGTCAGGGCGCAAAAACACCAACTACGAGCTCCACAAGTACGACTACCGCCTCCAACGCAGCTGGCTGAAGACGATGGAAGTGCCCCGCGAGTTCGAGTTCAGCCAGCTGTGCAGCGAAGGCACCAATGCCTACGTGTTGTTTCAGTCGGAGTCGGTGCAGCACCGCTTGCACGTAGCGGCCATCGACGGGATTAGCGGGCAGGTGCGCACCTACACCTTTGACACCAAGCTTGCTCGCGACGTGTATGATTTGAAATCATTGGGCGGCAATCTGTTTGTGTCGGTGCTGGTTGACAACCATTTGACGATTTTGCTGCTGGATTTGGCCGCCAACAAGTTTCAGTTCTTGCCTTCGGTGTACGAGCCGCTACCTGCTCAGCTGTCGTTCTTGGCCGACTCGGCTGCCCGCCGGGCCGAGTTCGTGCTAAGCCAGACCAACGGCTTCAAGAACCGCTTACAACTCAAGCAACTCTCGGCCCAGGGGATGCTGCTCCGCTCGGAATTTGTGCAGGCCGAGAGCGAACGGGGGCTTATATCGGCTCAGATCAGCCCGGCCACCGATTCCGCTAGCGGGCGGCTGCTGGCGGGCACGTACACGCTGCGCGATTCCCGTTTTTCACAGGGCTTGTTTGCGGCCGACCTTACCGCGGGCGTGACGCCCACTGGCTCGCGCCGTTCGCTGCGTTTCTACGATTTTGCCAATCTCAAGCACTTTTTCGACTTTATGAGTCCGGGACGGGCCGCGCGGCTCCGGCAACGCAGCGAGAAAATGCGTGCCACCGACCGGGTGTTGCGTTTGCGCTATCGGACTTTGATTCATGACCTCATTCCCTTTCAGGACGGCTACGTGATGGTAGCTGAAGTGTACTACCCACAGTACCGCCAGAATGCGTACAGCTCTTTCGGGCCTTACTTGCCGTACAGCCCCTACCGCTACGGCAACTATTCCAACAACAGCTGGTATGGCACCAACCGCCAGGCCGAAGGCTACCGCATCACCCACGCGCTGGTCTGTGGCTTTGACAAACGTGGTAATCTTCTCTGGGACAACACGTTTGTACTGAAAGATGTGTACAGCAACAGCCTCCAAGAAACTGTGCGCCTACGCCCATTGCCCGATGGCCAGCGCGTAGCCATTGCCTACCTGGACGAAGAGAAATTCAACTACAAAGTAATCGACCACACAGCGCCTTCTCCCAACGATCTGCAGGTAGACCTGCAAACCACGGCCCTGCCTACGGTAAAGGAAAAAGCGACCAGCACCAGCCAAGAAGGGCTATCGGCGTGGTATGGCAGCCGGTTCCTAGCTTTCGGTTACCAGAGTATTCGTACTGAAAAGGCTCCCAATAGGGAAGTGTTTTTCATTAATGTTCTTGGGTTCGAATAAGCTGCATTCGAACGGCCAGCCCGGCATTTTTCTCTGTTCTTTTGCTTCCTTCCCCGTATAAGGAAGGTCATTCTTCACCTCTTTCTCACTGTATGAAATTTCGCTTTTTCCCCTGGATGCCGTTGGTGGTGCTGTTGCTTATGGCGGGCTGTCGGGCGGCTGGTCCTGAACGCCCGGCCCGTACTGTTGCCGAGTTCTTCAACAAATACGAATCACGCTCCGGCTTCAAAGCTACTGACTGGAATGCGGGCCTAACCACCCGGCTGCTGCTCGGGCGCCTGGGTAGCCTAGGAGGCAACAACGACCTTACGCAGGCGCTGTCTTCGGTTCGTAGTTTCCGCGTAATCACCTTCGCGCCTACCAGCAGCAGTGCGCAGAAACTGGTAGCCGACGGGTTGGTGAGCGAAGTAAACGGTCTCTTGGCCAATGAGCGCTACACCCCTCTCACAAGCAGCGGCGACAGCAACATGCGCTACGCCACCCGCAAGCAAGGCGACCGGATAAGCGAAGTAGTGGCTACCAGCAGCGTTTCCGGCGTTCCTGATTCCTTTATGCTAATGTCTATCGGTGGCAACTTCACCCAGGGTCAGCTTGATCAGCTTATCAAAGTGTTGCCCGGCGTAGCCGACATGAGCAAGTAAGCACTGCTTCTTGAGGCACGCCTGAGTGCTCTAAGCAATGTAGCCGTACGCCACGCTACTTTTCCAGCATACGTCTGACAGTTATCTAGTTCGGTCGTAACATTCATCAATATAAAAGGGCCGCTCTAATAAGAGCGGCCCTTTTATATTGACTGATAGACTGTATTCTTCTCACACTTTCCTCAGCCCCTTATAGAAACAGGAACCTATTAGAAGGTATTTGTTGATGGGCTTTATTGGAGGCGTTGCATGAGGCATCCTATACCCATAAAATTGCCTTATTGGCTATAGTATACGAAACCATACACCTATAGCACTTGCGTACATATAGAACACAAAAGCGGCCTGCTCTCTTGGAGCAGGCCGCTTTTGTGTTGCTAGACGGTGAACCAATTGGCCGACTGCCTTACTTCTTGCGCGGTGCAGCTTTGCGCACGGGGGCTTTACGAGCCGGAGCTTTTTTCACGGGCGCCGTAGGTGCTGCTTTTACTGGGGCGGCTGGAATTTCCGGGGCCGGACCGTACTTTGTTTCTGCTGGATTCGGATCATCGGGCAGATACACATCGAATTCAACTCGGCGGTTGAGTGCACGGCCTGCTTCGGTAGCATTGTCCGCAATTGGCTTGCTTTCTCCATACCCGTGCGACACGATGCGGGTGTCGGTCATGCCTTTGCTCAACATGTAGGCCCGGGCCGAAGCAGCCCGCTCGTCCGACAGACGCAGGTTGTAGGCGTCGTCACCCTTGTTATCGGCGTGGGCCGAAATGCCCAAGTTGTAATCGGGGTAAGCATTAAGCAGTTCCACCAATCCGTCGAGGGTTGGGTACGACGAGGGCTTGAGCGTGGCCTTGTTGAACTCGAACTGGATGAACTTGGTAGCCTCCTGCAGCTTCTTCTTCTCTTCTACCTTCATTTCAGGGCAACCACGGTTGGAAGCCGGACCAGCACGGTCAGGGCAACGATCCTGGAAATCAGGCACACCGTCGCTGTCACGGTCGAGTGGGCAACCGCTGGCGTCTACTGCCACACCGGCTGGGGTGTTCGGGCACTTGTCGGCAGAGTCGATTACACCGTCGCCGTCGGCATCTGGGCAGCCTTGCAGTTCAGGTTTGCCAGGAGTGTCAGGGCATTTATCATCACCGTCGCGCACACCGTCGCCGTCTTTGTCTGGGCAGCCTTCCAGGGCTGGCAGGCCAGCTTCGGTGGGGCACTTGTCTTGGTAATCTGGAACACCGTCTTTGTCGCCGTCGAGGGGGCAACCGGTTTCGTCTACGGCTACGCCAGCAGGCGTAGCAGGGCATTTATCTTTGCGGTCGGATACCCCGTCACCATCCTCGTCTTTGGCTTTGCCAAGAGCGACAGTCAGGCCGGCGGAGTGCTGCAGATACCGGTCGTCAAATCGGTTTGCGTCGCGGTTAGGCACTCCATCAAGGTTGGCACTGAACGGCACCACCTGCGCCGTCTGCACGAAAATGCCGACAGCATCGCTGATACGGAAGTTAATACCAGCTGCGCCTTTCAGCGAGAAGTAACGGTCGTCATCATTAAGCCCTTGGCCATTGTAGCTACCCTCCAAGCTGGTCAGCGTCAGACCCGGAGCCAACGACAGATAGGGCTGGATAACGGCATCCTCTTTCAAGGCCCATCCATTGTTGAGCTTGAATTTGAGCGGCAATGCAATGTTCACCACATTGTTGGTGAAGGAGTTCGAGCCATTCGAACCACCCAGCTCGCTCTTGAACTCAACATAATCGGCTTGCAAGCCCAAATCGAAGCCTGGCGCGATGTAGCGGTTGATGGTAATGCCGGGGCCGTAGAAGTTACGGTCCCACTTCCAGTAGTCGGTGCCGTAGTTGCCCTTGTACTGATAAGCGCTGCCATAGAGGCTGATGGCCGTTTTGCGATCGGCACTTTGAGCCTGCGCTTTGGGGGCTCCCCCTAGCAGCGTAAGCCCCAGCAGAGCGCCGGTTGAGAATAGGTGTCTCATGTACGTGAGATGAGGTGAAGTGAAGTTAAGTGTGCAGCCGAAAGCTCGACTGTTAGGTTGGGTTGTAGCGTCCTATACCGTTCCGTTGCTGTTTAGGTTGCTTACTTGGCTT
Organism: Hymenobacter tibetensis; assembly: GCF_022827545.1. Classification (NCBI taxonomy): domain Bacteria; kingdom Pseudomonadati; phylum Bacteroidota; class Cytophagia; order Cytophagales; family Hymenobacteraceae; genus Hymenobacter; species Hymenobacter tibetensis. The sequence goes on from NZ_CP094669.1 coordinate 4,510,116, forward strand.
GAAGATTTTGTCATAATTTCTTTATTAAGTGCTAACACATTGCATTTGCAACTGTAACCACCTGATTATCAATAGTAATCACTATATATAGAAGAGAAGCCACTGTTTAGCACTGCATAAAAAAGTAGCGCTAGATGCTTGGCAGGCCATTGTAGCCACAAAAAAAGCGGCGGACCGAATGGCCCGCCGCTTTTCATTTGTCGCTTTGCCGTGCCTTATGGCTGTGGCTGACCGGGGATGAAGAACTCGAACTTGAATTCTACACGACGGTTTTTCGACATGTTGGTTTTCGAAGTGTTAGGAGCAGCTGGCTCACCTTCACCACGACCTTCCGTTACCACGCGGGTTGGATCAACTTGCTTGCCCGTGAAGTAACGCTTCACCGAGTTTGCACGACGCTCCGACAGTGCTTGGTTGAACTCATCAGTACCACGGCTGTCAGCATGACCGATTACACGGATGCTATACTCGGGGTGGTCTTTCAGAGCCTGGATCATCTTGTTCAGCTTAGGATACGAGCTGGTCGTGATAACCGTGCTGTTCGTAGCGAAGCGGATAGGCTGCTCCAGTTTCTGTACAGCTGGGTCGATGGTCAGCGGGCAACCGTTGGCATCTACACGAGTACCGGCCGGCGTGTTCGGGCAAGTATCCTGCGCATCTGGAACACCGTCGCCGTCAGCGTCAACTACGAGTGGGCAACCAGTGGCATCCACTTGCGTACCGGCTGGGGTATCAGGGCACTTATCGTTTTTGTCGGCTACGCCGTCACCGTCAGCATCTGGGCAGCCGCGCAGTGCAGCAGTACCAGCCTGGTCGGGGCACTCGTCTTCCGAGTCACGTACACCGTCGCCATCTTTGTCGGGGCAGCCTTCGAGGGCAGCAGTACCGGCCTCAGTTGGGCACTTATCTTGGTAATCTGGAACACCGTCTTTGTCGCCGTCGAGGGGGCAACCGGTTTCGTCTACGGCTACGCCAGCAGGGGTAGCCGGGCATTTATCTTTGCGGTCTGGAACACCGTCGCCGTCTTCGTCTTTTGGCTTACCAAAAGCAATAGTCAGACCGGCAGTGTGCTGCAGGTAACGGTCATCGAAGCTATCCTCGTCGCGGGTTGGTACCCCGTCCAGGTTGGCACCGAATGGTACTACTTGGGCGGTCTGCACGAAAATGCCGACAGCATCACTGATACGGAAGTTGATACCGGCGGCACCTTTCAGCGAGAAGTGGCGGTCGTCGCCGTTAAGCCCTTGGCCATTGTAGCTACCTTCTAGGCTGGTCAACGTCAAGCCGGGCGTCAACGACAGGTAGGGCTGTACTACAGCGTCTTCTTTCAGAGCCCAGCCGTTGTTCAACTTGAACTTGAGCGGCAAGCCGATGTTAACGACGTTGTTGGTGAAGTAGGTTGGGCCACTCGTCAATTCGCTCTTGAGCTCAGCGTAGTCCGCCTGTAAGCCCAAGTCGAAGCCCGGCGCGATGTAGCGGTTGATAGAAATGCCCGGGCCGTAGAAATTACGGTCCCACTTCCAGAAATCAGAGCCATAGTTGCCCTTGTACTGATAGGCGCTGCCGTAAAGACTGATGGCCGTTTTGCGGTCGGCGCTTTGGGCTTGCGCTTTGGGGGCCGCCGCCAGCAGCGTGAGTCCCAGCGCTGTGCTGATGGTAAGCAGGTGTCTCATAGGTGAGAGATTTAGGGTACAGACAATTCCGGCACGTCGGGGGACGACGAGAACCGGAAACAGGCTACTATACTTGTCCGCATTTAGGAAAGTTGTATTGCCATAGGTTAATGCACTACTACTTATTGCTGTTTTACCATATTATCACTCACTTTCCAGACAGCTGTACTTTGCCTATCCCCGCTGATTTTCAGCCTCCCAACGCCATTAGGGCACATCTGAGGCGTACTTCCTGCTAAACATAGAGTTTTTATTTTTTTCCTTGATAAATCCATAAAAAAAGCCGCCCAATACAGTTGGGCGGCTTAGTTCAGGTGCTTTTACTCGGAATACGCTTATCGGGCAGCGCGCATCAGGGCTTCAATGTCATCGGCTTCCAAGGGGATATTCTTCATCAGGTCTTGGTTGCCAGATGCCGTTATCAGGATGTCGTTTTCGAGGCGTATTCCTAGACCTTCTTCCCGAATGTAGATTCCGGGCTCGCACGTATACACCATCCCGGGCTCGAACACCCGGTACTTGGCCCCTACGTCATGCACATCGAGGCCCAAGTAGTGAGACGTACCGTGCATGAAGTACTTCTTATAAAGCGGAGCTGCTGGGTCTTGGTTTTTGACGTCGTTGGCGTTCAGCAAATCAAGCTTGATTAGTTCCTGCTCCATGGTCCGCCCAACGGCCGCATGGTACTCCTCTATGTTATTGCCGGCAACCAGCTGGGCAGTTGCCTGCTTCATCACCTGCAACACGGCTTGGTACACGTCGCGCTGGCGTTTGGTGAACGTACCGTTAACGGGGATAGAGCGGGAAAGGTCGGCGGCATAGTTGGCGTACTCGGCCCCGAAGTCGAGCAGCATGACATCCCCATCCTGGCATTCTCGGTCGTTGCTGACGTAGTGCAGAATGCAGGCATTGGCTCCCGAGGCAATGATACTGCCGTAGGCCGGGCCACGGGAGCCGTTGCGCAGAAACTCGTGGAAAATCTCGGCCTCAATTTCGTATTCCATCACGCCGGGCTTCACAAAACCGAGCAGCCGGCGAAAGGCTTTGTCGGTGATGTCGGCGGCGCGCTGCATCAGCCGGATTTCCTCGGCACTCTTAATGGCCCGCAGATGGTGCAGCAGCGGAGCAGCCCGGCGGTAGGTGTGCAGCGGATACGCTTCGCGAATCCACTTGATGAAGCGGGCATCACGCGTTTCCACTTCCACCACGGCCCGAATGTGCTCGTTGGTGTTCAGAAACACGTTTTCCGCTTCGTTCATGAGTGCCGGCAGCACCGACTTAAACGATTCCAGCCACATGATAGTGGGCACACCCGACTGGGCGCGGGCTTCGTCTTTGGTTAGCTTGTAGCCTTCCCACACCAGGATGTGCTCACTGGTTTCTTTGAGAAACAGGATTTCGCGGTACTGCGGCAGCACGGCATCCGGAAAAATCACGAGGATGCTTTCCTCCTGATCGACCCCGGCCAGATAAAACAGGTCATTGTTCTGCCGGAAGGCCATGGTGCCGTCGGCGTTGGTGGGCATGATGTCGTTGGAGTGGAATATAGCCAACGACGCAGGAGGCAGCAGTGCCGTGAAGTTGCGACGGTTCTGAATGAAAAGCTCGGGAGAAATCGGGCCGTAGCGCATGAGCGGAAATTAAGGAGAACAAGAAAGGCGTACCCGCGGCACGCTGGCCGCAAGTTAGAAGTTTGGCCAGAATAGCCGTAAACCAAACGCCTTCTAGTGCTACGAAAGCCGGAATTTTGCCGCGCAACTATTCCGTTTGCTTCTCTGTACTTTTACTTACGACCCGATTCTTTCAACCAATATGTCTTCTGCTCCCTCCGGTGCTGTCTTGCTTATTCAAACCGCTTTCATTGGCGACGTGATTCTGGCGACGGCCCTTCTGGAACACCTGCACCGGGCCGAGCCCAACACGCCCGTGGATTTTCTGGTGCGCAAGGGCAACGAAGGCCTTATACAGCAGCATCCGCATGTACGGCACGTGTTGATATGGGACAAGAAGCAAGACAAATACCGGGGGCTGTGGCAGCTACTCCAGCAAGTGCGGCGCGCCGGCTACAGCCGCGTCGTGACGCTTCAGCGTTTCGCCTCCACCGGCTTTCTGACGGCTTTCTCGGGCGCGCTGGAGCGGGTTGGTTTCCAGAAAAACCCGTTTGCCTTCCGTTTCACGCGGGCGTTGCCCCACGTCATGGGGGCAGGGGTGCACGAGGTGACGCGCAACTTGCAGCTGCTGGACCCAGCCTACCAAGGCCCGCTGGTGCCGCCGCGCCTCTACCCCACTCCCGCCGACGAAGCCGCTGCCGCACCCTACACCACCGACGGGCCGTATCTGTGTATTGCACCTACCTCCGTGTGGTTTACCAAGCAGTTTCCGCAGGAGCAGTGGATGAAGCTATTGGCTGCGCTGCCAGCTCACTACCGCGTTTATCTGCTCGGTGGCCCGCCCGATGTAGCGGCGTGTGAGGTGCTGCGGCAAGCCAGCTCCCGGCCCAATGTGGTGAACCTGGCGGGCAAACTCTCGTTGCTGGCATCTGCGGTACTTATACGCGGGGCGGTCCTGAACTATGTCAACGACTCGGCCCCTATGCATTTGTGCTCAGCAGTGGACGCCCCAACCTGCGCCGTGTATTGCTCTACGGTGCCTGCTTTCGGCTTCGGCCCCCTAAGTACGTTTGCGCGGATTGTGGAGATTCCGGAGCCGTTGGCTTGCCGGCCTTGCGGGCTGCATGGCTATCAGAAGTGCCCCCTCACCCATTTCCGCTGTGCCCACGGTATTGAAACCGCGCAGCTCTTAGCAGTGCTAGCCGAAGCCGAGCTATATACCCGCAACCCGCCCCAGGTTTCGGCGGCTTCCGAGCAAGGCAGCAGCCTGACCTTGTCCTGAACGAGTGGCTTCAAGCCAAGCCTAGCGGGCAGCCGCTTTCAGGCAATCGGCGAGTACCTTTGTATTTCTTGGAAACCCAACAGCCCGGCTGATTGGTTATACAAGACCGGGACAGCAAAGAGTAGTCCCTCCGACCTTCCGCTTCCAAGATTTCAGTAAATGTCTGATTACGACCAGTACGAGTTGCCTAATGGCATCCGGGTTTTGCACAAGCAGGTGCTGCACACCAAAATCGCGCACCTTGGCTTTCTGCTTGATATTGGTTCCCGCGACGAGAGGCCCGAGCAGCAAGGCCTCGCGCACTTCTGGGAGCACATGGCCTTTAAAGGCACCGAAAAGCGCAAGAGCTTTCACATCCTCAACCGGCTCGAAACCGTGGGCGGCGAGCTGAATGCGTATACCACCAAAGAGAAAATCTGTTTTTACGCCTCCCTGCTAAGCACGCATTTCGAGCGGGCCTTCGAGCTACTAACGGACCTCACGTTCAACTCAGTTTTTCCTGAAAAGGAAATAGAGAAGGAGCGCGGCGTGATTCTGGAAGAAATGTCGATGTACGAGGATGCACCCGAAGATGCCATTATCGACGATTTCGATGATGTGGTATTTGGCGGCCATTCGTTGGGGCACAACATTTTGGGCACGCGGGAAAGCGTCAGTAGCTTCCAGCAGCCTGATTTCCGGCAGTTCCTGACCGAAAACATCCGCACCGACCGGCTGGTATTTAGCTCGGTCAGCAACCTGCCGTTCAAGGAAGTGAAGCGGCTGGCCGATAAGTTTCTGGCGCCCCTGCCAGCCCGGCTCGGCCCTCGTCCGCGCACGGCTTTCAGCGGCAACCAACGCGTTGACCGGCTAGAGCACCGCCCTATTTCGCAGGCACATTGTCTGATTGGGGGCCCAGCCTATGCCATCAACGACCCGCGCCGGATTCCGTTTTTCATGCTTAGCAACATCTTGGGTGGCCCTGGCATGAACTCCCGCTTGAACTTAGGCATCCGGGAGAAGTACGGCTTGGTATATACCATCGACGCCACGTATTCGCCTTACACCGATACGGGCCTGTTCGGCATTTACTTCGGCACCGAGAAAAAGCAAGTTAACCGCACGATTGCGCTGGTCCAGAAAGAGCTGAAGCGCCTGCGCGAACAAGCGTTGGGCACGGCACAGCTGCACACGTCCAAAGAGCAGTTGATGGGCCAAATGGCCATGGCCGAAGAAAGCAACGGCGGGTTGATGCAGCTGCTAGCCAAAAGCACCCTGGACCTAGGCCGCGTAGAATCCATCAATGAAATCTTCGACCGGGTGCGGGCCGTTACGTCTTCGGAATTGTTGGAGCTAGCCAATGATGTGCTGCGCGAAGACAATCTAAGTGTATTGCAGTACGTGCCAGAGGTGAAGCTGCCGAGGAAGAAGTAGACGTTTCTGCTTACCAGCTAGCATACAGTGCGCTGCTGCCTCCGTAACGTACCACTTCCTGCTTCACTGTACCCTATGCGTGTATTCGGTCATGTAGGCACCTATCGGCCCGGCGACTTATTTGCTAATCGGCTGGAACTGAGCCTAACGGGGCTGCACAAGCCGCGCCGGGCGGGTGTGAGCGGTAGCCAAACCGAAGGCGCCGATTCTATTGTGTTAGCCGGTGCCTACGAAGATGATGCCTTCAGCGAAGACGAAATCATTTACTCGGGCAGTGGCGGGCGCGACCTGCAAACTGGCAAGCAAGTAACCGACCAGGAAATGGTTGGCCGCAACCTGGCGCTGCGGCGCAGCCAGGAAACCGGCCTACCCGTGCGGGTCTTTCATCGGGTGCCGTGCGAAGCCGGCGAGTGTTTCCGCTACGAAGGGCTGTACCGCATTGTCGGGCACGAATTTGCGCGGGGCAAGGCCGGCTTCCAGGTACTTTTGTTTCGGCTGGTTCCCATTGCCACCAATGAATAAAACACGCTATAGTTGATGCCCGACGACGAAATACAGCGCTACGCCGACCAGCATACCAGTTCCGAACCACCCCTGTTGGCCCAGCTCAACCGCGAGACGCACGTGCAGATGCTCCACGCACGCATGCTTTCCGGGCATGCACAGGGGCGGCTGCTGAGCATGATCAGCCACATGGTGCGGCCCCAGCGGGTACTCGAGCTAGGCACCTTCACGGGCTATGCCGCGCTGTGCCTGGCCGAAGGGCTGGCCCCAGATGGGGAACTGCACACAGTGGAATTCAACCCGGAGCTGGAAACTAGGATTCGGCGCTACATCAGCGCCGCAGCCCTGACGGAACGGGTGCATCTGCATATTGGCGCCGCTGCTGACCTGGTGCCCGCATTGGGTGGGCCGTGGGATTTGGTGTTCATTGATGCCGACAAAATCAACAACGACACCTACTACGAGTTGGTGCTGCCGCAGGTAAGTACAGGGGGGTTCGTGCTCATCGACAATGTACTTTGGGGCAACAAAGTACTGGACTCTTACCCCGTAAAACCTTCCGACAAAGACACGCACGCTGTTCGAGCCTTCAACAACAAAGTGCAAGCTGACCCGCGGGTGGAAAATGTGTTTCTACCGCTGCGCGACGGGTTGCTGTTGGTTCGCAAGCTGTAACAATTGCTGGTACCGCGTAAGGCGTGCGTAGCGCATGTTTCGCCGGTTATGGGTTGGCGAGCCTGCCCTGCCGTACAGGACGAACGGAACAGGCACCGCCAACCCAGTTTGCCTTTTGCGCTTGTTTGCGGTAGCAGTGATTAAACGTTGGGACTTGGTTTGCGTCTATGCCCAAGTGAACCCTTATCTCTACGTGATGCCCCAACGTTTTCTACTGCTGTTACTATTGTTATCTATAAGTTTCGGAACCGCCTGGGCTCAAACCAGTTCTATCAGCGGGCGCATTCTGGATGCCACCAACCAGACGCCTCTTATTGGGGCCAACGTACTGATTCGGAAGCTGGCCGCTGACTCGGTGAAAAGCGGTGCCGCCGCCGACGTGGAGGGCAACTTCCGGGTGCCGGACCTGGCCGCGGGCCGCTACGAAATGGTGGTTTCGTTTTTGGGCTACCAAACCCTGCGGCAGCAACTCACCCTAACCGCTCAGCCGTTAGTGCTCGGCACAGTGGCGCTGAGCACGGGGGGCGTGACGCTGAAAGGGGTGGAAGTGGTAGGCAAAGCAGCCGCAGCCATCCAGAAAGGAGATACGTCGCAGTTCAACGCCGGCTCCTACAAAACCAATCCTGATGCCAACGCCCAAGACCTTATTACGAAGATGCCGGGGGTGGTAGTGGACCCCACCACGGGTAAAGTGCAGGCCCAGGGCGAGCAAGTACAGCGGGTACTAGTAGATGGCAAAGAGTTTTTCGGCAACGACCCCGACGCCGTACTCAAGAACATTCCAGCCGAGGTAATCGACAAAATCCAGGTTTATGACCGCGCCTCCGACCAAGCTCAGTTCACGGGCTTCGACGACGGCAATCAGCAGAAAACCATCAACATCGTCACGAAACCGCAGTTTCGGAACGGGCAATTTGGACGCGTGCTGGCGGGCTACGGCCCTCAAGACGACCGGTACCGCGTGAGCGGCAACCTGAACTCGTTCAAGGGCAAGCAGCGCATGTCGATTGTGGCCCAGAGCAACAACATCAACGAGCAAAATTTCGGCACCGACGACTTGCTAGGAGTAGTGGGCGGCTCGGGTGGGGGCGGTGGCGGCCGGGGTGGCCGTGGGGGTGGCGGCGGAGGCAGCAACAACTCCGGCGACTTCCTGGTCAACCAAACCGGCGGTATCTCGCGAACCAATGCCGTCGGGCTCAACTACTCCAATTCTTGGGGAAAAAACACCGAGCTAACCAGCAGCTATTTTTTCAACCTAACCGACAACACGGCCTCCACCAGCCTGCTGCGTCGGTACGTGGCTCCCCCCGACCGGCCCCTCGACCAGCGCTACAACGAAAACTCGCTGGCTACCAGCCGCAACATCAACAACCGTTTCAATGTGCGCCTGGAGCACCGCTTCGACTCAGCTAACTCCATTATTTGGCAGCCCCGCATTTCGGTGCAGCGCAACACAAGCAATAGTTCGCTTGAGGGCCGCACGTTCCAGGTCAACGAAGGCGAGCCGGAGTTCACGCAAGGCAGCAACACCAGCAGCTACCGGTCGGCCAACACGGGTATCAACGCCAACAACCAACTGCAGTACCGGCACCGTTTTGCAAAGCGCGGCCGCACCGCGTCGGTGGGCCTGAACACTGGCTACAACACCCGTAACGGCGACAACACACTGTTATCCGACACCGAATCAAGCCGCGACTCGGTTACGCGCATCAGCTCGCTCAACCAGTTTTCCAACCTCGACCAGACGGGCTGGACCTGGAATGGCAACCTTAACTACACGGAGCCCATCAGCCAATACAGCCAGCTGCAAGCGGAATACCGCCTCTCCTATACGCCCAACCAGTCCGACAAGCGCACCTACGACTACGTTCTGGGGGAGGAAGCCTACAACCAACTCAACGACACGCTCAGCAGCGTGTTCGAGAGCCGCTACCTCACCAACTCGGGGGGCCTGACCTACCGCTACCAGAACAAGGAGCTGCAGTGGACAGTAGGCGCTACGGTGCAGCACGCCCAGCTACGCAGCGACCAAGAGTTTCCGCGGGCCGCTCTCACGGAACGCTCTTTCCTGAACGTACTGCCCAACGCCCAGCTGCGCTACAATTTTTCGCGCCAGCAGAATCTGCGCCTGTTCTACCGCGTCAACACCAATGCGCCGAGCATCGGTCAGTTGCAGGAAGTGGTGAACAATACCAACCCGCTGCAGCTCACAGCCGGTAACCCGGATTTGTTGCAGGCAACCCAGCACAACGTGAACATCCGCTTTTCTTCGGCGGTACCCGAGAAGTCCACCTCGTTTTTTGTGGCCCTCAACGGCTCGGTCACCAACAACTACATCACTAATAGTACCATCTACGCCACATCGGAGCCCCTCACGGTAGCGGGCGTGGTGATACCAGTGGGCGGTCAGCTTACTCGGCCCGTGAACTTGGATCAGCAGTATTCGGTACGCTCGTTCGCCAACTACAGCTTGCCGTTGTCCTTCATCAAGTCCAATCTAAATATTAATGGCAACGTTGGCTTTTCGCAAACGCCGGGCTTGGTTTTCAACGAACTCAACTACAGCCGAACGCCATCTGGTGGGTTGGGGGTGGTGCTGAGCAGCAATATCAGCCCCGAACTGGACTTCACTATTTCCTCGAATTCCAGCCAGAACTACGTGCGCAACAGCTTGCAGCAGCAGCTCAACCGGCAATACTTCCGGCAGAACACGTCGTTGCGCCTTTCCTGGATTATCACCAAAGGTATTACGCTGCAATCCGACGTCAACCACCAATACTACAATGGTTTGTCGGCGGGCTTCAACCAGAGTTTTGTGCTGTGGAATGCCTCAATAGGCAAGAAGTTTATGGCCAAGCAGCAGGCCGAGATTAAACTTTTCGCCTTCGATTTGCTGGGCCAGAACAACAGCATTCAGGTCAACAACACCTCGGCGTACACCGAAGACGTGCGCACCAATATTCTGCAGCGCTACCTGATGCTGATGTTCACCTACAACATCCGCAGCTTTGCTGGCAACGGCCGCCCGGACGCGGCTCCCGGCGACGAGCAGCCAAGGGAACGACGCCCAGGCGGGTTCCGGCCCGAGGGCGGAGGCCGACCTGGCGGAGGCGGTTTCGACCGGCCCGGTGGGGGCTTGTAACCGAGCTTGCTTTCCCGCTTAGGCGGAATGAAAGGGCGGGATTTGGCACTATCGGTCAACAAACCGCTGTCGAATCCCACCCTTTTGCATGCTACATCAGGCAGGCATCCCGCCCAGGCGTGGGCTTGAAACCGCCTTTCCGGCATTTTTTCGCCTACTTTGTACTATTGGAGTCTGGATGGGCAACCGTAGCGCAGCCAGGGCTTCGCACTTGCCTTGACTATGAAACGTATTCTTTTTGCACTGCTGTGCTGCTTGCCACTGTGGGCCGGTGCCCAGAGTGTGCCGGTTCCGGCCGAGCTAGATTTCGCAGGCCTGCACCTGCGCTTCACCAACGGTGGCCAGAAAGCAGTGCAGCAAAAAGTGGATGCCTTACGCAGCCACGCTTCCTCGTTCCAAGCCCGCGTCAACCTCGCCGACGCCTACTTCCCTATCATTGACCGGGTATTGCAAGAAGAGGCCGTGCCGCTGGACTTCCGCTACTTGGCCGTGCAGGAAAGCGGCCTTCAAGGAGATGCGCAAAGCATTCATGACGCCGTTGGTTACTGGCAGTTCAAGCGCGAAACCGCTCTCGACTATGGACTGGTTATGACGGATGTAGTGGACGAGCGCAAGCATATTGTGGCCTCCACGCACGCAGCAGCCAAGTACCTGAAGCGCAACAACAACCCGCTGCACAACTGGGTTAACACGCTGTTGAGCTACAATTTGGGTTCGGGCGGGGTGAAGTCGTACACGCTACCTACTGATTTCGACGCTACGGAGGTGGAAATCTCCGAGAAAACCCACCCCTACATTCTGACCATGCTGGCGCATAAGGTGGCGTACGAGCCGGCCGTGGGTCAGAATCCGAAGCCGCCTCTCACTTTTCAGGAGTTTCCGGCACCAGCTGGCTTTACGCTGGTCAACATTGCTCAGACCCTGCAAACCGACCCTGCCGAAATGGCGCGCCACAACCGCTGGCTGCTGACCACCACCGTCCCGAACGATAAAATTTACACGATTATCGTTCCGGTAGTGGACGCTATTCAGCTTACGGCCATTGCGGCTCAGCAGAAGAATGCTACTTCCGGCCAGCTGCTTAACAAGCCCGAAACCGACCCCCAAAACGCCGAGTACGTGCGTGTTAACGGCATCCGCGCCCTGATAGCCCTGCCCGGTGACACCAAGGAAAGCCTGGCAAAGCGCGCCAACCTGAAGGTGCGCAAGTTCATGCAGTTCAATGACCTGTTTGCCTTCGACAACTTGGTGCCCGGCCAGCCGTACTTCGTGCAGAAAAAGCGCGACAAAGCAGCCAGCGAATACCACGTAGCCCAAACCGGCGAGAGTGTGGCTGCGGTGTCGCAGAAGTACGGCATCCGGGCCAAGGCTATTTTCAGCAAGAACCGTATGGCCCGCAACGAGGAGCTTCGGCCGGGCCGCATTCTGTGGTTGCAACACACCCGCCCCCGCGACGTGGCCATCGAATATGCTGATAGTAAGAACTCTGCTGCCTTGGCGGCCTTTGAACGCCCTGCTAGCAAGCCAGCTGCGCCGCCGGCACCCGTTGCAACAGCGCCCAAAAAGCGTCAGATTGATAGCACAGAGCCTTACCGGGGCAAAACCTCGGAAGCTTCCCGCGTAGTGGAAGACGCCGTAGAAGTAACTGACTCCACGTTGGTTACCCAGGGCCTCGTAACCCAACCTGACAGCGCCACGGACGCGGTGACTGAAAACCTCAACGAGCTTCCCGCTCCTTCGCAGCCCCTTGAAACCGCAGCTACGCCAGCACCGGCTACTCCCCGCACCGTGTATGGTGGTCAGCCAGCCAAGAACGAGCCCCCCGTGCTTGCTCCCGCAACAGACAGCACCGACACGCTGCAAACAGCTGAGGTGGAGGCAACTCCTGCCCCTGCTAACACAGCAGTTCCCAAGGCTGTGGCAACGGCACCTGCAAAGCCCGCACCCGCTACACCCGCTGCCCCCAAACCCGTTGCCCCTCCTGCTCCGGTAGCGACAAAGAATCCAGCAACCACTCCACCTGCTACAACCACAATAGCGCCTATTCCAGGCAATGGCTTACACGTGGTGCAGCCACGCGAGGGGTTGTACGCCGTGGCCCGCCGCTATGGTCTGCGCCCCGCCGACCTGATTGCGTGGAACAGCCTTCCTGATAACCCTTCCCTGGTCGTGGGTCAGGCGTTGCGCCTTACTGCGCCACAAGCCACTGCTACCACTTCGGCACCGGCACCGGTAGTACCAGTTCCCTCGGTTAAGCCAGCGGGTGCAGCGCCAGCCCCCACAAAACCAGCCGCCGCCGCGCCCGTCAACGAGGTAGCCACGGTCCGCCATACGGTAGCGGCTGGCGAGTCGATGTACGCCGTTTCGCGCAAGTACGGCGTCACTATCAAGCAGATAATGGAGTGGAATGGCAAGCCTGACTTCAACGTGCGGCCTGGCGAAGTCCTCCTTATCAAGCCGGCCAAGTAGCCCTATCCACTAGTACTAAAAACGCAAGCGGCATCTGCTACGATAGCAGACGCCGCTTGCGTTTTTAGGTTAGGCACATTGCCGAAAAAGGATTCGGGCAGAAGCTAAAAGGTTGTTCCTACTACTCTCTTGGTTGCTTCAGTATCGTTTACGTCCTTAAGCTGCCACTCGCTCCGATGACACCACTGGCACTATGCGTTGGGTACGGACCTTAAGCATAGAAATAACTTCGGCGTCGGAAGCATAGCGGTTGCCGATGTTCACGAAGTGCCGGGCTAGCAGGTCGTAGCGGCGGGTCATGAGGTAAGCGAAGATGTGCAGGAAATGAATGCCGTCGAACACAATGGCATCGTTCTGCGCGTACTTATCCACGTCTTTTAGGAAGGCGGCGGGGTGCTCCGTCCAGTGCAGCGCAGGCTTGAGGTGGTGGCTGATGTGGTAGCCGTCGTTCCAGCACTTGTGGTTGTATTTCGTGTTGATGCAGGTTACGCTATTGGTGTAGCAGTTGCCGGGGTCATTGGCATCAATAAACGAGTGCTGGCTCCAGTTGCCGAGCATCATCACCGCCCGCGTTACAAGCACCGGCAGCACCAGCACCACGAACGTTGCTGGTAGATTCACAAACGCCAACCCTATGCATGCCACAATGTACACCACTTCGCCGCGCAGCAGACGGTGCCGCAGCTTTGGCTTCTGGTTGCGCGTGAAATATTGCGCTAGCCGCGGGATGCCTACTAGAAAAAAGCTTCCCAAGTAGCGGCCAAAGCTGAGTATCGAGTCACGCTGATAATCCATCGTGGAGCTTTCATCGTGCTCCATGTTGTTCTCGGGGTGATGCATGCCCAAGTGGTGGGTGAAGTACGTCTCGGGGGTTTGCCCGAACAAGGGCCCAATCACCCACGGAATGTAGTGGTTGAATTGAGCGTACTTCTTCTTGAACAAGATGCGGTGGCTGGTGCAATGCAGCATCAGCCCAAATGGCCCTTTAAAGTAAAACGTGGTCAGAAACATGTACACGGCCAGCGCCGCCCACCACACTCGGCTGTCGAGGTTGGGCCAGAACAGTACGGCTACTAGTGGCAGCAGCGTACAGGATATTTCCAGAATCAGGTACACAAAGGGCAAATCCCGTTTGTCTTGTATGAACTGTACTAGAAAGTGACCGAAGCGAGAGAGTGGAGCCGTCTGGTCATAAACCGGATCAGTGAGGGGTGCCAAATGCTTCATGGAGACAATACTGACCGGTATGCCCGGCCTTGGGTGATGTAGAAGCTAGATAGGAAACCCGAAAGTAAAGAAAGTCGTTTGGGCGCACGCAAGCAGCCTAAAGAACTTGATTATCAAGGCACTAACAATCTTTTGTAGATACTATAGCAGTAATAACACCTTTGGTACTCAATGCACCAGTATATATACTATTCTACATACAAGTGCGTATGCAAGCTAACTAGTTTACAGCAGATGGGGTTCCGCCTGCAGGGGAAGTACCCAAATTATGTGGCGCAGTAGGCCACACAAAACCAGCCTTTTCCGAGCCACCCCAACAGGTTGCGGACACTGCTGAGCACCTTGTAGCAAGGAGAAAGCCCGTGAAGCACCTTATTACGAGCTGCGGTGATACGCCAAAATCCCTTGCCGCGCACTCTTTCCTTGCCGCCATTTCGTGGGTAACTTTACTGTCCGCTTCGCGCCCTAACGGCGGGAGGCGCATTGCCCATGGCCGTTTTCTCGCACCTGCATTCCCACACCCAATATTCTCTTCTTGATGGCCAGGCCAGCATCAGCGCCCTGATGAAAAAGGCGCAGGCCGATGGCATGCCCGCCGTTGCCCTCACCGACCACGGCAACATGTTCGGAGCCTTCAACTTCGTAGCAGAAGCCAACAAGTACAACGTCAAGCCAATTGTGGGCTGCGAGTTCTACATGGTAGAAGACCGCCACAAGAAGGCCTTCAGCCGCGAAAAAGGCGAACGTGACAAACGCTACCACCAGCTGCTATTAGCCAAAGACCAAGCCGGCTACCATAACCTGAGCAAGCTTTGCTCGATGAGTTTTATCGAAGGCGTGTACTCCAAGTTCCCGCGTATCGACAAAGAGATTCTGCTCAAGTATCACGAGGGCCTGATTGCTACGTCGTGTTGCATTGGCGCTGAAATTCCGCAGGCCATTCTGTTTGAGAGTGAGGCCAAGGCCGAAGAGCTGCTGAAATGGTGGCTGGACGTGTTCGAGGACGATTACTATATCGAGATTCAGCGGCACGGGCTGATGAATTTCGATGGCACCGGCAAGAGCCAGGAAGACGTAAACCAAGTGCTGCTGAGCCTGGCCAAGAAGTATAACGTGAAGGTGATTTGCACCAATGACTCGCACTACGTCGACCAAACCGACTTCGCGCCGCACGACATTTTGCTGTGCGTGAATACCGGCGAGGAGCACAGCATTCCGGTTGGCGACTTCCAAACGCAGTATTTCCGTCTGATTTCGCAGGACAACAAAGTTCACTACGACCACCTCGACAACCTGCGTCATTTGTCGGCGCAGGATGCTACCATCCGTCGCCAGCTTCAGCGCATCGACGAGGAAGCCCAGGGACCCAAGCCTCGGGCCCGCTTCGGTTTCGCCAACGACCAGTTCTACTTCAAGACCCAGGCGGAGATGAACGCCCTCTTCGCCGACGTGCCGGAGAGCTTAGACAACACCAACGAAATTGTAGATAAAATCACGCCGCCCAAGCTGCAGCGCGATATTTTGCTCCCCAACTTTCCGCTCCCGGCCGAACACCCCACTGCCGACGCGTTCCTACGTTACCTCACGTTCAAGGGCGCTTTCGAGGGCGAAAAACGCCGCTACTCCGAGCGCACGCCCGAAATCGAGGAGCGGCTGGACTACGAACTGCGCGTGATTGAGACGATGGGCTTTGCGGGCTACTTCCTCATCACCCAAGACTTCATCAACCACGGCCGCAACATTGGCGTGGCCGTAGGGCCGGGCCGGGGCTCGGCGGCCGGTTCGGCAGTGGCCTACTGCATTGGTATCACCAACATTGACCCCATCAAGTACTCGCTGCTGTTCGAGCGTTTCTTGAATCCGGAGCGCGTGTCCATGCCCGATATTGATATCGACTTCGACGACGTGAACCGTCAGAAAGTCATCGACTACGTGGTGGACAAGTACGGTAAAACGCAGGTCGCTCAGATTATTACCTTCGGTACCATGGCGGCCAAATCGTCTATCAAGGACGTGTCGCGGGCCATGGATCTGGCCTTGCCGCTGGCCAACGACCTGGTGAAAATGGTGCCCGACCAAGTGGGTACTACACTAGCCAAAGCGTTTGCCGAAAACCAGGAACTGGATATGATCCGGCGCGACGATGCGCCCGACAACCTGCGCGGCCATATCCTGCGCCTCGCCGAGAAGCTGGAAGGCTCAGTCCGCAACACCGGCATCCACGCCGCCGGCGTCATCATTGCCCCCGACGACATCACCAAGTACATTCCCGTTTCCACCTCCAAGGATTCGGACCTGCTGGTTACGCAGTTTGATGGCAAGGTGATTGAGAGTGCCGGGATGCTCAAGATGGACTTCCTGGGCTTGAAGACGTTGACTATTATCGTCGATGCCATCAACCTAATTGAGCAGAACCACGGCGTTAAAATCGACATCGACGCTATTCCAATTGACGACCAGAAAACCTACGAGCTCTACCAGCGCGGCGACACCATCGGCACGTTCCAGTTTGAATCCGAGGGTATGCGCATGTACCTCAAGGACCTCAAGCCCACCAACATCGAGGACCTGATTGCCATGAACGCCCTGTACCGGCCGGGCCCGATGCAGTTCATCCCGAACTTCATCAACCGCAAGCACGGCCGCGAACCGGTAGAGTACCCGCACGAGTTGTTAGAGCCCATCCTGAACTACTCGCAGGGCATCATGGTGTACCAGGAGCAGATCATGCAAACGGCCCAGATTCTGGCCGGTTACTCGCTCGGCGGCGCCGACTTGCTGCGCCGCGCCATGGGTAAGAAGGACATGAAAAAGATGGCTCTGGAACGTGAGAAATTCACGGAAGGCGCCGAGAAGCTACACGGTATCAAGGCCAAGAAAGCCAACGAGGTGTTCGACGTGATGGAAAAGTTTGCGGCCTACGGCTTCAACCGCTCCCACTCCGCCGCTTACTCGGTGGTGGCTTACCAGACCGGCTACCTCAAGGCCCACTACCCTGCCGAGTACATGGCCGCCGTGCTCACCAACAACATGGGCGACATCAAGAAGGTGACGTTCTTCATCGAGGAAGCTCGCAAGCAAGGTGTAGCCGTACTCGGTCCCGACGTCAACGAATCTATCTTGAAGTTCAACGTGAACAAGCAGGGCCAGATTCGTTTTGGGATGGCTGCCGTGAAGGGTGCCGGCGAAGCTGCCGTGGAAGAAATTGTGACGGAGCGTACCAAGAACGGTCCGTACGCCGACATTTTCGACTTCTCGCGCCGCGTGAACCTGCGGGCCGTGAACAAGAAAACGTTTGAAAGCATGGCCCAGGCCGGTGCCTTCGACTCGTTCGAGCGCTACCACCGCCGCCAGTACATCGAGGCGCTGAGTGGTGACCAGAACGTCATTGAGAAGGCCATGAAAGTGGGCCAGCAGCACCAAGCAGCTAAAGAATCGGCCCAGCAGAGCCTATTCGGAGGCGGCGGCGACATGATGGCTATTCCCATGCCCAAGATTCAGGACATGGAGCTGTGGAGCCCCACCGAGAAGCTGCGCCGTGAAAAGGAAGTGGTAGGCTTCTACCTGTCCGGTCACCCGCTCGACGACTTCAAGCTGGAAATCGACTCGTACTGCACGTGCGGCCTCGACAAAATTGAGAACTACAAGAACCGCGACATATCGGTGGCTGGGCTGATTTCCAATGTGTTGTTCAAAACCACCAAGACCGGCCACCCCTTCGTGAGCTTCAACGTGGAAGACTACGAATCAAGTTTGAACCTGGCCTTGTTCCGCGACGACTACTCGAAGTTCTCCCCGCTCATCAACCCCCGCAACTACGACAAAGAGCAGGTGCCGCCTATGTTCATCCGCGGCAAGTTCCAGCAGCGTTTCCGCGACTCCGATCAGTTCGAGTTCAAGATCATGACCATGGAGCCGCTGTTCCACGTGGCCGAGAAGCTCTCCAATGGCGTGCGGGTGCAGCTCGATCTGCGCACCATCACCGAGCCCTTCATGGACCGGTTCATGGCCGCGGTAGAGGAAAGCCAGGGCAGCAAAAAGCTGGAAATCAAGTTTGCGGAGCCCCACGAACACTTGGCCGTGGACACTTATTCGCGTCGCTACCGCATCGAGCCGAAAGCGTTCATTGCCCGGATGCGGGAAATGGAAATTGACGCCTGCCAGCTGATTTAAGGAGTTATACGATTCCATTCCGGAAAGAATAAGGGCAGTAGTGGGCGTCCACTACTGCCCTTATTCTTTCCGGAAGGCATATTGCTGGAACAGACACTAGTGGAAATTGCCAACAGCCTAGCCTTCGTCGATGTGCCACTTCTCGCCCTTCTACCGCCGCTATGCTGCCGTAAGCCCCAGCGCGTTTCGCCCGCTGCCCGCCGTGCCAATTTGATTTCTACAAGAAGCGGATTGGCTAATACAACCGCACCGGCAGCAGGCTAGAGGACCTTTGTCGTGTTCACGTAATACGGCAAATACACTCTGTATGAATACTTCCAAAATCGCGCTTGTAACCGGCGGTAGCCGGGGCCTGGGCAAAGACATGGCCCTCAAACTAGCCCAACAGGGCATCGACGTCATCCTCACGTACCGCAGCCAGCAAGCCGAAGCGGCGGCTGTGGTCGCCGACATCACAGCCTTGGGTCGCCGGGCCGTGGCCCTGCCCCTCGACGCAGCTGAACTGCGCACCTTCGAGGCGTTTTTCGCTGAAGTCACCACGGTGCTGGCCGATACCTTTGCTACCGACCGGTTCGACTTTCTCATCAACAACGCCGGCACCAGCCTGAGCGCCCCCATTAGTGAGACAACCGAGGGGCAGTTTGATGAGATGCTCCAGGTGCACTTCAAGGGCGTGTACTTCCTCACGCAACAGGCGCTGCCCCTGCTGCGCGACGGCGGCCGGATCATCAACGTTTCCACCGTGTCGGCGCGTAGTTCCTATGCGGGCTTTTCCGCCTATGCCAGCATGAAAGGAGCAGTGGAGGTCTTCACGCGTTACCTGGCGCTGGAGTTGGGTAGCCGAGGCATTGCGGCCAACGTAGTCGCCCCGGGCGCCGTCTTTGGGGGCGGAGCGATGCCGGATACACCCGAGATGCGCGCTTGGGTGGCCCAAGCCACGGCCCTGGGCCGCACGGCCGAGCCCGACGATATCGGCGGCATCGTCGCGTTCCTCTGCACCGATGCGGCCCGCTGGCTCAATGGCCAGCGCTTAGAGGTAACCGGGGGGATAGTGCTGTAAACGGGCTGACGAATTACTTCTTGTGCGTTATACCTTACGCCACAACACGCAGTTACCGGAACCAGTAACTGTGTGCTGTGGCGTTTAAGGAAGAAAAAAGGGCATAAACAACTTGAGTGCTTCGCGTGTAAATCCGCTCTTTCGGGAGAAGTCCGCCCTATACGGTGATGCCGGAAGGAGTACCTTGGCTGGAAAGCTATCCAAAAACGACGCCGAGCTCACCCAGAAAAAAGCTCATTTTGGGTATCTAGTGAGCATAATAGAGCTAGATTCTACGACACGGGTAGAGCTTCTGCACACCGTCGACACGGGGGAAGCCTAAAGTACAAGCAGTTGCTGGCGCTGGGCTATGAATGCACTTATAGCAATGGGGCTAACCTCCGCGCCGGCATCTTGCAAAACAGCATCGACACCAAAGCAAAGTTTATCTACTACGTGTAGCAAAATAAACTTTCAATTTTTATTGAAAGTTTAAAACCCTCGCCTATATTTACACCATGCAACTCGAAGAAGCCAAGCGCAAGTTCATTGAAGGCTGGGGTACCCTGGGATCGGCCTGGGGCGTGAGCCGCACAATGGCACAGGTGCA
Source organism: Hymenobacter tibetensis (assembly GCF_022827545.1). Taxonomy (NCBI): domain Bacteria; kingdom Pseudomonadati; phylum Bacteroidota; class Cytophagia; order Cytophagales; family Hymenobacteraceae; genus Hymenobacter; species Hymenobacter tibetensis. The sequence continues at coordinate 4,529,933 of NZ_CP094669.1, forward strand.
CGCGTTGCTGCTGGTGTCGGCGGGGGCGTTGAGCACCGAGGATATCATGGAGCAGTTGCAGATTTCTAGAGGCAACGTCAACCTGAACGTACGGGCGCTAATGGACTGGGGCTTGGTGCGCAAGGAACTACGGCCTGGCGAGCGGCGCGAATTTTTCTCGGGTGAGAAAGACATTCACAAGGTGGCCACGCTCATCATGAAAGAGCGGCGGCGGCGCGAACTGGAGCCGATTATGCGCGTGCTCAGCGAAATCAAGCAAGTGGAATCTTCCTCTACGGTTTCTGAGGCCGAAGCCAAGGCTTTTTCTGAAACGATTGGCAACATCCAAAACTTCGCTGACCTAGCTGACCGTACGGCTGCCACGATCATCAAGGCCGATGAAAACTGGTTTATCAGCACGTTCATGAAAATAATGCGCCCTGGGTAATGCGTGAGGCTTATTTTTTTACTTGTAAGTTTCAATATTTTTTGAAAATTCTATAAGATCAAATGCCTTGTTGTTGCGCTTCCTTATTCACCAAGATTCCAAATCATGCATAGCTTCCCTGAAAACCAACCGAAACTTGTTATTGCCGGCGGCAACGGATTTCTGGGCAAGCATTTAGCTGCGTACTTCAAGAAAGCAGGCTACCGAATTGTAACGATTGGGAGGCAGAACACAACGGCTCCCAACCATGTGCAATGGGATGCGCAGACGCTTGGCGCTTGGGCGGCAGAGCTGGAAGGCGCAGCTGCCTTACTTAATATGGCAGGCCGTACCGTGGATTGTCGTTACACGGAGGCCAACAAACGCGAGATAAGCAACAGCCGCGTCGATAGCACTCATATTCTGGGGGAGGCAATAGCCGCTTGTCAGAATCCCCCACAAGTGTGGCTAAATGCATCTACTGCTACCATCTACTCCCATACAACTGGCGCACAGCCCGCTAACACGGAAACCAGTGACACAAATGGCACTGACTTTTCAGCAGGAGTAGCGCGGGCATGGGAAGCGGCGCTATGGGACGTTGACTTGCCCAGAACACGGCGAGTGGCACTCCGAACCTCTATTGTGCTGGGTGCTGATGGCGGCGCGTTTCCGGTGATGGCAAAACTGGCGAAGCGCGGTCTGTGTACGCCGCAGGGCAGCGGTAGCCAATGGATTAGCTGGCTACACATCCTAGATTTCTGTCGCGCAGTGGAATTTCTGCTGACGGCCACTGGCCAAGAAGGCGTCTTCAACGTCTGTGCTCCTACGCCACTGACAAACCGGGAGTTCAATGCATTGCTGGCTCGCACGCTCCGTCCTGCATTCCGCTTGCCACAACCCGTGTGGCTGCTGGAAATAGGAGCCTTTCTGCTACGAACCGAAACGGAATTAATTCTGAAAAGCCGCAAGGTGGTGCCCCAACGGCTGCTAAACCTCGGCTTCACTTTCCACTACCCTACGTGTGCGCAGGCAGTGGACAACCTGCTTTGAGATTTTCGCGCTTGTTTATCTTTTTTCACTCTTTTTCTTCATTTCCCATGAACTACCTTTTGTTGGTCTACGGCGTTTATTTGCCGGTTACAGTGCTGCTCACGGTGTGGGTTGCGCGTACGCTCTTCACAAACGGCCGTACTTTTTTGGTCGATATATTCCACGGCAACGAGCCGCTGGCCGACTCCGTGAATAAATTACTCCTCACTGGCTTTTACTTGATCAACATCGGGTACGCCACGCTCACCCTCCGCTCCGACGACCCAGTGAATAGCTATCAGCAAACCGTGGAAACGCTTAGCATCAAGCTTGGCACCATCATTTTGATTTTGGGAGGCATGCACTTCTTCAACCTCTACGTGTTTTACAAACTCCGTAGCCGAGCCCAAAATGAAGCGCGCGACTTTCAATTTGTGGCCAACAAACAATAAATTTCAAGCTCCCAACAAGCAGTTTAAGCGCGAAATGTAGCGTTGGGTGCTTCTTCGCCTGCTAGAAACAATCTGCCAACCTGTCCGAACTGAACTTTCCGGCCCGGGACTTGTTGAATCGCAATCCGCTACCTTGCGGCCCGCTTGACCGTAAATAGCACACACATTTCAACTAACCCCTTTTAACATGGGACACAAAGCCATCGAAATTACCGATGCTAACTTCGACGAAATAATCAACTCCGATAAGCCTGTGCTTGTGGACTTTTGGGCCGAATGGTGTGGCCCTTGCCGCATGGTAGGTCCTGTTGTAGAAGAGCTGGCTGGTGAATATGAAGGCAAAGTGGTAATTGGTAAAGTTGACGTAGACGCCAATCCACAAACCTCTGCCAAGTTCGGCATCCGCAGCATCCCGACGCTGCTCGTGTTCAAAAATGGCCAAGTTGTTGACAAGCAAGTAGGTGCAGTTCCAAAGCACGTATTGGCTCAGAAACTTGATGCTCAAGTAACTGCTTAATTAGGCGGTGCACTGCGCTATAGTACAAAGCTCCCCCTTCTATGGAAGGGGGAGCTTTGTTGGTTTATAGCAAATCTGTTATGCAGGGAAGCCTATTAGCTGGTGCCTCCCTAACTGGCCACAGCGCCAGTTGCGCATTCATAAGCTACCGCGCCCATTACCACTCAGTATAGCTCGTCAGGGTTAGCCGCTTGGGCCTCGGTAGGTGGTACTTGTGGCGGACGGATACCGCTGAGCAAGGAGAAATTAGGCGCGAAATGGATGGGCACAGTAAACGTCATAGCAGTAGGCACGTTGTACTCACGGCCAGGTTCGAAAACGGGCAAGCTGGCTACCACGCGCCGTGCTTCCTGGTCGGCTTCTGGGGCTAGCCCGCGCACTACTGCTACTTGTCCTACTCTACCGTCCTCGCCCACTGTATAGCGCACATATACCTTACCAGTAATGCCTTTGCGGCGGGTGTTCTTGGGGTAGATGGTATTGTGCGCCACAAAGTTGAGCAGGGCCTCCTCACCGCCCGGAAACTGGGGTAGCTGGCGTTTCCGCAACCGCCCTACATATGGTGATGCATCTTCGTTGAAAAAGGCCAGGGCAGGCCCTTTTTCCCTGCTCAACAGTTCGATGGCGCTTAGCTGACCGGTATCGTAATAATAGCGCCACTCGCCAGTAGGCTGCCCCATCGTGTAGGTGCCCTTCGAGCGTTTCTGCCCGTTGCGGTGCACACTAATCCAGGATCCTACGCGCTGCCCTTGTGCATACTCGCCACGTTGACTCACGCGGCCGTCTTCGTACCAGGCCACATAGATACCGTCGGCTTCGTCGGAACGGTAGTGTACCTGGGCGGCTTTGCTGCCGTTGGGATGGTACCAGGTTAGTACCCCCGAGCGAATCAAGGGGTCAATAGAAGACAAGGTACCACGTAACAGCAGCGTACCAGAGAGCGAGTATTCACGCATTGCATACGTGCCCAGTAACTCGTTTTTGTGGTCTATCAATCGGTAATGGGTAGCACTGTCGGGCACTGCCTCTACGTTCTGGTCGTTGAGGTAAATGGCAGGCATTGTCTGAGCAGATACCGATGCCGATAAAGACAAGAGCAATCCGCTAAACATGATAAGACAGGCTTTCATTGGGAGCGCGCTATGTGGGATATTTTAGAAATATACCACATAACTTGCACTTAAACAAGCAGGCTGGACATTGTCCAGTCATAACTAGCACATAGGATAACCCTCTCTCAATTGCTGGTTACAAGTTCCTTCCCGCACTATTTCTGGCGAATTAGGCCTGCACAAGAGCGCCAGCCCACTTTCTTACTGGGGGAGTAGTTGAATCGGACGATTCAAGGTTTCCTCGAGCGAAATGAGAGTTTCTGTGCGCTCTATACCCTCAATGAGCTGCATCTTATCATGAAGTACGTCGCGCAGGTGTTGCGTGTCGCGGCATACAATGCGAGCAAAAATTCCGTAGGCGCCCGTTGTGAAGTGAATGCTCACTACTTCCGGAATCTCACGCAATTGCGCAGCTACGCTGCCATATACGGAGCTTTTCAACAAATAAATACCCAAGAAAGCATTCACGCCATAACCGAGCTTTTGGTAGTCGATCTGAAGAGTAGCTCCCTTTACAATGCCAAGTTCTTCTAAGCGCGCCATGCGCACATGCACCGTTCCTCCCGATACATGCACCTTTCTTGCGATTTCGGTATAAGGCATCTTAGCATCTTGCATCAACAGATCTAGGATTTTGCGGTCGGTGTCGTCAAGTTCGTAATTCTTAGCCATTTTGAGCGATGTGTATTATCTATATTGGAATCTAAACTTCATTTTTTGAAAAATATTGTAAATATCAGAGCAGTTCCCTGCTAAAATTTTACAATTAGATTCAACTTACTAAATTTGTCATAATCTCATGCGAACGGCTGAGGGTATTCTTGTAGAATGATGAAACTGGCAGACATACCCTCCTCTCTCGGGGGTGGTGATTCGGGAAAAACTGGTCCGGCGGCCGGCTAACTACACCGTGGAGGTTCGAATCCTTCTTCTACAGCGACTGGGTAGATTATTGTGAGGAGGGAAAACCGGGACGTATCTGGGTGGGTGCGTTCCTTTTCAAGGGGCGGCATCTGGGTGGGTGTCGCCTTTTTGTTTGCTGTAGGTTCGCCCAATTCCAAGCGTTTAGGTCTCCCATACAGACACCTTTACCTGGAATCGGCTGCAAAGAAATGCAAATCTTCTGGTCAACCCTACGTTAAATTCCAACAAAGAGCCCAGCTAGCAGCAATTGTTGCAAGCTGGGCTCTTCCGTTTGAGAACGACTAGAGTACTGCAAATCCCACTACTTCCAGTAAGTTTCGACTGCAGTACAGCTTCAACTGGTGAGTGAGGCAACCACCTAAAGCGGCGCTTTACCATCCTGGTAGCCATACCCCTCAGCACCTATCGTGTTGCGACTGGTTGCGTTTGCTGCCGGTAACTAGCCAAGCCGGCATCCAGAAACCGAACGAATGCTTCTGCATCGGGCTCGTAGGCGACGGGGGCGGTTAGCGTATGCTGCAAATCAGCGGGAGAGGTGGGGTTGAGCAACACGTAGAAGGGCTGCGCATTTACATTGAAGCCTGTTAGCTGAAGGTCGGCATTTTTCTTGCCCAGCGTGGTTTTTTGCTTGCCGTCGTGGCGGGAAACGTAGTGCTCGGAAGCTGGCAGATCGGTTTTATCGTCCACGTAGAGTGCTACAACCACGTAGTCTTCGCGCAGGCGCTTCAGCACTTGCGGATTACTCCACACAGTAGCTTCCATCTTGCGGCAGTTCACGCAAGCATGACCCGTGAAATCGATGAAGATGGGCTTGTTTAAGGCACGAGCGCAACGCTGTGCTTGCTCTAAATCAAAGAAACCCTGCAACCCATGGGGAAGCTCCAAGAACTCACTGTAACGAGGTGCTTCGCAGAGCGCATTGGCGGTGGTAGCGGCGGTGGTTGCAGGGGCAGCAGGAGAAGCTAGGGTGAAGTCGCGGCTGGTTTGTGGGGGCAAGTAACCCGCCAGCAGCGGCAGTGGGGCGCCAAATAGGCCCGGAATTAAGTACGTCATGAAGCTGAAAGCCAGCACAGCCATTAGCAGCCGACCTACGCTGAGGTGCGCTAAGTCGGAGTCATGCGAGAGCTTAAAGCGGCCCAGCAGGTATAGCCCTAGCAAACCAGACAGCGCAATCCAGAGCACCAAATAAATGTCGCGGGGGAGCAAGTTCCAGTGGTAGGCTAAGTCAACCATGCTAAGGAATTTCAGCGCCAGCATCAGTTCCACAAAGCCAAGCACCACTTTCACGGTGTTCAGCCAGCCACCCGAGCGAGGCAAGCTTTTCAACCAAGCTGGAAAAATAGCGAACAGCGTGAATGGCAACGCAAAGGCCATGGAGAAGCCCAGCATGCCAACGACTGGGGTAATTCTTTCTCCACGCGAAGCTAAGCCTAGAATACTAGCTACGATAGGGCCTGTACAGGAGAACGACACTACCACCAACGTGAGGGCCATAAAGAACACGCCCCCCCAGCCACCTTTGTCGGCTTGGGCATCAATCTTATTGACTACACCATGCGGCAGCGTGATTTCAAAGAGGCCCAGAAAGGAAAGCCCAAACACCACAAATACCACGAAAAAAATCAGGTTGGGCAGCCAATGTGTCGCTATAAGGTTCGGACCGTCTTCGCCCAGCAAGGCCGCTACTACCACACCTACCAGCACATAAATCACAATGATGCTGAGGCCATACACAACGGCTTTCAAAATGCCACGCTGCCGACTATCATTGCCGCTCGTGAAAAACGAGACAGTCATGGGAATCAACGGAAACACGCACGGGGTAATTAGTGCGCCTAGTCCAAACAGGAACGCGCCGAATGCAAAAGCCAACAAACCGCCTTTGCTAGGGTCCGTTTCTACAGCGTGAGGAGCAGGCACAGCGGAAGCTGCGGTAGCAGTAGCAGCAGTAGCTTCAGTAGAGGAATGGGCAGCGGTTGCAGTATCAGTGGAAGCGGCTACGGAAGGAGCAGCAGGAGCAGTGGCAGCAGTGGAAGGCGAAGCAGGAGCGGCTACTGCCCCAGTAGGAGCACCGGGTTTGCTGGCTTTGTTGGGAGTGCTAGCGGGAACGGCGGTTCCCGTCACGATGAGGGGGCCGAATTTGAGCGTTTCGTCGCCAGGGATGCAGCGGCCGTCGATGTCGGTGCAGGTTTGGTATTGCACGTCCACTTCTACGGTGAGGGGCCCAGGCTGCAACACTCGAATGCGTTGCCGTATCTGGCCGGTCTTATCGAAGTAGGTGATGTCCCCTTTCCACGTCTCGTCGAATTTCTTTTTCGAGTTGATGGATTTTGGTTGTCCTACGAGTTCGTAAGCGGGACTTTTGGTGAAGTTAAATGTGAAAGCCGTGGGCCCCAGGTCGGGGTCGAAGTCGGTGGCGTAGAGGTGCCAGGTATCGTCGATGCGGGCATTGACGATGAGGTCCACTTCCTCACCTGCTTTTGCTGTGGTCTGGCTGAGCGCCGTGGAAAGCGTGGTAGGCTTCAGTATTTGGGCCGTAGCCCCGGCCGCCGTGACGAGCACGAGCAGCAGACCCAGCAGAATAGTCTTGAGGAAAGTCATCGGAAAATAAAAAGCAGCGAAAAACGTCAGAACAACAAAGGTCGGTAGAAAGCGCAACAGCCATACGAGTTTGGGGGTTTTTTGGCAGCTACATTTCTTATCAGCCCTCTACAACTACAACTCTACCGGAACCGCTTGGGCGGAATCCCGTACTTTTGTAATACCAAGGGAGCTGGGCCGCGTGAGCCCGACCCCCGGATCTATGGCTTTAAATATATTTCTTACCGTTCTCCTAGTATTCGTGAACGGGTTTTTTGTGGCAGCAGAGTTTGCCTTCGTGAAGGTTCGCTCTTCGCAAATCGACATAAAAGCGCAGGGCGGCAACCGCTTAGCTAAATTAGTGCAGCGTATGTTGCACGATCTGAACTTTTACTTATCGGCAACTCAGCTAGGCATTACCCTAGCCTCGCTGGCCTTGGGTTGGATAGGGGAAAGCGTAGTGGCGGAAGTGGTAATGGCCGTTATCGACAATTTCCATATCACTCTCTCCACCACGGCCGTCCACCAGATTTCGCTGGTTACCTCTTTCTCTATCATCACGGTGCTGCACATCGTGCTGGGCGAACAGGCTCCCAAAGTGTTGGCTATTCAGAAACCTGAAAACACCACCATTGCGGTTGCCGTTCCGCTGTTTGCCTTTGCCTGGATTACCAAGCCCTTTATCTGGTTGCTGAATACGCTTTCCAATATGGTGGCGCGGATGGTAGGCGGCGAAGTGACGCACGGCCCCGAGGCCCACTCGGCCGAAGAAATTCGGTTGTTGTTGGATCAGAGCAAGCAAAGCGGTGAAATTCAGGACTCGGAGCACGAGATGATTGAAAACGTGTTCGAGTTCAACGACCGGATGGTGAAGCAAATCATGGTACCTCGGACCAAGCTTTCGGCCATTGATGTAAACACACCGCAAGATGGTATCCTAGAAATCGTGTACAACGAGGGTTTCTCGCGGATTCCCGTTTACGAAGGCAACATCGACAACATTGTGGGTGTGCTTTATGTGAAAGACTTGCTGCAAATCATCCGGCGCAACGAGCCCATGGTGCTCTCCAAGATCATGCGCCCTGCTTACTTCGTGCCTGAGACCAAGAAGATCAACCGCTTGCTGCGGCAGTTTCAGCGCAAGCACATGCACATGGCCATCGTGAGCGACGAATTCGGCGGAGTTTCCGGCATTGTCACCATCGAGGACATTATGGAGGAGCTAGTAGGCGAAATCCAGGACGAGTACGACAATGAGGTGCCCGTGGTGGAGAAGGTTTCGGAAACCGAATACCGCGTTAACACTTCCACTGCTATTCCGGACGCCAACGAGTACCTCCCCTACCCTCTCCCCGAGGGCGACGATTACGAAACAGTAGGCGGCTTACTCAATGTCATCTACGGTAATATTCCGGAGGTCGGCGACGTAGCCGTACTCGACAGCTACGAGTTCCGGGTTCTGAAACGCTCCCGTCGCTCCGTAGAATTGGTACAGCTCCGCGTAACATCAGACGCCGAGCGCGAAGAAGAAGCCAACGAAGCACTGAGTCTATAAACTCAAATTCACCAAAGGGACATAAAAGAAGGGCTTTCCTAAAGGAAAGCCCTTCTTTTATGTCCCTTTTAATGGCAAGCAACACAAACTTAGTCGCCTAATTTCTTCGCGTATTCTCCGCCCTTCGGCTTCAAGTCACCAATTAGAATTCGGATAAAGTCAATCAGTGCCCAAATACCCAAGCCACCGAGTGTAATTAATTTAAGTATACCTAAGCCAGTGTAGCCCAAGTAGAAACGGTCAACGCCGAGGCCTCCCAAAAAGAACGATAGAAGCACGGCGGTCAGTTGGCTCTTGCCCTCAGCTGCCACCTCAGCAACCTTACGAGCTTCTTTGGCAGCTTTCTTGATTGCCTTGTGCTCTGCTTTGGTAGTAGCACTAGCCGAAACTGCTAGCGGAGTGGTTGCCTTTTCTACAAGTGCCTTTGCCGTAGCTGTGCGGTTGGTAGCTACTTCCACTACAGAGCGCTTGGATGCAACCGGAGCAGCTTCTGCGGAAGCAGTTAGAGTGGTGGATGAGTTGGCAGCGGTGGTAGGCTCAACAGCTACTTGCGTACCAACCACCGTTTTATGGTAGGATGATGCAGATGGCTGAAAAGCATAGTTAGAGCGGCTGCACGAAGACAGCGAAGCTGAAGCCAGAACAGCTACCGATAAGTAGGTGTAAACTCTTTTCATAAGAAAAATATAAATAAAGGGAGAGAAAAGAAGCTACGCGCCAGCACACCAGGTTCACCCAACGTGGCTCGTAGCTCTGTCACAAACATATACATTTATTATTTACGCTATTTAATACTTGACGCATAAATCATTCCTCTTTCAGCCAGCTTGCGTACAGCACGTAGTTGTCGGCAGTACGGGCCAAGTTGGCGCGTTGCTCATCGGTTACGGGCTTGATGCGCCGGGCCGGAATACCAGCGTAGAGGTAGCCAGGCTCGCACTGGGTGTTTTCAAGTACTACGGCGCCGGCCGCAATGATGCATCCAGTTCCCACCACGGCATGGTCCATTACAATGGCTCCCATACCAATCAGCACGTCATCTTCGATGGTGCAGCCGTGAGCAATGGCTTTGTGCCCAATACTTACGCGCGAACCAATAGTAAGGGCAGCCTTCTGATAGGTACAGTGCAGAACCGCGCCATCCTGAATATTGGTACGGTCGCCGATACGGATGCGGTGTACGTCGCCCCGAATAACGGCATTGAACCACACCGTGCAGTCTTGCCCTAATACCACGTCGCCGATGATAGTGGCATTGTCAGCAACGTAGCAATTGGGGCCTAGCTGGGGCAGAACACCCTTGATTGGTAAGATGAGAGCTGGCATACGAGAAGCTGGAGTGCTAAAAGAATTTGGACCATACAGATCACGCAAGTTGTGCAGACAAAACAGCAAAAACCACTGCTTCTCGCTGCCTTACCGCGTCAACATCCGCTTCCAGGTTCCTTTCGTGAGGCTGTACTTCAACGTGCTCGGAAGGGCCTGCCAGAAGTACTTGCTGGTTTCCACGGCAAAGCTCGGCTGCATGTAACAATTGATAGTGCAGCCTTCGCACTGTGGCAACCGCCCTTCCAGCGCGGCAAGGCCCTGCACCGCAGCAGATTGGTAGAGAGTAAATAAGTCGCCGTTGATGCTGAATTTCTGCTCTCCTAAATGGTAGCAAGGCAGCACCAACTCGTTGGAGGGCGAGATAACCAATGTGGTACTGGCGGCTCTACACACAGGCGCCGCCACATGGTTGCCCCCGTCGCGGCGAAGCTCAATGAACGCTTCGTTGAGGTATACCCCTTTTCGCCGACCGAAAGCGGAAAGGTAATCCAGCTCATCGGCCGTAAGCTGTTCTCCAGTAGCAACGCTGTTGTATTCAAAGGCAGGATTGAGAATCAACATCAGCTTGTTGGGCTGCGCGATGTCACGGTACACGGCTTCTAAGTCAGACAGATTTTCGCGAAAGACGGTGAACAAGATATCCGGCCTCTCTCCTAGCTCGCGCGCCACTCGGATGCTTTCCAGCACAAAATCGTAGCATGCTACACCTCTGCCCCGATCGTGCACTTCCTTCTCCGACGCGTCCAGGGAAAAATGCAGCATATCCACTTTGCCTCGTAGCTTCTCTGCATACTTGGGATAAAGCAAACAGTTGGTGGTGAGGGTTGTAATGAAACCCATGTCGTGAGCCAACCCCACAAACTCATGAATCTGGCGATGTAACAGTGGCTCGCCTCCCGTAAAATCCACCACGGACACCCCTAGCCGCTTCAAGTCACGCAAGTTGCGTTCAACGTCTTCGAGCTGAATGTAAGGTGACGGCTTTTCCCAAATGTCGCAAAACGAACAGCGCGCATTACACCGATACGTGACGTAGTAATTGCACAGAACTGGATGACGAACGAGGCGCATAGGTGGGCAAAGGTACGCCTGTAAAAGTAGCAGGCAGCTACACAGCGCGCACTGGGTGAGATGAGTGCTTGCGCACCATTACCATCTTGTTTACTTGCTGATCGAAATAACGAGTATTCGCATTCAAAAACTTCCTTAGCCTTGGCCTAGTGAGGCAGCGTGCCCCAGGCCTTATCCCACTTGGTGGGAGTGGCGGCCATTGCTTCCTCGGTTGCAGGGCCGTAGTGCTCTAGATAGTAATTGCAAAACCCTTTTAACGGACATTTGGCGCAATCAGGCTTAGCGAACAGGCAAATTCGCTGGCCATGCCAATAGTTGTGCTTGTGGAAGTTGAGCAGCACCAGCGGGTCCTTTGGCAGTTGCTCCAATAACACCTGGTGCGCTTTATCGGCAGATGCTTTTGGGCTTATCATACCCACACGCTGCGCGATACGGTGGACGTGCGTATCAACAGGCAGCACCGGCTTGTGAAAATTGAAAAGCAGTACCAAGGAGGCAGTCTTCAACCCGATGCCGGGCATGTCGGTCAGCCATTTCATTCCCTGCTCGGCCGTCCAGTCAGTTAGGAAATCTAGGTGAAACTCTCCTCCGGTCTGGGCCTGGATGCGGCGCAACACCTCTTGGATGCGCGGCGCCTGCGTGTCAGGCCAGCGGGTGGTTCTGATGGCATGAGCCAGATCAGGGGTGGAAGCTGCTACTACCCCAGCCCAGTCGCCGAAGGCTTCCAGCATCCGGTCGTAGGCCAGTTCTTCATCGGCATGGGTGGTACGGTGCGACAGGATGGTGGAAATCAGCTCGCGCATAGGTGTGCGGCGTGGTTGCTCCAGCGTCAGAGGGTCGAAGAACGTGTTTAGAATCAGATGATCCTGCCAAGTTTTTTCGGCAGGGGCGGCAGCATACGTGGTGGGCATATCTACAATCTACGTCGATGGATAAGGAACGATTCGTAGTAAACAGTACGGCCCCGCCACCGAAATAGGTAGCGGGGCCGTAGCGTATTATTAGGAACAGAGCGCCGTTGGCTACTCGTTCACTGGGTACTGTTAAGCTTAGATGGTGCCCTTCTCGGCAGCCTTCTTCAGCTTCTCGTTGGCGAAGATGGCAACTTCTACACGACGGTTGGCAACGCGGCCAGCTTCGGTGGTGTTGTCAGCAATTGGCTGCTTGGAGCCGTAGCCTGTTACAGTGAAGCGCGAAGCGTCTACGCCCTGCTGCTGCGTGTAGTTGGCTACTGCCTGTGCACGACGCTGCGACAGCGGATCGTTGATAGCATCGGTACCGGTGTTGTCGGTGTGGCCTTCTACAATAACGTTGGTGTCGCCGTACTTAATCAGCGTCTGAGCCAACTCCTTGATGTTCTCCTGAGCGGCAGAAGTTAGGGCAGCCGAGTTCTTAGCGAACAGCAGACCCGAGTCGAAGGTGATTTTAATGCCTTCGCCTACACGCTCTACTTTGGCGCCGGCCATTTCTTGTTTCAACTCAGCAGCTTGCTTGTCCATCCGGCGGCCAATCAAAGCGCCACCAGCACCACCCACAGCAGCACCAATGATGGCACCTTTAGCCGTGCTGTTCTTGCCGCCAATCACGCGGCCTAGTACGCCACCAGCAGCAGCACCACCTAAGCCTCCGATAATGCCGCCTTTAGCTGTTTTGCTCCAAGGCTTCTTCTCAGTGGTAGTGGTAGTTTGAGCTTGCACGGCACTAGTGCCTACCGTAAGGAGAGCAAGCAGCAACAGAAAAAAGGAACGAAAGCTTTTCATGATAAAAAAAGTTAAGGGTTTCGGCTTTGTAAAATGAGAACGGTAAATGTAATGAGACTTAAACTGGCCCGAAGATAATACCTACAACGAAGCATCAGGCTAATGAGTATTCCCTTTGCAACCATCTTGCCAAAAACATTGAAAAGACCGAAAAACAAGAAAAAGGGCTTTTAAGACGCCGCAGTAGCTGTTTTGTGTAGACAGGCACCTAACTCCTTTAGGCTCTCTACCTTCTATTAATAATTTATTTTCTTGAAATCGAACAGATAAATAATTAATTCCAAAATGGATGAGTATTATATTATTACAGCATAATGCAATTATATTTTTTTAACATATACTATTGCTATAGAACACCGCCCTCTCAATATTCTTTGTATCAAAAGCAGCAATACTTTTCACTACTTGTTCAAGCTTAGCCAAAGCACTTCCCTATCTCCGTGTGTGCAGACAGCCGCTTCTGGAACACACGCATGCATGAAGTGAAGAACAGACAAGCAAAGGATTTAATAGAAGTATCCACAAACAAAAAAGACCGCACATACCGTGCGGTCTTTTTGCTACTAGCGAGATAAGCTTACAGCTTGTTGGCTTCGGCAGCTTTCTTCATTTTTTCGTTGGCATAGATGGCAATTTCTACGCGACGGTTGGCCTGCTTGCCAGCTTCAGTAGTGTTGTCGGCAATCGGCTGCGAAGAACCATAGCCTTGGGTGGTGATGCGTGAAGCGTCTACGCCCTGCTGAACGGTGAAGTCGGAAACAGCTTGAGCCCGACGCTGCGAGAGAGGGTTGTTGATGGCATCGGAACCGCTGGCATCCGTGTGGCCTTCCACCAGTACGTTGGTGTCAGGATACTTTTGCAGTACGGCCGCCATTTTCTGGATTTCCGACTGCGAAGCAGCCCGTAGGGTGGAGCTGTTGGTGTCGAAGAGGATACCCGAGTCGAAGGTGATTTTGATGCCTTCGCCTACGCGCTCCACTTTGGCGTTCTGCATGTCGCGCTGCAATTCTTCCGCCTGCTTGTCCATTTTGCGACCAATCAGGGCACCGCCCGAACCACCAACAGCAGCACCAATGATAGCGCCAGCTGCTGTGCCCGATTTGCCACCAATCACGCGGCCTAACACGCCACCTACTACGGCGCCACCGCCGGCACCTAGCAAGCCACCCTTAGCAGTTTTGCTCATGCCTGTGTTGCGCGGACCGCTACCGTTGCCAGTTGGCGCGTCTGGAATGTTGGGGTTGCGTTTGGTGGTAGCGCACGAGCCGAGCAGCAACGTAAGCGCCATAAACAAAGACAGAAGTGATTTGGGAGTGTTCATCGAAATGAAGAGAAGTGAATTTGGTGGATAGGGAGAGTGTCGAGCGTGCTTACTGAAAATGCCGGAAAAATGTTCGCTGTACGTAGCGGATTGGCTGCTTAGAGCTAGAAGCAGGTGCATTGTGGTGTACCAGACCTAGCCCATAAAAAAGCCCGCCCGACGCGCAACGTTGCGCGTCGAACGGGCTTTTTCAAGAAGCGTGCCGACTTTTAAACTTGCTGCGCCGATTTTGCTGACGCCTTGGTAGCAACTTCCGTTGGCCGTAGCATCGTGAGCAGATCTGTGAGGCGCGCTTTGAGCTCTTTGCGGTCTACAATGAAGTCAAGGAAACCGTGCTCCATTACAAATTCGGCGCTTTGGAAGCCTTTGGGCAAGTCCTTACCAATTGTCTCTTTGATAACGCGAGGACCAGCAAACCCAATGAGGGCACCGGGCTCGGCAATATTGAAGTCCCCGAGCATAGCAAACGACGCGGTAACGCCGCCCGTAGTTGGATCGGTGAGCAGAGAAATATAAGGCAACCCAGCTTCCGAAAGCAGGGCCAGCTTAGCCGAGGTTTTGGCCATCTGCATCAAGGAGAAACCAGCTTCCATCATTCGGGCTCCACCAGAGCGCGAAATCATCAGGAATGGGAGGCGGTGCTGCCGGGCGTAATCAATGGCACGGGCAATTTTTTCGCCTACCACTGAGCCCATCGAGCCGCCAATAAAGCGGAAATCCATGGCAGCCACCACCAATTCGAGACCGTTGAGCTGCCCATGGGCTGTACGAACGGCATCGGTCAGACCCGTCACCTTTTCAGTGGCCGTCAGGCGTTGCGGATACGCCTTAGTGTCCACGAAGTGAAGCGGATCGGCGGAGTGCATTGTTTCATCCAACTCCTTGAACTGCCCTCCATCGAAGAGAAACTCGAAATATTCGGCGGCGTCAATCCGCTCGTGGTGGTTGCAGTTGCCACAGGTGGAGAGCAGGCGCTTGTGCTCGGCCATGGTGGCAACCGTTTTACACTCGGGGCACTTGTGCCACAAGCCGTCGGGTGTCTCTTTCTTTTCTTCCGTTGGCGTGACAATGCCTTTTTCTACGCGCTTAAACCAAGACATTTTTGGGTATTAAGTATTGGGTACTTTGTATTGAGACAAATCAGGGGTCGTGCGCCTTGGGTGCGAGGCGCTGAACTTGGGGCGACAAAGATGCAGGAACTAATCAGCAGTATCTATCTACCCGACTCGATACCTGTTACTATGTGTGCTACTGTTATGCTAAGGTAATCGACTTGTTCAAGGTATGCGCTTATGTGGCCTCGGGCATTGCTACGCTTGTGGCGGAAGAATGCGAGCTGACAAGGGCGAAGTGTTGGCATCTGAGTTGCCGATAAGTGATGATACGCCAAGCAGGTAGAGGAAGGAGCTCCCAACCCCGACAAGAGCAAGACCAAATATAACCTGAAAATCCACTGATTGTCGGGCTGTTTTGCAACATCAACCAGCCACTGAGTACCTTGCGCTGGGGTATTACCTCGTGTACGCCTCTTAGCTAACTTCGATTTTCACCTTTCGCTTTTCTGTGAAAAATTATTCTACTGGCCTACTCGCCCTGTCCCTGACGGCTGCTACGCTGCTGCCCGGCTGCGTGCCTTCCAAGCGCTACGACGACCTGAAAGCCCGCTACGCTTCCACTGAGCAAAGCAAAGCCGATGCCGAGCGCCAGCAACGCCTAGCCGTGGCTGAATTGAAAAAGACCACCGATGAGCTAAACGAGATGCGCCTCAGCAATAAGCGTCTTACCGAAGATTCCACTCAGACTGGCAACGCCCTCCGCCGCACCCGTCAGCTCTACAATCAGCTTACCGACAGCTACGACAAGCTGCTCAAAAACAGCGACCGGGAACTCGCCAACAAATCGTCGGACTATAACAAAGTAGCGCAGGACCTGGCCCGTCGCGAAGCGGAGCTAGGTGAGCTAGACACCTCGCTCAAGAAAAACAAAGTGGCCATCGACAAGCTGAACGCCGACCTGCAGACCCGTGAAGCACGCTTGGCCGAGCTGGAGAAAGCCTTAGCCGAGAAAGACAAAGCCGTAAACGACCTCCGGGCCAGCGTAGCCAATGCCCTGCGCGGCTTCCAGGGCACCGATTTGCAGGTGCGCATGAAGGATGGCAAAGTATATGTGTCCCTTTCTGAGCAGCTCCTTTTCAAGACAGGTTCCACCAAAGTTGACCCCAAAGGCCAGGAGGCCCTCAAGCAATTGGCTGCTGCCCTCAAGGCGCAACCTGATGTGAACGTGGTGGTGGAAGGCCACACCGATAACGTACCCTTCAGCCGCCCCACGGCCGCTATGCAAGACAATTGGGACTTAAGTGTACTCCGGGCCACTGAAATTGCCCGCTTACTAACTACTGGTGGCATTCCGGCCGCCCGCGTCACCGCCTCCGGCCGCTCCCAATACCTGCCTGTTGCTACCAACGACACACCCGCCAATAAGGCCCTGAACCGCCGCACGGAAATCATTCTGACACCTAAGCTCAACGAGCTGTTCAAAATTCTGGATAGCAATTCCGCTACTCCTGCAGCTGGCAAATAAGAGGCTGGCATCCAGTATAAATTTTCTATATTTTCATTTATTATTCTTAAGGCCAACCTTTTACGGTTGGCCTTACTCTTTAATACGCCATCATGGGTTCGTTCACTTTATTTACTACGCAAGCTTATGCCTACCTCTTACTCACTCCGTTTATTGCTTGCCGTAGCTCTGTGGTTGGGGGCCTGGTGTACGGCTGACGCCTCTCATGTTATGGGAGGCGAGTTGTCTTACACCTACATCAACGGCTCGGCGTCGCAGTATCAAGTTCTTACCCGAATCTACGCCCGCTCCCCTGGAGGCCTTGTACCGGATCAGAATAATATCGTACTAAACTGTGTTATGAATGGGTGTTCGGCAACAACTCCGGGCAGTTTTTCTGTGCTTGTTAACCGCTCTAGGCTTACTTCTCGACGATTGGGTTGCGCCAACACTGACCTGTATGTGATAGGAGAATATGAAACGGTAGTCACGCTACCACCAGGCCAATGGAAACTCAGCACGCTCTTGGAGAATCGTGTTTTCAGCAGTAATCTGACGAATCCAATGGGCAACGCTGCGCAACTCAGTGCTTTCCTAGACAATTCCAATGGCTTGCAAAACTCATCCCCTAAGTTCACCTCCTTCACATTACCGTATACCTTACCTGCCAATCAGCCGTACCGACACAGCTTCAGTGCGTTCGAGCCTGATGGCGACTCGTTGGTGTACCGGGCAGCACAACCGACTACTGGGTCGTTTACAGCACCAGCAGCCTGTGGCACACCCATCCAATATGCCACTTATCCGGCAGGGCAATTTCAAGACCCAATTACAGGACAACTGGTGTCTTATCCGGCTGGTCAATTCAGCATAGCTTTTCCGGTTTTGTCGTTTCAGGCAGTTAATGGTGTGGCTGTTCCTTATTATAACTTGAATGCTACCACCGGTGAACTGCTTACAACACCACTAGCACAGGTTGGCGACTATTCAGCACCCGTACAAATAGATGAATATCGCCGCCTTAATGGCATATGGATCCTAATTGGGCAAGTAACCCGTGACGTTCCTTACGGAGTGCGTAACCCTGGCACCAACCGGAATCCTACCATCAGCAGTTTGCAGATGGCAGGTGCCGCACCGCAGCCCGTTGAGCAAGCCGTTGTGGTGCGGCCCGGTCAATCGGTATCCTTGACCCTTACGGCTACCGACCCCGATGCCGGCCAGGCCCTACAACTCAGCAGTGACGTAGCGGCAGTTGTTCCGGGTGCTTCCTTTCAAGCGCAAGGCACCAACCAAGGAGTGCTTACCTGGCAAGTACCAGCCACCCTTCCACTTGGCCGATACACCGTTGCCGTGACGGTCGCCGACAATAATTGCCTGCAAAGCGGCTTCGAGGTACGAACCCTCACGTTTTTGGTATCCAACCGAACCTTGGCCACGCAGGGTGGCCGCCCGCAAGTGCTATCAGCATACCCCCTACCCTTCCACGACCGGGTACAGTTCAAGCTACCTACCGCGGCAGTACAGCCCGTAACCATTACCGACAACCTAGGCCGCTTAGTTACGACGCTCAAAAGCCGCTCTGATGGCAGCGTGGAATGGCTTCCGAGTACTGATGTAGCGCCAGGCACCTACTTCGCTCGGCCAGCCGACGGCGGCTACGTCTGCCGACTGCTTCGTCAGTAAGCTCGATAGGTGTTCCACCTGCATTTCCTAGGTAGCGCACTGGCCGCAACAGAAAAGGCTGGCTCCCACAGGGAGCCAGCCTTTTCTGTTGCCATGAAAACTATCCTCTACTTGGTAGTGGGCAGCGTTACGCTAAGGCGCGCGAAGTAGAAGCCGCCGTTGTAGCCAAACTGGTTGGGGTTGTAGATGGTCCGGCCGCGGTTGGTGTTGTCGAGGCTGGAGTTGTAGTTCAGGAGTGGATCAACCGAGAAGTTGTTGGGGTCGTTGCGGGGGTTTACCTTGAACTTGTCGGGATACACGTTGAAGATATTGTTGGCGCCAACCGTAAGCCCAATCTCCTTGAGTAGCTGTACACTAACGGTCAGGTCGGTTACCCATTTAGCCCGGAAGGTCTGGTCGATGGACGAGTACAAGAAGTTGGGGTTGCCATCGGGGCTGCCGAGGCGAGCGTCTTTGTATTGCACCTTGCCAAACTGCACGGTCCGTACTTCCACTCCGAAGATACCCTTCGAGTAGTTGGCGGTCAGGTTGATTTTGCTGCGGGGCTGCGCTGTTTCCAAACGCCCGCGTTGCTGCCGGTCGAACAGAGTGTTCTGTAGGTTGGTGGCACCCACGGTGGGGTCGTTGTCGATGGTGGAAGAGCTGCGGACCCGCTGCACGGTGGTTTTGTTGAAGTTGGCAGCTACCGTCAAGCCGAGTCGGCCTTCGCCGAGGGGTAACCGCTGGTTGGCAACAATATCAACCCCGCGGGTGCGCGTATCTACAGCGTTAGCAAAGAATTGCACCTGGCTCACGGGCAACGTGCCCAGAATGGTGGCAACTGTGGGGTTGGTGCGGCTAAACTGCGACGACAATACAATCCGGTCGTCGATATCAATTTGGTAGGCGTCCACGGTCAGGGTCAGGCTTTCCAGGGCGCGGGCTGTCACGCCCAAGCTATAGTTCACCGATTTTTCTTGCTTTAGCGCTGGAATACCAAAGCCTTGTTGGCCCGCCCCGGTTGCGTTGAAGGTGTTGCGCACGATAGGATTATCGTTGTTCACGGTAAGCACTTGCTGCGCATTGCCTTGCACAAATTGCGTACTGGTGTTGGTGAAATAGCGCTGCTGAAGCGAAGGAGCCCGGAAGCCGTTGCCGAAAGTACCACGCACGGCCAGCTGCTCCAGGATGCTGTAGCGCCCCGAGACTTTACCGCTGACGTTGGAGCCAAAGTCGCTGTAGCGCTCTGCTCGGCCGGCTATGCCTACCAGCAGCTTCTCGGTTAGGTCGCTTTCCAGGTCGATGTAGCCGGCCACGTTGTTGCGCGAACGGTTCACTTCATCGGAGGGCTGGTACCCCGGAAACACCTGCGCCCCGGCGGCAGCTGGCGTCCCGGTGGAAGTAGGCGTCACGTTCACGCGGCGGCCACCGTAAATGTAGGAGCCTGGGTCGCCAGCTTCTATCTGGTAGTTATCGTTGCGGTATTCTCCCCCGAAGGCCACGTTCAGTGTGCTCAACGCCGCCACATCGGTGAAACGGCGCGAGAAGCTTAGGTTGGTGGTATTCTGCCGAAAGGCAATAGTGCCGGCGTAGAAAGTAGTGGGCGTATACCCTACCAACGACGCGTTGAGCGTGTTGCTGATGTCGAAGCGAATCTCGTTGCGGCCGAAGGTATTGCTTAAATCAACGTCGAATCCGGCCACCGTAGCCCGCAAACCAGCTAGTATAGACTGGTCGTTGATGGTGGTGTTGATGAACGGCAGGAAGCCATTCGGATAGAGGTTCAAATCAACTTGCGTCACTTGGTTGGGCAGCCGGTAGAATCCGGCGGCTTTGCCCGTGCGGTGGGTGGCGCCACCCGTCACGTAGGCTTCCAGCCCAATACTCGGCAAAAAGGTGTAGCCCGCATTCAGGAAGCCCCCAATATTGCGCGACTCCGACTGCCCGAGACGTAAGTTGCGGCGGTTGTAGCCGTTCTGTGCCACCAGTATATCGTCTTCGGCTTTTAATGCGCGGCGTTTGGCTTCGGTATCAGCGGCAGTACCACCGGGGAAGTTGCCGCTATTGCCGCCCAAATAGATGAGTGGAGCCGTATCCACGCCAGACCGATTGGTGTAGCCTCGGTTGCTGAACTGGCCGCTTAAGTCCACATATCCCCGCCCCGCCAAGCCAATACCCACGTTGGCATCAGCTTGGTAGAGGCGGCCGTCGCCTTCGTAGGTTTCGCCCACCGTGCTGGTGGCCTGAATGCCGGTGGTGTCGTCTTTGAGTTGGATGTTGATAACGCCCGCAATGGCGTCAGAACCGTATTGGGCCGCTGCTCCGTCGCGCAGCACTTCTATGCGCTTGATAGAAGCGTTGGGAATCACGTTCAGGTCGGTGCCGACGGAGCCCCGGCCAACCGTACCGTTGATGTTGACCAGCGCGGAGCTGTGCCGACGCTTGCCATTCACTAGCACCAGCACTTGGTCGGGGCCAAGGCCGCGCAACGAAGCGGGGTCTACGTGGTCGGTGCCATCCGAAATAGCCTGCCGAGACGACTGAAATGACGGCGCCACATAGGTCATGATCTGCGCCACATCGGTTTGGGCGAAGGCCTTGATTTCGCGGGCCGAAATAACATCGACCGGAGAAGTGGTCAGAATGTTGGAGCGGCCTTCGGTGGCCCGGGAACCGGTGACCACCACTTCGTTCAGGTCGGTAGCAGCATCCGTGAGGCGCACGTCAAGGGTGGTACGCCCATTTACGGGCACTTGCTGGCTGGCCGATCCAACAGCGGAAAACACCAAGGTAGCGGTACCAGGCACCTCAATTCGGTAGCGGCCTTCGGCATCGGTGGAGGTGCCATTGGTGGTACCTTGCTGGAGCACGGTCACGCCGGGCTGGGCCCCGCTGGTGCCGGTTACCCGGCCGGTTACCCTGATAGTCTGGGCTACTAGTGGCACTACTGTGCACAGAAAAAACCCTAAGAATAGGAGTAATTTTTTGCTCATACGAACGGCAGTAAAACGGTGAAGGAAGAATGGAACGTGCGCGCAACGGAATCAGTCAACAGCTCTATTGCCTCTGCTCACTCTATTGCACAGAACAGGAATCTGTCTAATATAACCACAGCATTTTAATACTTCCTACGCTTGTTGATCTAGCTCGGAAGTTTTATTGCTGAAGCTACTTGCAGAAACCAAGTCTCCACGCCTACTTCATCTTGATTTACAGTGTCTTACACACCACCCGCACTTTCCATCCATACCGCGTAGCGCCTGACGCTACGTTGCACATCAGCGCCACCAATAGCCCGTCAGGGGCCCCATAGCCACATCTATGCGCTGGCCAGGAGCCGGCAGTAGCAACGGCACATCGGGCTGCGCGGCAGCCACTAAGTGGTCGGCTGGCTCTTGCCAACTATGGAAGGCGAGGTTGAAAGTAGCCCAATGCAAGGGCAACAGCGGGCCGCCGCCTAGCGCACGGTGCGCCACCAGTGCCTCAGCAGGCCCCATATGAATTGCTTCCCATTGCTCGTCGTACGCCCCGATTTCCAGCATCACTAAATTAAAGGAACCGTAAGCGTCCCCAATTTCGCGGAAACCCGACTCGAAAGGGCCAGAGTCTCCTCCAAAGAAAGCGCGGTGTTTGGGTCCTATCACGCACCACGAAGCCCACAGGGTGGTGTCGCGCGTGAGGCCCCGGCCCGAGAAGTGCCGGGCGGGCGTGGCCACCACAGTATGCGTAGAGCCCACCCCGATTTCCTGCCACCAGTCCAGCTCATGAATCTGTGTTGCCGGTACTCCCCACCGGCGCAGGTGCCCTCCTACCCCCAACGGACAGAAAAACGGCACCCCCGTACGGGCCAGCATCCGAATAGCATCTTTGTCGAGGTGGTCGTAATGGTCGTGCGACAGCAGCACGCCGTCTAAAGCAGGCAGTTGTTCGAGCGGAAGGGTGGGAGCAAAAAATCGTTTGGGGCCCACTGCCACTGGCGAAGCGCGCAACCGCCACACCGGGTCGGTGAGGAAGCGTTTGCCGTCAAGCTCCAAGAGCGTACTTGAATGGCCAAACCACGTCACGCGCAACGCTTCCGCTGGCACAGGTTCGGCTAAGTCGGCGGCATTGGTTGTGAAGGGACCCAACGCCTGGCGTGGCACTCGCTCCTCTCGCCCGAGCAATTGCCGGCGCAGCATACGTCCATAGTCCATGGACATAGTGGTGGGAATGGTGTTTAAGTATTTTTTGCCGTCGAAGCGGGAAGGAGTTTTCATGGATGTCGTTGCTACTACTATCCTCCTACACGCTTTACTGGCTTATTTACTTTAATTGCCCCACGTTGTTTACCCTATTTCAGCAAGGTGCGCACCACGGGCAGCGCCTGCGTGGCCCACTGCTGCATGTGCTTACCCGAGTAATGAAGCCGGTCGGGAGTGAACTGCGTGTTGTCATCACTGGCCGAACGGGTGATTTCGGTGATGTCAACAAAGGCAATGCCCAACTGCCGGCATTCCTCCTGCGCCACGGCGTTGAACTGGTTGATTTGCTGGCTGACTCGAGCTTGGTCGTAGCCTTGCCCAAATGGCGAGCGGCCCCAGTCCGGAATAGACAACACAACCACCCGCCCCGGCCGGCCCGCCGCAAATTGAACGGCGGTTTCAAGTAGTTGCCGAAACTCCATTCGGTAAGTAGCCACTGGCTGCCCCCGAAACTGGTTGTTTACTCCAATCAGCAAGGACACCAGGTCGTAGGTTTTCGAGTTGTTGGCCGACCGAATGGCGGCCTGCAAATCAGCAGTGGTCCAGCCAGTACGGGCAATGATGTCGGGGGTAGCTAGGCCCTCTGATTTTGCCAACTGTGCTAGCTGCACACTCCACCGCTCCGTTGCGCCCGCACCTTCGCCTATGGTATAAGAATCACCGAGCGATAGGAAACTAATTGTGGAGGCCGGAGCGGTGGGGCCGGCCGGCGGCATTACTACCGGCTGTGGATCATCGGCTGCTTTAGTGCAGCTAACGATACTCCACAGCACCATCACCAAATACAAGTGGAGTGCGCGCATGCAGGAAAGGCTATCAGGTTCAGAAGCCGCATATACGCCGCGTCGGGCCGCTCAGATTGGCAAAGTCCCAACAACGTATGGGCCATTCTTGCCAGGTACGAAAGCGCTAGTCTCTACCGCACCCGGTAAGTCATGCCCAAGCGCAACGTCCGGGAGTAAACAGCTGCATCACTCCCATACAGGCCGCCTTGATAATTGATCAGGCCGTATGAATAGCCCGCCGTTACACCAATTTTCTCGTACCAAGCCGTTACCTCCGCGTGCAAACGAACGTCGCCCCGGCTCCGAATAACTTCACTTTGATTGATTTTCCAAGAGGTGCCGTTGTTGTACTCAAAGCTGCCGCTTCCCTTCTGTTTCACACCGAAGACATACGCCGCCTCCGGCCCAGCTAGCAGGTCTAGGTTCACCGTTCCCACCTGAAATCGATGCCCTGCTCCTAGGAATGCCGTCAGATTTTGGGTGATTATGGCAATGGTACCGTCAGCTGGATACCAGCTTCTAAACGAACTAAACAGGCTAGAAGAGTAATCCACTTGGTTGACTGCTGCCTGGCTGCGCATCCGGTCATAGCCTATGTCCAAAGCAAACAGTCCATTGTGTGAGCCAACGTGCTGCATGCGCCCTCCTACCATGAATCCTGTACCTACTTCCCGGCCATACGAATTAGATGCGAAGCCATTAGGACCCGTACTTAAATAGTCGTTGTAATAGCTGATGGTGGAAACAGAGGCCGCGCCCTGGCCACTAAACCGAAATAGCCCAAGGCCAGCCCGGCCGTTATATTCTGTGTGCTGCGCAGCGACAGGTCCTGCCAGACCCAGCAGCAGTGGAACTAGTATAGTTTTTTTCATAAAGAGAGGACATAACTGGCCAGACACAAGAGCGGGCTCTCCTGAAGGAGAGCCCGCTCTTGTAAAAGGTTGCATTACAGCCTCCTGCTACTTTCAGTTTCGCGCCGCACTTGACTAGCCAATAGCCTGCTTCAGATCCTCAAGCAAATCCTCGATATCCTCGATGCCCACGCTCAAGCGGATCAGCGAGTCGGAGAGACCGGCTTTGCGGCGCTCCTCGGCCGGAATACTGGCGTGCGTCATAGTAGCAGGATGCCCAGACAGGCTTTCCACACCCCCGAGGCTTTCAGCTAGCGTGAAGAGTTGCAGCTTTTCGAGCACAGCCACGGCATCTTCTTTTTGGTCGCCTTTTAGTACGAAGGAAATCATACCACCAAAGTCGCGCATCTGGCGGGCCGCCGCTTCATGGTTGGGATGGTCAGGGAAACCAGGCCAGAACACTTTTTCCACTTTGGGGTGGGCTTTGAGGTATTCGGCTACGGCGCGGCCGTTTTCGCAGTGGCGCTGCATCCGAATGTGCAACGTTTTGAGGCCGCGCAGCACCAAGAAGCAGTCTTGTGGGCCAGGAGTACCGCCGCAGGCGTTTTGCAGGAAGCGCAACCGTTCGTGCAGTTCGTCGTCTTGCACCACTACGGCACCCATCACTACGTCGGAGTGGCCGCCCATGTACTTGGTTAGGGAGTGCATCACCATATCAGCTCCCAGGTCTAGGGGAGTTTGCAGGTAGGGCGTAGAGAAGGTGTTATCAACTACCAACAGCGCCCCCGCCTTCTTGGCCACGGCCGAAGCGGCAGCAATATCAATGACGTTGAGCAGCGGATTGGTAGGCGTTTCCACCCAAATCAGCCTGGTTCGCTCCGTCACAACAGCCTCTACGGCTGCCATATCGTGCATCGGCACGAAGTGAAACTTGATGCCGTAGTTGGCGAACACCTTGGTGAAAATGCGGTAAGAACCGCCGTACAAATCGTTGGTGCTGATTACTTCGTCGCCGGGTTGTAGCAGCTTGATAATAGCATCAATAGCCGCCATACCGGAAGCGAAAGCGAGGCCGTGCTTTCCGTTTTCCAGCGCGGCCACGGCGTTCTGGAGCTGCGTGCGGGTAGGGTTGTGGGTGCGTGAGTACTCGTAGCCTTTGTGGTCGCCGGGCGAGCGTTGCACATACGTCGAGGTCTGGTAGATAGGCGTCATGATAGCCCCCGTTTCGGGGTCTGGGTGCACGCCGGCATGAATGGCTTTGGTTCCGAATTTCATGAGAAGGGTCTTGGAATCTTAAATACTAGGAGGGTGGAGCGGCAAAGGTAGAAAGGTTGAAATCTTTCCCACGTGCCTGCTACAACACACGCCGCAAGCGAATGGCCCATTACCCTCCTATTTTATTTTCGGCAACGCTATCGGCCATACTCACACTCCCACTCCATACTTCTATCTTGCCGGTAAAATCTTATTTTCACTTCTTCCTTTATCTACTTGAAAAAACTATTACTTCTCCTCTCATTGGCGTGGGTGCCAGTTGCTGGTTTCGCAGCCGTCACGCCCACCGACTCTATCGCTCGTTATAAAGCCGTAGTAGACTCTATGCAGGCCACGTTGCACTACGCAACCGGCCGCGTCACGCTGCCAGAAGGCGTGGGCGCCATTACCGTGCCTACCGGCTTCCGCTACCTTGATGCCGCACAAAGCACCCAGGTACTCACCAAATTCTGGGGCAACCCCAATGGTGAGTCGCTGGGCATGCTGTTTCCAGCCAACAAAGGCCCCCTCGATGAGGGCAGTTGGGCGTTTGTGGTGGAATACGAACAGATGGGCTACGTAAAAGACGACGCCGAAGACATCGACTACGACGACTTGCTCAAAGACATGCAAGCCGATACCGAGGAAACCAACACGGAACGTGCTGAAGCCGGCTACGAGCCCGTTACGCTGGTAGGCTGGGCCGCCAAGCCCTACTACGACAAAAGCCTGAACGTGCTGCACTGGGCCAAAGTGCTGAAGTTTGGGGAAGCCACTGAGAACACGCTCAACTACAATGTGCGCCTGCTAGGCCGCAAAGGAGTGCTCAACCTGAACGCCGTGGGCTCCATGGGCCAGTTGGCAGAAGTGCGCGGCACCATTCCAGCAGTTATCAAAAGTGTCACGTTCACGAAAGGCTTGCAGTACGCCGACTTCAACCCCGAGCTAGACGAAGTAGCGGCCTACGGCATTGGCGGGCTGGTAGCAGGCAAGGTGCTGGCCAAAATTGGCTTTTTCGCTATAATCTTGAAATTCTGGAAAATCGGTATTGCGTTGCTTGCTACCGCCTGGACGGCTATCCGGCGCTTCTTCGGAGCTAAAACTACGGAGGAGCCTGCTCTAGCTGGTGGCCCGACTCCGGAGCAAGAGCCGGAAGCGTAGCCTTAAGCACCATTCTTACGTTCTTACCTTCGGGCCGGCTCCACAACGCCGGCCCGATTGTTTTGTATTGCCTATGGCTTTTCTCCGCGAGCTTTTCCAAAAGAACGCTTCCACCCTGCTCTCCATGTTTTTGCTGGTCGCACTGCCCGTGTTGGGTAGCTCTACGCTCAGCTACATGTTATACCGCAACCAAGCCTTATTAGAGCATCTCACGCTCGGCCAAAGCTTGGTCTACTTCGGCATTATTGCCTTCACAATGGCCTTTGCCATTACTCCTACCACCTTTGTGGCCCTGGTTACGGGCTTTTACCTGGGGTGGGCTGGCCTACCGGGCATGGTGCTGGCCTACGCGCTGGCTTCGCTGGCCGGATACCAAGTAGCAGCCTCCCTCGACCACGGTAAGATGTTGCAGTTTCTGCACCATTTCCCTAAAGCCGACGCCGTCATGCGGGAACTGAAGCAGGATAGCTGGCAACTTATCATTCTGACACGCATTTCGCCGGTGCTCCCTTTCGCCCTCATGACGTTCGTGCTGGCCGTCATGCGGGTGGATCGTCGCCGCTTTTTGCTGGCCTCCGTGGTGGGCATGCTGCCCCGTAGCTTGTTTTTTTACTGGCTTGGTACCAAAGCGCAGGATGTTTTCGCTTTGCTCAAAGACCCTGATACAGGCACGGCCGGCAAACTACTCGTTATTGCCTTAGTGGCTATATCCTTGTTCGGGCTGTATTTCCTATTCAACCGTGCTCTGAAACGCGCCTTGGGCGGCAACAGCACCAACAAACAGTAAAAAATTTAAAACTGACTTTCAATGGCTTGCGCCTCTACCAGCCAAAATTTGCAGCCAATTACAGCAAGGAGCTTGCTGAATCGAAATTTAAGCTGTTATCTTTGTGCTCCGCAAAGGAAAAAGGGTTGTGTAGCTCAATTGGATAGAGCATCTGACTACGAATCAGAAGGTTTAAGGTTCGACTCCTTACACGACCACAAAAAAAGCCCTCAGCATCACGCTGAGGGCTTTTTTTTATCAGTTGACGTTTTTACTGAAAAACGCCAGTTGACCTCACCATGCTGATACGTCGCCTGAATCTGAATAAATCAGCACTCTGTGTTAGCAGGCTTGGCTGAATTGAAGCAGTTTTGCGTTTCTAGAAGCCCACACTGGCCTTACCTAACTCCTCTATTTAAGCTAAGGCAACTCTTTGTTTAGCTACTGGCGGCGCTTTAGTTGCGCGCCGATTGAAGCCATAGAGAGGGCGTTACTTAGTTACAGCCGGTTTCACGTTTCGATACGCAGAGTATCCGCCGCCGTTTTCAGTGGCCCGCAAAACTATATGGTCGCCGTTGTCTAATTCTAACACCCGGGCCTGGCCGCAGTTGTTCCCGTACCCATATGGATCCATGTTTTGTGAATTGAAGCCAGGCCCGTTGTCCTGTTGCCGGCCAAATTCCATTACGAAGTTACCGTCCTGGTCGTACACGGTGGTGGCATTGCTCTTGTACTTCGAGAATTGCCCGTCCTGGAACACGTAGCATAGTTTGCCGGCAATGTCTAACCCGGCCGAGAAGTGGCCGCCAAACACTTTGTCTGTCGTGATGTCGGGCCAGTAGCCCGGCACGTTGTATATCCCTGGGCTTACTTCGGTTTTCATGACCTTGTTGGGCAGCAACAGCTTGAACCACCCCGATACGCCCGGCTTCAGATAGCCTAGGTGGTGGCACCCCAGCGGCCTGTAAGCCGTTTCCATGCCAGCGAATGCCCCATTCGGAAACTGCGGGCACGTGTACTGACGATTCCACCCGGGCACGGGTAACGGCGTTTTGCCTTCCTGCCCTACTGCCTGCGTGAGTTCATCGAGCACAACCACTTGCTTTCCGAAAATAGGGAAGCCGTTGGCATCATTGGCCAAATCAACAAAAGGGCGGAACAGCACGCGGGTCCGCCAGCCCTGGCCCCGCACGAAGTGGTTCTCGAAGGTTCTGATGCCCTCTGGATACAAGGTCCAAGTGCGGCCTGTGTTAGGCTCGAAATCAAACCATTGTGAACTCCGAATTGGAGCGCTGCCATCTTCCGGCAGCTTGATCATCTCGCACTGATAGCCCGGTGTGTTTGGCATGCCGTTCGGATACGGACCTTTGTTGGGCTCATTGAACCGAGTATCCTGGCAGAAGATGACGGTGCTCTTGCGCCGGCCATCCTTCGACGTATACGTTTGGGCACAGTGCGGCGAGAGTAGGTACTTGGGCAAGAGCAAGCGCCAGTTCCGGACGATGCTGAACGAGCGGATATTGCTCCAATTCCCTTGCATCAAGTACATCTCGGCGTGCAAGTGGCTCTTTTGGGCTTTGTCGAAAGCGAGGTTGAAAAAATCCGGTAGATAACCAATCCGGTCTGCTTTCAGGTGTTGCGTCATCGTGGCGTTCCAGTGCTTGATTTCGAAACCGCCGGGGTTACCTAGCCAGATACTACCATCTGGAGCACGCGCACTAAAAGAAACGTAATTCTCCCAGTCGCCATCCTGTAGTGGCTCGTGGTTGAGCAGCGTGTAGGTGTTGTCGGTGACTACGGCGGTTGCCGTGTTGCCACCTGCCGCACCGTGCGCAAATTGCTCGACCCCGGCTGAGTTCAGCTTCACATATTGCATTCTCGTGCCGCTGACCCCAACCAACACGCCATTATCCGCCTCGCCCATTACACCGGCCAGGAATGGAATGGCGGTTACCTGAACCTGCTTGAAATTTGGGGCAGCGGGGTTCGTGCTTTGATTGACAAACTTGATGAGTTTGGTTGTGGTCCGCTTGGTATACGGCACGCTGTAGTCCTCGCCGCACACCACCCAAAGAGCTCCATCAGGCGTGAACGCCATGCGCCGCGGCATGTCAATCGAAATAGTCTGGATGACCGCATTGTTGGGGAATCTGCGAATCTCGATGCGGTCAAGCTTGTCGCACGAAATGGCTACCAATTTGTTGGCTCCTTTTTCGGCGGCAATACCGGAATTCTTCCACGTGTTGACGAACTCTTCCCGACGATTTTTCCAGAGCCCCTCATTGCCAGGGTTAGGCACTTGATGACCTTCCCAAGCCATTACTTTTCGCAACATCGTGTGGTCGGCGTATCCTACAAGGTCTTTACCGCCCTTGATTTCAACCGGAAGCTGCGTGGCCAAGTCGAACACCCCAACATATTTCTGGGTGTAGGTCAGGCGGGCGTTGTTGTTCAATAAGGCGAATACATGCGTACCATTGGTGGCCACATCGTAGCACTCCGAGTTGATATCGGTTCTAATTGCCCGCCGACGGTTGATTTCTTTCCACGGATGCACCACCAAAAGCGGGGCGTTTTCATTGAACCCCTTGGCGCATACCAACCCGTAGGTACCGCTGGCTGCCGCCCGGTAGGCGTTGTACCCACTTTCGGGGAACACCGAGTATCTGGGGTCGGCCGTGGTGCTACCGAGGACGCCCAGATAGTTGATGGTCCACTGACTGCGGCTTTTAGTGGCCGGCCGTACTACGGGTTTCAGGTGCCAAGCCGGCTTGTAGGGCTCGGCCGCGAAGGAACGGTCACCACCACCAAAGTCACCGAGGAAGACGGCGGCGCGCCGAAAGTTGCCGCGGCCCAAGTAAGATGCTTTAAGCCAGTGCGCGTTGGCCGGCACCGTTCCCTTATTCCGGAAGGCACCGTTGCCGAAGTGCCCGACGTACTTCTTGTTGATGTCGTAATAATTCCCAACGTAGATATCGATGTTGGACGTCACTACCTTACCGGGAATTACGCGCATAAAGCCGCTAATCGTGAAATCAGCCTTACCGTCACCAAACTCGTGGTGATAATTCTCGTTGCCACCGAGTGCCCAGCCGACCTTTGTTGCAGGGTCGTCGTGCCACAGCAAGTTGTCTCCTTCCACCGGCAGGGTTTTCGCTGTCCTGACAACGGGTGCGGGCGCCGCCTTGCTTTTGCTGCGAACGTGGTAGGTGCTCCCAGCCGGGGGGGCAGGCAACGGGGCTTGCGTTACTTGTTGTTGCATGGTGCGTGCGGAAGGTTAGGGCTGTAGCAGCGTGAAGGTAAACGCGAAGTCGCACTCCTGGATGCCGTTTCAACTCAGGGTCTGCGTTTCCGGTATGCGTACTCCACTAGCGTTTTCTAACGTGGCAACGTGGTCCGGTAGTTCAGCCAGCCGAGCGAGGCCGGTTACGAGCATCAAGCACCGTGCAGATAAGCAGCAGCTACCTATTTGGCCTGCGGAGCCATGTAGGCACTTGCTGGTGGTTGTCGCTAAGAGTCTGGCCGCTTGACTTACTTGCTGGTGGCGCGCCACTAGCTGCCGGTAGTTTGGAAAGCTTTTACTCTCGCTTCAAGCGAAGCACACCCGGAATCTGTACTTGAGCGGGCAATACTCCGGTACGAGCAAAGTCAGCCCATAGCGTACGTACTTGCTGCCCTGCTTGGTGGATAGGGTCCCAGTTGGCATGAGCGAGTAGTGGCGTAGCGCCCCAGCTGGCTTGCGTGCCTAGCAGCAGCGGCAAATCAACAGTATGCGCAGCTCCAAACGTGTCACCTGCGGGTTGGAAGAGCATCAGAAAGTGGTACGCACGGCCGCCAGCCCGGGCGTGCCGCTGGGCAAATGCTTCAGCCGGCTTCAGGTAGATCATGCCTGAGGTGACGCGTACCAACAAGCGCGAAAGCAGGGTACCAACGAACGACAGCCGCCGTAGCCAGTGGAATTTCGGGTCTATGGCGGCAAAGAATCGGGTTTCCTCGGCGGTAGCGCCAATCAGCACGTCCACTTGGGGAGCTACTGCCTCCCAGGCCTGCTCTATTTCAGACTCGGCGGGCAAGGGAAAAGCTCCGTATTGGGTGCCGAAGGGCATGCCACTTTTCAGCCCAAATCGGCGTACGGCTTTGTTGACAGCAGTTTCGCGCGCCAGCACTTCGTCGATGGAGGCAGTGGCGGGGAACGTGCCTATTGCGGCGGCCATGGCTTGGATCATAGGCTGGCGGTTGCGCGCGAGGCCTAGGGGGGCACTGTGCATGATAACGCGCCGGAACAAACCCGCAGCTCCTTCCGAAACCATGAGGTGCGCAATGGCATCCGCGCCGGATGAGTGCCCGAGTAGGGTTACCAAGTTTGGATTGCCCCCACATGCGGCAATGTTGCGCTGCACCCACCGCAAGGCTTCCAGCAGATCTAATAATCCTAAGTTAGGCGGAGTTCCACCTTCACTGCCCAAAAATCCTAGCAGCCCCAATCGGTACGTAACGGCCACCACTACCACCCGCTGCTCGCTCACGAGGGCCGCAGGGTCGTACAGGGGCACGTCGCCGGCACCGGTTACGTACGAGCCCCCATGCACCCATAGTAGCACGGGCAGAAATTCCGCTGGCTGCCGCTCAGCCGGCACCGTGACCGACAGCCGCAGACAGTCCTCGTCGAAAATAGCATCGGTATAGAAGTCTCCGAAGGCCAGGGCCAGCCGAGGGTCGGCCACTTGGGGACACGCGGGAGCCGGCGCAGTGGCGAGAATAGGTGTAACTGAAGGCGGCTCGGCTACGCAGGGCTTGAACCGCTCGGCGCGCGCATAACGGATTCCGGAAGCCCGCACCACTTCTCCATCACGCCACCCGATAATAAGGCCGGCTGGAGCATGAAATTGGGGAGGCTCGGTTGAAGGCATACAATAGCGGTGAGTTGTAATAGAATAGGAACAGGAACCGAAAATGAGTGGCGTTGTAGTAACCGCCCATACCCCGTCGGCATCTGTTAGTGCTCCGGCGGGTTTAGTGGTTGATTACACCCCGCCATTTAGAAGTGGCTTGATTGTACTGTAAGCACTCCGCAGGGTTGCCTTTCTTGGAAATTCGTGCCACTGCTCTTACTTCTCTCGAAAGATGGTTTCTAGTGCAAGCCCATACAGCAGAACAGGCTTGTATAGCAGGTAGTCGAGAATAGTCCGTGCATGCTTGCACTAGTTGGCACTCACAAAGGTGCGACGTTAGTGCACGTTGTTCTTTTGGTTCTTGGCACAAGTTGGCAAAGAAGCTACCTGTGTAACAGTGGTTGATTATTTCGCATTCTTTTCCAAAACGTACCGCTACGTACGTGCCTTCAATAAGGGCATTTCCCGGCTATCCAGGCGGATTTGTGGCAATCGAAAGCACGGGGTGAATAGCTGAATCAGACAATTGAAAAAGCCGTGGTATACATCCCGTTAAGTCTGTTTACTGAATGCATAGTCTACACTCTTTGCCGTGCATTCACTTATGTGTCATATATTTACCTTAATTAATACCATGAAAGGGTGAAATTATGGCGTCCATCACTGCTACTTTAACAAGAAAACTTCATGCAACTAGCACTGCTATTTTCGACAAAACTGTTGGGGAAGGTCGAATCAACTGGCCAGCTTTAGCGTTAGCTCGTTTTGTACTGGCTTTTATTGTTGCCGCTGCTCATATCTATGACTACACTACAGTCGATACCCCCCTTACCTTAATTAGAAGATTAGATGCTTTCCAGGCTATCCTCGGTTTTCTGCTGATAAGTGGCTTATCTATTGGTCATTCTATCCTTAAAAACGCTGAAGGGTATTACATAAGAAGAGCACAACGCATTTATCCAGTTTACCTCGTCTGTATTGCATTACATTATGCTGTCGTGCCCGAGCCTTTTACTTGGAACCTAATTACCAAGCTATTAGCTAACATATTTTTTCTCAACCAGGCCGTTACTGAAACCTCTTATATAGGCCCAGCCTGGACTTTAGCGTTGGAAGTGTGGCTATATGCACTAGCGCCTCTCTTTTTGAGGGCTTCCTATAAAACTATGCTCACTATAACTGCTGTGTCTTTCTTCAGCTACGTAGTCTATACTTGTTCAAGAACGCTGCTTGATACTCCTTATTACGCTGGAGTATCCTATGGACTTAATCTACTGTTTTTATCTTTTATCTGGACTGCAGGCTTTATGCTAGCTATTTTCAAGCATAAAACGAAAGCCATTTCCCTGATAGTAACACTAATTCTAGTTACACAATGGTTCTTAAATACAGCTATACAAATTGCCTATCGGATTAAGAACAACCAAGTGAACGAATTATGGGAAAACGATGCGTTAGATTTCTTCATGAGGGCAATTTGCCTATTGTTTATCTATTATATGGTTGTTGGCAACAAGAAAATACCCACGTTTTCTCCTCTGAGCAGAAAGGTGGCTGATTTTCTAGGCAACATTTCTTACCCTTTGTACCTATCGAATTTTGCAGTATTAATTCTGTGTGAAAGATTTGCTATAACTAATTGGATCGTTCTAACCTTCTGTTGCTTGCTTGTAGCCTCTCTGATCTACCAACTATTTGATTTTTACAGTAAAAAACGGACAGCATAGCACACATCATGCGCTTGCTTTCATCTTAGACGTTAAGAAGCATGCGTCAGTTTGAAAGCCTTGGTGCTTTTGCAGATGTGTTAGTTATGTCTTGGGTGGTTCCACTACAGTAACCTTGCAAAAGCGACAGGTAGCTTAACAGTTATTTTTATCGACAACGGGCACGATACTGCCTATCAGCTACTAAGGAAGAATTCTATGCGTGCTTTGAACGAAGCACGCATGGGATACGCCTTTGCGTAGGCAACCCACCGGTGCGCGCAAAATCTGCTTGTACCTATTGACTAGTTTGGTGCATCTGCTCCCAGTCGGCATTGGCGAGCAGTGGTGTAGCTTTCCAGCTAGATTACGTGCCTAGCAACAACGGCTAATCGACGGTGTGTGCGGCTCCAAACGTGTCACTTGCTGGTTGGAACAACATCAAAAGCGGTACGCACACCCACAGGATCGGGCATGACGGCTAGCAGGCTTTAGATAGAGTATACCTGAGGTAACGCGGACTAAGTAGCCCGAAAGCAAGGCACCAATGACATATAGCCGGCGCAAACACCTGAATTTTAAGCCAATCCATGCAGGGAAGCAGGTTTCCTCGGCGGTGGCTTCGATCAGCACGTTCACCTCATGTCTATAGCCTGCCAAGGTTATTCTACTCTGGATTCAATAGGCAAAGGGCCCGCGTCATACTGCGGGCCGAACGGCATACCACCTTTCAGCGCGAATAACTGGCGCTTGCCCCTTCCCTATGTGGCCTGATGAACGAAGCTGCTCTAGAAAAGCGTTTGCTTACCTCCTCCGTTAGCTAGCAATTGATAATCAGACGCAAATGGCTGATTATTTGCTGCAAGTGCATAGGCATTGAATAGTTATAGGTAGCTCCTACTAGAGAAGCATAGCCTGTTCCAGCACTTAATCTATCCATCAGTGTATACGACATCCAACGTTGCGCTTTACCTTTAGGCCATGAACCGCAAACAACTTATTGCTCAAGCTGCCTTGCAGCTGTTCGCGGAAAGAGGATTTGAGAATACCTCCACGGCGCTGATTGCAAAGGCGGCGGAAGTGTCGGAGGCGCTTATTTTCAAGCATTTCGGCAACAAAGACCATTTGCTCGACTATATTATTCGGAGCGGCTACAAGCGCATTATCGAGCAAGGCCGCGGACGCCTACCCGAGAAAGCGCCGCTAGAACTTATTTACCGTATCATCGACCTGCCCTACACGCTAGTGCAGGAAGAACCGGCTTTCTGGAAGCTGCAAAACCGCCTGGTTGATGTTGCCGTGGCGCGTACCCAGCACGAACGGTTTATGCAACCACTGCCTGGTCTGCTGAGCACAGCCTTCCAGCAGCTAGGCTACCAAGAGCCCGACAAAGAAGCCCGACTCTTGATGCTATTGGTAGAGGTGCTATGGAAGAGCCTCGCCACCCAAGACCACGGCGACATTCCCGAGATGTTGGCTTTCATTAAAACGAAGTATCAGCCCCAGACGTGAAGAGTGAGGGCCCCGCACCCTAGCGCGCTAGCGGTACTGCGCCATACATTTCCCAACTCACATGCAGTTTTGCCCTCCAAGGCGCCGATCCAGTTGCTCTCACGCTGCTGGTTCGGCGCCTTGGTCGTTTTGCATTTCAGTTGCCCCAGAGTTAGCGCTTGTTCATAGGGTCCGCCTTGCATATCATCACATTAAAAAGCTTACACTCGACAGTAAATAATTATAAATATGCTATATTTGTTTGTTTTATGAATTCAACGATTGTGAGGCAACAATCATTTAAATAGCTGATATTATTGAATATATCTAAGTTTTTTTTTAGTTATACTAGTAATTACTTATTTTTGAAGCAGCCTGCATGATGCTATATCAGCTTGTTAGTTTATCCGCAGTCTTTATCCTGTCCAGTTTTCATGTCATTAGTAGCTTATCGGTCGGAGTACCAGATTAAGGTGGATGTGGACTTGAACCGGGCCTTGTATCAGCGCTTTGAAGAACTGAGCTTGGCGGCTGAGTTACCCTACTACCTAAGTGACTGGCAGCGGGCATTATCCGCCCTACAGCCCGGCTTCACTGTGTTGCTTGATTTACGCCGTACGCTGGGGCCCAATGTGCGGTTGATACCCACTTATCTGAGCCTGCATGAGCTGTGGCAGAAAAAAGGAGTGGGAGTAGTGGCTGAACTACACCCTAGCGTACCCAACATGCGGCAAATAAGCCGGGTTTTGCAGGAACAAACCAAGCTACCCACGCGGCAGTTTACCAACCGGACGGAAGCCGAAGCTTTTCTGGATGGCTTCCGGCTAGGCCTGGCGTATCAAGCGTGAAAGCCGGTGCGGGGTTGGGGTTGGCTGCTTATCTTTGTAGCAGTATATACGGGTTGACCCAACGTTTTTGGGGGCATCCGTGTTACATACGGGGCCCCGGCCACCGTTTGTTTGTTCTCACTTTTCGCTGATGAATTCCATTTCCACCGATATCTGTATTATCGGGGCGGGCCCTGTAGGCCTGTTCGCCGTTTTTGAAGCCGGATTGCTGAAACTGCGCTGCCATGTAGTAGATGCCCTACCTCAGGTAGGTGGGCAGCTTTCCGAAATTTATCCTAAGAAGCCCATCTACGACATCCCGGGCTTCCCCGACATTCTGGCCGGCGACCTAGTGCGCAATCTGATGCGCCAGATCGAGCCCTTCCACCCCACTTTCACGCTCGGTGAGCGGGTTGAGCGTTTCGCTAAGCTCGAAGATGGCTCGTTCCAGCTTTTCACCTCCGACGGCACCGAAATCCTGTGTAAAGCTATTGCCATTGCGGGCGGCCTGGGTTCGTTTGAGCCGCGCAAGCCAGCCATCGAGAGCTTAGAGAGCTTCGAGAGTGGCAAAGGTGTGTACTACATGGTGCGCGACCCCGAAACATTCCGCGACCAACGCTTGGTTATTGCCGGCGGCGGCGACTCGGCCTTGGACTGGACTATTTTCCTGGCTGATGTAGCCAAGGAAGTAACGCTCGTGCACCGCGGCACTACATTCCGGGGTGCTGCCGACTCGGCTGAGAAAGTGAAAGCCTTGCATGAAGCCGGCAAAGCGCGTTTGGTATTGAGCAGCAACGTCACGCATGTGCATGGCAACGGCAAACTCAACTCGGTTACCATCACGGCCAACGATGGCACTGCCGAAACACTGGACGTCGACTCCTTCATCCCGCTCTTCGGCCTCACGCCCAAGCTCGGGCCGATCGAGGACTGGGGCCTAGAGCTGGAAGACAATGCTGTAAAGGTTAACACCGTAGATTACTCTACGTCTGTGCCCGGCATTTTTGCCATTGGGGATATCAACACGTATCCTGGCAAGCTGAAGCTGATTTTGTGTGGCTTCCACGAGGCGGCTCTCATGTGTCAGGGTGCGTTCAAATACATCAACCCCGACAAAAAATACGTGCTTAAATATACCACCGTCAACGGGGTACCTACGCTTTAATCGGTTGTTGGATGGGAGTTGTCAGTTGCGGGTTCGTTCAACGAGCTATTTTCGCAGCCGACAACTCCCATTTAGCAATTGACAACTTAGAAAACATGACCGACGAAGTACGCGTGTACGTGGAGGAGGCCCCCGGCCAACGCACGGAAGTTGTAGGACCCACCGACATGGGGCTGAATCTGATGGAACTGTTGAAAGCCAGCGGCTACGATATCCAGGCTACTTGCGGAGGCATGGCCTTGTGCGGCACGTGCCACATAGAAGTGCTAGCGGGCCCCGACCTGGACGAGCCCGGCGACGACGAAATGGCCATGCTGGAAAGCCTGCCCATACTAAGCCCCGGCAGCCGCCTTTCCTGCCAGATCCGCATTACGGAGCGCATTGATGGGTTGGTATTGCGTTTGATGCCTCAAACAGCCTAGCTCGGTATTCTCAACCGATACCGGGCATCATATGGCACAGGCACCTCTATGCGTTGCGCCTTACTTGCTGGTCGAACATTATGTACCGCAGCCTGCCCGGCTGCGGTTTTTTGTTTACGGTTAGTCTCCCTACCATTGTCGGCCAAGCGTAATGCCTCATACCTCAACTCGCTGCAATTCGGTGAGTGGAGTTTTTGCGCGAAGTAGATGCTATGGCAACGAAAGCACTTGAATTTTGCCGTCTGTACTTATGCAAATAGCTTTCAGCTTCCTTGTAGGTGGCGAGAAAGCCTAGACTTCTTTCTGTTGCGTACACGCCTGCGTAGCAGTTGCTTCTGCATGGTTTCTATACAAACCAGAACGATCAGCTTCGTGAGCTGACCGTTCTGGTTTGCGAGCTTGTACCGTGCGGACTACCGGCGGCGGGTGCTACGCTTTCTGGCAGTGGATTTAGCTTTGCTTTTGCTGCTCGCCGACCGGTGCACCGTCTTACGGCGGCTGGCACTGCTTCGGCGCGAAGAGGTGCGGTGGGGAGTTGCCACTGTAGGAGCGGCTAACACTTCCGGCACTTTGGTTTCTTCAACCAACTCGGGGCTGCGGGCTAGCATGGTGGCGGCGGCCTGTGTGGCGGCCGCTTCTTCCTGCGCAACGTGCTTGATAGCCGCAGCTTGCTTGCGCCGTACGGGCATCAGGAAATCGCGCTCTGCGCGTTCTTGAACGGAAAGGTTTTCTTCGCCAGGAAGGGAAGTCGGCGTAATGGAGGCGGCACTTTTGTCGCTTTGGGCTATTACCGGGGCACTACTTAACAGTAAACCGGCCAGCCCTATCATCAGTCGTATCTTCATAAGCGGTTTTCTAATGAGGGGGCAAAGGTACCTCCCGACACCCGCAAAGTCAAAGTTGCCCATAAAGTTGCGCCTTGCCACTCAGATATTTGCTGCGAAAGCTCATCTGTGAGCAAGTCATGGGTAACCAGGGCAACCTTGATACGTACCCTTGACTTTCACATATTTAACTTAAAAACACAACTTACTGCAAGAGCTTCCGAGCGTAGCGTACCCACCAGCTAGGGCTGGGGCACAATCTGAACCCGTGTGCCGGCCGAATGAGCAGTGAATTCAGGGGCGTACAGGCACTGAAGCTGGCTAAGGCCTCCCGAAAAGTTACCGGCTTGGGCGGCCCGCAACCGATACTCGAACGTATGGGTGCCCTTGGGGAAGCGACTAATGAAAAAGTTGGTAGCCGCGTCGCGGGGGCTCTCGTAATAACCTAGCCCCGATTGGTACCGGTATCCGGATGTTTGCGCCATCAAGTCTAGCCCAGCTGCGCGTTGGTCTTTCAGGTGCACGTATTCCAGGTCTCGGTCGGAGCGCAGCACGAGGCGGACCACTAGCACGTCGCCCACGCGTAGCGGTGAGGTGGACGTGAGGCGCTCCAACGAAGGGCCCGCGCTGGTTTGTTGCTCCCGATACAGCTGGCGTTCCACCTGCAATGGGGTAGCCGCCGGCGTAATTTTGTCGATCTGCTCGAAATACTGCCAGTAAAGCGCACCCCATGCTACGCCAGCATCGGTTTTCTTGATACTTACTTTGCCTTGAACAGGTGTGATATCGGCTGCGGGGAACGTGTTTTTGAAGTACCCGGTGCCCGCTTGCTGGCTAGTTGGGGTAACGGCCTTCCCTCCTATTGACACCTGAACGGGTTGGGTGGGTTGAAGCCAATCGGAGCCGCGCAAGAGCAAGGCGTAGCAGGCATCGGCGGTGGCGCGAGTACTGGGCCAGTTCTGGGTTTGCTTTTGCTTGAGCAACCAGAGCTTCATTTCATCTACTGCTTTTTGGTTGTTGCGCACCTCGTCAAACGCTTCAATGAGCGTGGCTTGTGTTTCGGTGGGGGCCTCCTGCCAGTGGTAGCCGCCCCGCACTTCTTTCCAATACATGCCCAACTCTTCGCTGTGCAAGGCGTTTTCGGTGAGAGCCGTCAACATATCGTTCACGGCCGCGGGCTGCGTTTTTTGGCGATGCAGCGCCAAGGCCGTTTGGGCTTGGAGGTAGCGCGTTTGGGTTTTCCAGAAAGTGGCTGCCTGTTGCTGATAATAGGCCAGCGCAGGTTGCGCTGGGTTTATACCTGATGCTGTCGGCCAGAAGCTACGAGCATACAGCGCCTGAATCTGCACGGCAGAAACGTGTTGTTGCTTTAGGTTCACACCTGGCAGTTTGCGCAGTTCGGTGTAGTCGCGTTGCAGTTCCTCATCAAGGTAGCGCAGGGCCTTGTCAACGATTTGCTGGGCCTGGCTGTTCTGCGCCACGTTCAGTGCCCCGAGCTTTTGCAGTTTGCCGAAACCCGCCACTATGAGCTGGGTGATGTACCGGTCGGCGGGCATGCGCTCGAACCAGGGAAAAGCACCAGTGGGCTGCTGCATCTTGGCTAGCTTGTCAAGCGCCCGGGCGGTTTCGGCCGTTAGGCGCGGCTCATCAAACAGCTCCGCTAAACGGCGCATGCGCTCGGTTTCCGATTGGGCGTCGCGTACCCAGGGAGTTTCCTGAAGCAGCAAGGCTTTCAGCTCCTGGTTTTGCTCGAGCTTGCTGCTGAGAGCCACTTTGCCACCTGCCTGGTTGGCACGGTTCCACTCGGCTACTACGGCTTTGAGGCGTGGGGTACTGGCTAGAATTTTGGCGGCCAGCAAATTGGCGTAGAGCCGACTGAACACTTGCTCGGAACACTCATAGGGGTATTCCATCAAGTACGGCAGCGCCTGCACGGCGTACCACGCGGGGTTCTGCGTCATTTCCAGCGTCAATGAGTAGTTGCGGCGCGTAGGCGAAGTAGTGCTGGTTAGCTTTTTCAACTCAAATTCCCGCGTAGCCGGCCCCACAACGGGTAGCGGCAGGCTCTCGGTCACGAGCAAGCGGTTTGGCAGCACAGGCAACGTGTTTTCCTCGCCGTCGGATACCGTGGCTAGCTGTGCCGCGTCGGTAGCCCGTTTGTTCTGACGACGCTGCTTCTTTTGTTTCTTTTCCTGCCCTGGCAACTGTGCTTCCGCCACCACCCGGTAGGTTATGGCTTCGAGCGGCACCTGTCCTTGGGCGGTTTCCGGAATAGCAAGGCTCCACGCTACGGCACTGCTTTGGTTGGCTTTTAGGTTGAACTTCAACTGGTTGTCGCTTTTCAGCAGCTTGCTTTCCAGCGGCTGCTGGGTGCGGGCATCGAAGAGGAACAGTTGAGCGGCCCCGCTGAGCGGCTGCTCGGTGAGGTTGCTGAGCTTGGCGGTGAACGTGAGTTGGTCGCCTTCGCGGAAGAAGCGCGGAGCGTTGGGCGTCACTTGCAGTTGTTTCTGCGTGACCAACTCCCGGCTTAGCAAACCGGAATGCAATTGCTGATCGTGGGCCAAGGCCAATAGTTGCCAGCGCGTTACGGCCTCCGGCATTTGAAACTCCACCACCGTTTCGCCTTTGGCATTGGTACGCAACTCGGGGAGCCAGAAAGCGGTTTCGCGGAAGTCCGTGCGGGCTTGCACGCCGGCCAAGTTGGGCTGGGACGGAGGTGCGGGAGCAGGAGCCACACTACCCGATATTTCCTGCCGCTGCTGCGTACCGTAGCCCACTACCACCACTTCGTTGAGCTGAGAGGCATCGGCGGCCATGGCAGCCCGGCTCGCCGCTCCCCTGACTCTAATACCTCCCATGCTTTGTAGGTCCATGGGGTTATCGGTATTGCCCTTTACAGTTACAGTATAGGTGGCCTGCATGTCTTCGCCGGCAAAGCCCCACATGTTGATATGCGGATACACTGTTGCCAAGGCTGATAGATCAGCATATTTCCTATTGAACAGCTCCCTCGACTGCACCTCCCCAAACTGCCCGCGCCACGCCAGCGTTGCCGGGAAATACGGTGTGGGCAAGGTCAGCTTCGTGAAAAGATGCGGCCGAAATGCGTCCAACGACTTGTCGTAGAGGGTGGCGAGCATTTCGGCCGCGGCAGGTTTGCCATTGGCTTGCTGAATGGTGACGCGCCAGGTTTCCTTCTGGCCGGGTTGGAGCTTGTCGCGGAAGGTGGCAATACTTAGGACCAGCGGCACGGGTGGCGTAACCACCTGCACGGTAGCGGCATTGGTATACAAGCGGTTGTCGCGTACGTGGGTGAGGTGCAGGTACAGTTGGCTGCCCTCCAGCGTAGCAGTAGTCGGGACTTCCACCACGCGCTGCTCTCCCGCCCGAAGCGTAAGCCACTCACGCCGCACGGTTTCGCCTTCCACTTCCGCTTCCAGCAATACCCGCGCCCCTTCCTCGGAACTGCCTAGCAGAAAGCGCGCCGACTGACCGGGCACTACACTGTCCTGCAAACTCACAAACCAGTCGGGGGTAGGAACGGGCAGCGTGGTAGTGGTGGCAGAATAAAGCGTGAAAAACTGCTCGACTTCCGCCGCCGGTTTCCCTCCCACTGCTGGCGCCGTAGCTTCCAGCATGTAGCGGCCCGGCGCCTGCTGGGCCAGCGGCGCGACCAAGCCCGTTAGCTGCGGCGACTTCTCGGTATCGAACTCCTGCGTCAGGACGAGGGTGCGGGCCCACGTGGTGTCGTTGTCTTCGTTGGCGTAGGCATCAAGCGGAAAACGGCGCTTGAACTCTTCTTCGCGCAGGGCTTCGTACTCGGGCCGCTCCCACACGCGGGGGCGCGTGGCACGGGCAGGCGGCGTCAGCCGATAGAGGCGCAATTGGACGCGGGCGGGCATAGCCTCCCCGGTAGCATTGGTGCTGAGTAGTTTCAAGGTCGGCAGCTTGTCCCGATTCAGGAGCTCCGGCACATCCAGGCGCAACGTCAGCGCATCGGTGCCTAAGTTGATGCGCTGCTCACCAGAGCGCGTTTCACCAGCGGCGTCCGTAACATCGGCCTTCACTTCGAACACGTAGCCGGGTTGCCAGGGGCGGCGCTTAGCGGCCCCAATTGCCTCCCCTTTCGCCACGAACTCCACGTTGAAGTGGCCCGCAGAATCGGTGCGGGTGCTACCACTCACGATTTCCACTTCCGGCTCACCGCCAGGAAAATCTATCCGAGAGCCATAGTCACGCCCGAACATCGGCCACATGGTGTGGCGCACCACGCGGTACTGCACTGTTGCCCCATCAATAGGCTGCCCAGCATACGCCGTAACGTTGCCGCGGGCAGTCACGCTACGGCCCAGTACGGGCGTACCCGCCACCGGCTCGAACGTTACCTGAAACGTGGGGCGCTTGTAGTCTTCCACCACAAAGGCTATCATCCCGTGGTCGGTCTGCAAGGTCATGGTTCCGTTCAGCAGCCCCGTCGGCAGCACGAAGGACCCGTGAAAGCTGCCGAAGTCAGAGGTGGTAAAGGATAGGGTTTGCACCGCTTGCCCATTCACGTCCACGAGGCGCACCGATATGGACGTTTTGTTGCGCAGCTCCGACTTGCCAGCCAGCGTTTCGGTTAGAATTCCTTTGAAATAAAGCGTTTGGCCAGGCCGGTATATGGCGCGGTCGGTGTAGAGGAACGTGTGGCGGCTAGTCTTCTCCTCGGGGCGGGTTGCACGCCGGGGCCCGAAGTAACCGTTTTCCGCTGTCAGCAACGAGTCGGACCCTTTGGTAAGCAGGATAGCTCGTGGCTGGCTGTTTTGCTGATCGGCCAAGCTGCCTGGAAGCTGCACCACGCCTTCCGTGTTGGTTGCTGCGTAGGCCGCACTGCGCTGTTGCTTATAGTTGCGGGTTTTTTGGTCGTAGTACCGGAAGAAAGGCAGCGCATTTACCTCAGCTACCGGCTGTCCACTTTGGCGGTCTAGCACCAGCAATTCTATGCCCTGCTGTGCACCACCCCGGCGCACTTCGCTGAGCTTGCTCACACTAAGTTGTGCGTAGGCAGTGCTTATGCCGGATTTCTTTGCGGTAGGATTTTCGGGACTAGTGCTGACCACGATGAGGTAGTGACCAAGCGGTAGGGCGGGTCCTGCCTGCTGTACGGTGTGCAGTTTATAATCCAGTGGAGCTGGCACTTCCAGCGTCCAAACGGCGGCGGGCGTGGCAGTAAGCACACGGCTGTATATTTCCTGAAAATTCTCCTCTCTATTGTAGGGGTTGTCATGCAGGCGCTGTATGCGCTGGGTAGTGGTTACCCGATAGGCCTTAGCGTACAGCCGCGGCGCATTGCGCACACTCAAATGCAACAGCCATGGTTGGGCGGGCAGCACCACCTCTTCGGTAGTGAAGCTCAAAACCACTGCCTGAATGGCCAGCCTTAATTCGCGCGCCTGTTGCGCGCCATATGCCTTCGGAAAGCGGCTTTCGGCCAGCAAAGCCAGCTCGCACGCTTTGGCGGGTTCATCGGAAGCTAGCACGGAAGCTGCTTCAAACAGAAATTCCGTACTAATCGGTAATGACTTGTACGTGTCGGCGGCCCGGAGCAGGGCGGTGCGGTACAGCTCGTTTTGGCCCGGCAGTTTGGCGTGCCGCTGCACGAAACGTAGGCGCTTCAGCTCCACATCAGCTAATGCAACGCGGTTTTGCGAGTTGGTGAGGCGGAAGGCGGTCAGGTGCTGCAACACTTGCAGTGCGTGCCACTGCCCATTCAGGGAGTCACCCTTAGGCGCCTTCAATTGCAAACCAACAAAGTCGGCGGCCGAACCAAGCAATGCGGGGTCGTTCAGCTCAAACTGCTGGGCTGGCCGCGTAACGTAGTACGTATCGTTTTGCAGAGCATCGATGGCGCGGTGGGCTAGCAGGTCGTAGAGCGTGGGGCGCAGTGCGCG
This sequence comes from Hymenobacter tibetensis, assembly GCF_022827545.1. Lineage (NCBI taxonomy): Bacteria > Pseudomonadati > Bacteroidota > Cytophagia > Cytophagales > Hymenobacteraceae > Hymenobacter > Hymenobacter tibetensis. The sequence goes on from NZ_CP094669.1 coordinate 4,574,531, forward strand.
GCCCTCCGGGTTGCCACCCCAAACGGCGTAGCCTAAGGCTTTTAACTGTACTTGCTGCTGGCGCTGGGGTTGGTCGGTGAGGGAAGCGCGGTAGTGCTGCACCACCGCGTGGCCGAGGCGGGTGGCATCCCAGGTGCGCAGGTCGGTGGCACTGGCATCGGTGGTATCGGGGCCGGCGGCACGGGTACGTTTGAGAAGTTGGTAGCGGTGCTGCTGGTAATAAGTGGCGTACAGTTGGGCCAGCAGGCTATGCAGCATGGGCCGGGCCGGAAACGTGGCAGTTTTCAGGTCTGCTTCCACCAGCGCAATGGCTTGGTAATCCGCTTCCTCTTCTTTAGCATCCAGCAGCCGCAGCTTGTAGAGCAGCGCCCGCAGGTACTCTGGCGCATGCTGTTGCTGCCGGGCTTGTTGGTAGATGGGCTCCAGCAGTTTGGCAGCCGAGGCCGTCTGGTCTTTGGCCAGCAGCTGGTCGATTTTCTTCCACGTAGCGGGGCTGCCGTTGCCAGGCGGAGTAGGGGCCGAAGAACCAGTAGTAAGCAGCATGAGTGAGGCGAATAAGCTAAACAGGAAACGACGCATAGAGTAGCAACGGTGAAGCAAGACAAAGTGGTAATAGATAGATGCCGGCTAAAGCAAGATTCCACACATCGTTGTCATTTAGTTTGTGTAGGCAGTCTTTATTTTTCTTTTCGCATCCAATACGCTCAATATTGAATTTTATCCTTCGTTACTTTCCGTACTCCCTACTTCCCTGCCACGCCTTCTATGACGCACACCTTACTGAAAACGCTATTGCTGCCAGCCACGCTGCTGTCGGCCATTACCATTGCGCAGGCCCAGATTACGGTTGGGCCGCGCGTGGGCCTGGGCTTAGCCAATATGCATCACAGTTCCGGTCTGGGCACCAAGCCCAAGGTGATAGGGCAAGCTGGCATTATGGGTAATGTGCAGTTCGGCAAGCTGTCGGTGCAACCGTCTCTCCTCTTTGCGCGAAAGGGCTTCAAAGTGGAGGACAGTGGCTCTCCAGTGGTATTGGGAGGTACGTTCAGCTACAAAACAGAAGCTGATGTCCTGTTTAACTACCTTGAAGTGCCGCTGAATGTGGTATACTCGCTGACGGGCGAACAAGGCTTCCAACTCTTTGCGGGCCCTTACATAAGCATTGGCTTGAACGGCAAGTACAAAGGCGAAACGGAGTATGAGGAAACAGGTATCGGAGGCGTAGTCAACCGCTACTCGAGAAAGGATGACTATACCGTGCAATTTGCTGACGAGCAGGACGAAACCGTAGACAAAACCTATTACAAACGCATAAATGCAGGTCTGAACGGTGGCATCGGCTACAAAGCAGGTCCCATTCAAGCGCAGCTAGGCTACATGTTGGGTCTTTCAAACATTCGCTCAAACAGCTCTAATCCCGACAGCAAAGGCAGTATCAAAGACCGCACTATACAGCTTTCGCTTGCTTATCTGTTTGGTGCAGGCAAGTGACGTAGCGGGGACTCGGGTGTAGCGCTACGGCTGGGCCCTCGCCGCTTCACTTGTCTGCCTATGCTTACGCTGTGGGCTTGCCATCTAACACCCGCTCGGCCTGCGCTATATGGCGCTTGATGTGCTCGACCAGCATTTCCGATACGTCTGTGAGACGCGGGTAAAGCAGTGGTATAATTGGGTTCGGAATACGAATGGCGTTGGCGTTGACGCGGCGGGCCTGTGCCAACAGCCCTTCCAGCTCGTCGAGCTGGCGGATAAACACCTCCACCACCGTGCGGGGCAGCCGCGACCCGCTAGGGGCATATTGCTGCGGCGATTTCATTGCTTTCTGGCTCGGTGGCGTACGCATTGCCTCCGTCATTTTGCGCCCGATGAAGCCGTGCCGTACGGTTTCGGCGGGGGTGCTGCCGCGTTCTTTGGCTTGCTGAAGCTTGCGCGTGATAGTAGGTAAGTAGCGCCCGCCCACAATATTAAGATGCTCCAAACACTGTCCAACGCTCCATTTGCCGGGCCCCGGACGGCGGTTGAGCTGGTCGTCGGTAAGGGGCCGGAACCGGCGTTGGGTGATTTCGCGCAACCGGGTGATGTCGGCGCTCAAAGCATCGAAGAAATCGACTGTGCGAAGGGAGGTTTGGCTCATACGAGGTGAGGGCGACGGTACAGGAGCGAGCGAACAACTACGTAATGATACGGGCCTCAATCGGCATCGGCAATTATGCTGGCAACAGTCGGCGGAATCATCTCGAAATCCCGGTATCTTGCTGCCATGCGTGCCTTCCAGTTTTTCATCTTTTGCCTGCTGCTACCCCTGCTCCGAAACGGGTCGGTGCTAGCCCAGGCCGTGCCCAATCCCGGCGAGAATATTGCCTCCCTCGTTACGTTTGGGGCGCAAGCCGACAAAAGCTGGGGTGACGACGACTTCACGCAAACGTTCTTTTTCCTGATTCCGAAGCAGAACCGCCAGCCCGTCTACATCCGCGTCTTTGACCCCGACTGCGGCGGGCAGTTCGACGAAATGCGCTTTAATTGGAACACTACCACCGAATTCAGCTTGTACGGCGGCACGGGTGCGCACTCCGGCCCCGATGCCCGGGCCACCGAACCCAAGGGTGCGTTTCGGTCGGGCACGCTGCTCAAGCAAGTGAAGTTTGGCGTTGATAAAGCGTATGATGGCAAGTGGTACACGTTCGGGCCGCTTAACCCGCTGGAAGGAGAATTGGTACCCGAGTTCGATGGGTATGTATTCAAGCTGATTGCCCAAGGCAAATCTGGTGACGATGGCAACCTGTACCGCTACTTCCTCAGCACCAGCCCCACGCAGAACATTGCGGTGGAAGGGGGCAATGCCTTCACCTACGAGTATGCCTTTCGCCTCGTACCGCAGCGGCGCGCCATCACGCACCTCTACCCATTCGTTAACGACCGGGTGGTCAGCATCCGCCAAAGCAACTTCGACCTCGACGGCGACGTGGGCATCAAGATATTCAGCGTAGCGAAAAATGGGCACCCTGCCGAGGTGAGTCAAGACAATGTGTGGGCTCGGAGCGTGCATCCCATCAGTGAAAAAGAGCACGGCCTTTCGCTGGACATGCGCCTTACCTCTCTTACCAAGGAAGGCAACGACCTAGTATTCTACGTCACCGACCAATATGATGTGGCCTTGCCATTCTTCGCCATTCCCCTGGGTGGTCCGCCCCGCTACCGCTACGACGTGGACGTGAAAATCAGAAGATAAGCACGGCGCAACGCGAAGTAGCGCAGGCCACGCTCTTGGGCTGAACGGCAGGTGCCGTGCTGTTTTTCTTATTGGTTGCTATGTATTGCTATTGAGTACCTATCCATATTAAGTGTCTATATGAAGCCTAGCCGTTGGCTCCGCCGCTATTTTGGGTTTTCACGCCGCGAAACCTCGGGCTTTGTGGTGTTGCTGGGGCTGTTGATTGGCCTTTTGTTTCTGCCAGCACTGCTACGCCCACGCCTCGCTACCTATGATCCAACGCCCGATCAGCAGCAACTGAACACGTTGGCAGCTGAGCTAGCTGCTCAACGCCAAGCACGACCCTCCTTTGCGGGCACCAGCCGCTATCCGCGGCGTACGTACCCGGCACGGGTCCGGGTGCCACAAGTGCCCCTGGCCCCCTTCGACCCCAACAGCTTCACGACCATAGACTGGCAAGCCCGTGGCCTGCCGGAATGGCTGGCCAAACGGCTGGTGAAGTACCGCGACGTAGTGGGTGGCTTCCGGGCCAAAGAGCAGATTCGTAAGGCCTACGGCCTCTCCGATACCACGTACGCGCGGCTGGCGCCCTACATGCAACTGCCGGAGATGCTACCGCCCCGCGAAGCTCGCGCCACTGCCAGCCGTTATCCTTCTGCCGCTGGTAGTGGCTTTACAGCCCAGCCCGATGGCGCCCCCGTTGGCAAGTTTGCCCGCAAACCCCGCAACCTACAGCCTTTCGACCTCAACTCCGCCGATACCACTCAACTGATGCAGATTCGGGGGATTGGGCGGGGCCTTTCGGCGCGGGTGGTGGAGTACCGGCAGCGGCTGGGCGGTTTCCTGCTCGAAGACCAGTTGCGTGAAATCTACAGCCTACGTGATGCGCCCGACCTGGTGGACAGCTTACGCAAGTACACCTTCGTGCGCTCCGGCTTCACTCCTGAGCTTATTGACATCAACAACGCACCCTTCGAAACGCTACAGGCGCACCCGTACTTGGGCAAGCGGCTGGCGCGGGTGGTAGTGGCGTTCCGGCAGCAACACGGGCCTTTCCGCCACCCCACCGACCTTCGTCAGATCCGTATCCTCGACGAGGCGACGCTGGTGAAACTACAGCCGTATCTGGTCCTCAAATAAGAGAGCACGAAGGCGAGCAGAGCCCAGGTAAAAACGAGAATGTGAGCCGCGAAGCGGGTCTTCGCGTATTGCTACGCACGGGTGAGGTAGATGGAACGCCATTTCTCTTGAAAGTGGCGCCGCCAACTACCTTGCCTCTTCTCTGTTGTCCTTTCTCACCTCGTTGTTCCATTATGTTCTTTTTGCTGCGCGATAAACTGTTTCCTCTTCTAGTGTTTCTGCAATCCGTGATATGCGGGTGTGCGCAGAACGAGGGACGGGGCGACTTTTCCCGCGTGCGACAAGACTATACCGTGCGACAAGTAGGCAAAATGTCGAAGACCATACTTGTAGAAAGCTCGGGCTTTGCCCTGGCCAACGACATGGGCGACCTTTGGACGCACGGCGACGGAGGCACTGCCGCCAGCCTTTACAAAGTCACGCCGCAAGGCGACTTGCTGCAAACACTTGACCTCACTCCCCTGGTCAACATCGACTGGGAAGACTTAACCCACGACGACGACGGCCGCATCTTCATCGGCGACTTCGGCAACAACCAGAACAAGCGCCGCAACTTGGCCATCTACCGCCTTGCGGGTCCTAATCTGCGCCAGATTGATACCATCAGTTTCCGCTACCCCGACCAGCGCGACTTTCCACCCCGCAAGAGTGCGCGCAACTTCGACTGCGAAGCATTTTACTACCACCAAGACAGCCTGTATCTGTTCACCAAGAACCGGGGCAAAGGCAATTGGGTGAAACTGTACTCCCTGCCCGCTCGCCCGGGTTATCATGTGGCCACGCTACTCGACAGCATCAAAATCAACACCTGGATAACGGCAGCCGCCCTCAGTCCTGACAGCCGCACGGTGGCCTTACTTGGCTACGGCCACCTCTACTTAATAGAGCGGCAGCCCGGCCGCCGCCTCTTCGATGGCCAGAAAAGCTGCTTGGCTATTCCTAGTTCCGGCCAGACCGAAGCCCTGGAATTTCTCGACAACACCACCCTTGTTTTCAGCAACGAAAAAGGCCGCATCTACCAGGCCACTCAGAAGGTGGATGCCACCAAAAAGGCCTCCAACTGAAACCGTAGAACAATTTTCGGTTGGAGGCCTCTGCCTACGTGAGACAATAACCCACAGCAGGCTGCGCTTACGAAAGCAGGTGTTATTGCGCTTTCGGCTCGGTGTTCTGCGGGCCGGTTTGGCCGGGCGCGTCTGACTTGGGGCCGGTTGGGTCGTTGTAAGAACCACCGCGGCTACCGATACCCGTGCTCACGCTGCCTTGCTCGCTCTCCTCGCCGTCGGTGCGCACATACCCCGTGCGCGACTCGTCGGCGTCGCGGGCGACATCAGACTTGGTGTGCTCGTTGCTACCCGCTACGGCGGGCTGGTTGGGTACTGGTGCAGGGTCGGCTTGGAAGCCACCAGGCGTGGCAGCTTCTTCTTTGGAGTCGGCGGGCAGGTAGCCATCGTCTTGGTTGCGCTGGCCGGTTAGGTTGGCACCCGCGTTGGTAGCAGTGCCACCCGCTAATGATGACTTGCCGTAGTCTTCACTGTAGCCACCGCCAGTATGTTGCGGCGCGTCGTTGTCGTTGGCGTAATCCGGCGAAACGGTGGAGCCTTCTGGAGGGGTTTCGGGCTGGGTACCGAAGGCACTGGTGCTGCGGTTGGTCGGGGTACTGGTATCGGTAGCGGTATTGAGTTCGGCTTTGCCGCCGTCGTAGCTGCCACGCGTGGGTGGCGCCGACGTTATTTTTCCGCCGTACACTTCATCGGCGCGGTATTGGTTGCCGTAGCCACCTTGGGTGTGGCCAGCGCCTTGCGGGCCGAATTCGCCACGGCCGGGACTAGCCTGCTGGTTTTCGGTGCGGTCTTCGTCGGCGTACGCATCAGAAATGCTGTTGCTGGCTTCACTGCCCGGCACCTCCTGCGGCGCAAAGTTGGGAGCGGGTGGCGTGGTATGGTCGGGAGCGGGGGTGTTGTGAGGTTCCATGAGCGAGAAAGGCAGGGAGTGAAACAGCGGCTGCGGGTTCTGCCACGGCGGGCGCTGTTAAGTACTTACTGCTACGCTTACGCCGGGCTTGAGGTTGGGCTTCGCCTTTTTGGATTGGGTGAGTTCCGAAATACACCTTAGATTTACCCACATCTTTTTACCCTTTCCACTACCCAAACAACCTTATTACCCTTATGAAAACCGGTAAAGTAAAGTTCTACAATGAAGCCAAAGGATTTGGTTTTATTATTCAGGACGAAAATAGCCAAGATATCTTTGTGCATCAGACGGGGCTAATCCATGAAATCCGTGAAAACGACCGGGTTTCGTTTGAGGTTATCGAGGGCAAAAAAGGCCTGAATGCCGTGAAGGTGGAGCGCATTGCGGTGTAAGCACTTTTGCTTTGCGCAAAAAGCAACGCCCTGGCTGATCAGCCAGGGCGTTGCTTTTTGTATCATATACTGTATCCTAGGCTTGAAGCCTCCTGTCAAAGGCTCCGGCACCCATAACAGAACATCTTACGGCTGAGGGGCCGCCGCTTTGGCCACCCGCACGCCCACTGCCATCAGGCCCGGCAGCTGGTCTTGGCGCATGTACTGTTCCAGCACGATTTTGTAGGTTCCGGCCCGCTGAAACTTTTGGTTGGGCAGCGCCAGAAACTGGTGGTCGTAGATGTCGCCGGTGCCTTTGCCGCGGGGCTCACCCGTCTGCGCATCCATGAGTAGCATCTGATGCAGCAACTGCGACACCTGCTTGTTGGCCGGGTCGGTGAGCGTGTGCTTCACATACAGGTTGTAGTACCCGTAGTCGGAGGCATTGCGGATGTTGAAATACACATCGTATCGTTGCGTGGTATCCGCAATGTCGAAGGTGAAAGCAGGCTTCTGCCGCACCGACCAGGTGTATTTATCGAAGTCGATATTCTTCTCATACACTTGGTTTTGGTCGCAGGCAGTTAACAGCAGAGTGAAGGCCAGCCCGAAGGCCGGCAACAGACGAAACAGCTTAAGCATGGGCGTCAACGAATCAGGAAGCAGCGGGAGATGGAGAAGACGGACCAGCAGCCCCACCCTCCGACCGACGACCACCACGACGGCCCGAGCGTCCACCTTCCCGGGGCGGCCGGTTGGCACTGTTGTCGGCTCCATCAGGACGGTTTGGAGCAGCATCTCCGGACGCCGAAGCGCCCCGGCCACCGCGCCGCTCATTGCCTTGCCGGGGTTGCCGGGGCTCGGTAGGGCCACCCGCTGGCTTGCCAGGTTCGGCCGCATTGCGCCGGCCCTCAGCGTTGCGAGGCGAGCCTTCCGCGCGCGAACCATCACCAGCGTTGCCGGAACGGTTGCGGTTGTTGCGCCGGTTTAGAGGCCGGGCAGCAGCACCGCGTGGGCGGCGGGTTTCTTCGCCAGCAGGAGTTGTGCCAGCGTCTTCAGTTGTTGCCGGACGAGCGGTAGCGGCAGGGCGAGCAACGGGGGCAACCTGCGGAGCGGCGCTGTCGCGCGGAGCTAGCCCGACGGTTTCTTCGGACTTGTTTTTCTTTTTGCCGCGCTTGCTGCGTTTGCTGGCTTTGATTTTGTCGTCGAGGCGCTCCAACGAGCCTTCCACAATGGCCGTTACTTCAGGTGCCTTTTCTTCTTCTCGCACGGGCACTAATAGCGTTTCCACTTTCTCGCCACGCTTGTTCATTTCCAGCACTTCGCGCACCCGCTCGGTTGGCAGCACCACCCAGTTGTTGTCGCCGCGCACTGCAAACCACATCTTCTTTTTAAAGATGTCGGTCTTTTGCAGCACGTAGTCGCCTTTCTCGGTTTGGAGCGGACGCTGCACCTGCGGAATGTCTTTCAGCGCGTCGAGGTAGGTGTCCAGCTCGTAGTTGAGGCAGCATTTCAGACGGCCGCACTGCCCCGAAAGCTTCGCTGGATTCAGGCTTAGGTTCTGGTAGCGGGCCGCTGTCGTGCTCACGCTTTTAAAGTCGGTTAGCCATGTGGAGCAGCATAGCTCACGGCCACACACGCCGATACCACCGAGGCGGCCAGCTTCGTGGCGCAACGAAATCTGGCGCATTTCCACTCGCACTCGAAACTCGTCGGCGAGGCGTTTGATCAAGTCCCGAAAATCCACCCGGTCTTCGGCCGAGTAGAAGAACGTCGCGCGGGTGCGGTCGGCTTGGTATTCCACGTCGGAGAGCTTCATGCGCAGGCGCAGCTCGTCTACTACGGTCCGTGCGCGGAACATAGTGCCTGTTTCCAGGTCACGCACGGCGTTCCAGCGCTCCACGTCCTGCTCGGTAGCTACCCGCAGAATGTTGTGGATGTCCTTGGAATCGAGGGGCACCTTCTTCTTTTTCATTTGCAGACGCACCAACTCGCCTTTCAGCGAAACGTGCCCTAGATGCCAGCCATTGCCACCCGCTTCTACCACTACGGCGTCGCCGGTGACTAGGGGCAGGTGGTGCGTATTACGGTAAAAGTCTTTACGGCCGCCCTTAAAGCGGATTTCGACGATATCAAAGCCTTTGAAGTCGCTGGGGGTATCCAGATCCTGGAGCCAGTCGAACACATTAAGGCGGGTACAGCCGCTGCTACAGCTTCCTTTCGAGCCACAGCCCGAGGTAGTAGTAGAGCAGCCGCCGCCAGAAGAGCAGGAAGTACAAGCCACTGATGTAAGTATCTATATAGTGAAGCAGCGCTGGGCGCCGCGAAAAACCGGTTTCTACAAAGATACAGAATTCAGAAGCGGGGCGCGCTTGCCGAAAATCCGACAACTATTTGCTGCCATGACAAGCACCTCTACTGTATTATTCAAGTAATACTATGTTTAATTCCGCGCTCTACAGATTATACTTTTTTCATTCTTCATCCGGGCTTCATAATGGCTCCTATTCATTGGAAACGCACAATTATTATAATGAATTGGCATATTCCTAAATCAGCGGACGTGTATAATTATGTCAATATATCTAGTTATATTTTGAAGTATCGATAACAAATACCTACTTTTTCAACATCAATTGCTCTTTTTCTCCACAACCAAACCAACCAAACCATGAAAAAAAATCAATTACTCGCCCCCTTAGCGCTCCTGATGGGCGCTACTATGGCTCTGTCATCCTGCGAAAAGAAGCAGGAGGTGGTAGCCAAAAATGAAATTTCAGAAGAAAATCTAACGCAGATTCAGTCTCTCGGATTTAGCACTCAGGAAGCACAGAAAGTGGAAGGCGGCATCTTGGTGGAAGGTGACATTCTGCTGACTGACGAGATGCTTAGCAGCACGCCAGAGTATTCTATGCTGCGTGTAGGCCAAGACGAGCAGTACCGCACCAACAACTTGGTTAGCACTTCAGGTGGCACTCGCACCATAACCATCCGGGTTTCTACCAGCCTGCCATCGGCGTATATCACGGCCACCGACGAGCTGATCCGGCGCTACAATGCCGAGAACCTACGTCTGCGCTTTGCGCGCGTCACCTCCGGTGGCAGCATCGTCCTGACGGCTGCTCCTGCTGGCTCGGGTTATTTGGCTTCAGCAGGCTTCCCTTCCGGTGGCAACCCGTACGGCCAAGTGCAGGTTAACTCTGGCGCCATTGGCACGGCCAATGCCTCCACGTACATTGCTACTATTCTAGCGCACGAAGTGGGCCACTGCATCGGCTTCCGCCACACCGACTACGCTGACCGCTCGTATAGCTGCGGCGGACAATACACCAACGAGGGCGCTAGCACTGTGGGCGCGGTACTGGTACCAGGCACCCCTTCCGGCCCTGATCCAAGCTCTTGGATGCTGGCCTGCATTGGCTCAGGCGCCAACCGGCCTTTCAATTCCAACGACCGTACGGCTCTCAACTATCTGTATTAATAGTTTTCGGAGCTTCCTGAACTAACTTAAGCTACTAGGAGCCCTTCTCAGCCTACACCGGTTGGGGAGGGCTTTTTGTTGCTTGCAACTGCATCCGATTCTTGTTGCCTTTGCCTGTCTGAGTTGAACATTCGGCTCACGCACCGGCCACTACCTACACCGTGATACGGTGCTTGCTGAAGTGTAAATACGACTACGAGCAGCCACCGCTATACTGCCAGTGTGTGTCAACACAAACACCTAGTGCTAGAGGACTATGATGCGGCGCGTTATGGTGGCGCCCGTTGCGGTACGGGCGCGCAGCAGGTACACCCCAGCACGCAAGCCGGCCGTGTCGAACGTATTGATGGTGCCTTGCACTGTGGCTTCGCGTAGGGCGCGGCCGAGGCCGTCGTAGAGCTCTAGATGCAAGGATACCCCGGGCTCCCCTATTATGCGCAGAGGCTCGCCGGCTGTTACGGGCACCGGAAACACCAGCAGGTCGTTGCGGCGCACCACGTACACCGACTCATTCTGGCTGTAGAAGGCGCGGCCACGCGTATCCTGAAAAAGCACACGGTACTCATTGAAGCCCGTAGCGGCGTCTAGGTCGGTGAGTTGGGAGGACAGAGCAATGGGCTGACTCAAAGTTTGAATCGTACGGAACTCGCCCTGCTCTCGGCGCTGCAAACTCACTGCCTGCAAGCGGAAAGTGCTACCCAGCTCCAGTAGCAACTGCGCCGTGTCGGCAACGGTCTGCCGCGGCACAAAGGAACGGAGGTAGCAGTTGAGGCCCGTGTTGGCCACATCAACAGTGGTACCTCGCCCACTACTTGATGCTCTAAATACGGGCTCAACGGCGTAGTAGGTGAAAATATTCTGCTGCGCCTTGGGCAGCACAAAAGCCGTATCGGTAGCAAGCAGAAACGGTTCCAGCTGCTTGGCCCCGAGGCGAGATACCCGGTAGCCAGTGGCACCAGGCACTTGATTCCAGTATAGCAATGTCTCATCGGCGCAGGCATATCCCACTTGCAAAGCCAGCGGCCTAGCAATGGCAAACGTATCCGACAGGTAGGCAGTACCGCCGGTGGTCGTGAGGCGAAGTTGGGCCAGTGTGGTGCTAGTGGGCACCGCCCACGCGTAGCTACGCTGCGCTAGGTCGAGGCTACTGCTAATAGTTTGCCAGGCAGAAGCCCCTATGGGCCGGAAGTCGAGGCGCGCCGTGGTGGCGGGGCCGCTCCATTGCCAGCGCACTTGCTCGATAGTGCCGGGCTGGAAGCTACGGGTTTGAAGCGGCAGAGTCCACTCCAAGCCTCCTTCGAATTCGTAAGCCACACTAAAGGCCTGCGGACCCACTGCCACGTTGAAGCCGCGCACCAACACCACATATCTACTAGTTTGTGCGGCGGGCAAGGTTATCTGCTCTACGTTATTAAGATGATCAGGCCGGCGGCGGGCGGGCAAGGCCAATGAATCGAGATGTGGAAAAGAGCTTAGCGCCCAAGGAAACCAGCGCTTTTCGTCCCGGTCTGTGAGTTCAACCAACTCGATATCTAAATCATTGATTAGGGCTTGCTGAGCATTGGGAGCGGCTTCGGGGTCGGTCCAGGTGAGGGTCAGCTTTAGGTGATGCGCACCAGGTGGCGCCACCAAAACGAACTGCTCTACCTCGCCCTGTTCTACTGCACCCGTTTTATAACGTCCGTCGAGCAGCGTGCGCACGGTACCCAGGGCATCAGCTTGCCCAAAGCCGGCTACAAAATCCACTTCCGGCCGCCCCAGGTCGTCGGCGCTATTAAGCAACGCGGCCTTCACCAATGATGCCGGAGGAAGTGCTCCGTTGTGCTGGTCGCGGTACGCTTGCTGAGCCAGCAAGCTGATACCCGATATAAGCGCCGCTGCATCGGAAGAACCATCATCGCCGAAGGCTACCAGTTCCGGCTTGATGCGTCCATCGTAGGCAGGGCCACGTGAGCTGAGCGGAGCCACTTGCCCTAACGCGTCGGTAGCACCTACGCTCAGCGTGTTCTTCGACATCTTGAATTGCCCAGTCAGGTTGGCCACATTATTTAAGCCCTGATAAGAACCCATGGTACCGGTTTGGTTGCCCGAGTTGCCAGACGAGAAAACATGCAGCAACGTTGGGTTCCGCCGGCTTTGCGCATCATACGCCTGCGACTCAAGACCATAATAATTCTCGATGGCCGTACCATACGAATGGTTTTGCACGCTCACCCCTTGCCGGGCTAGCAGGGCATCCTCTTCGGGAAGCAGGTTGGCATAATCGGCCGACGCAATGCGGGCTTGCCAAGCAGCCCCTTTGCCGCTCGGTGCCGAGTTGCCGCCGCCCGCAATAAGCGTAGCCATGATGGTAGCGTGCTCCGACCGGGTAGCATTGGCATTTACTTCCACTACTCGGCCCTTGAAATCAATATCCGTTGGGTCGAACATGTTCTCTTTTACTGACACCGTAAGGCCCTCACCCGTAATTCGAGGATAACGCCGGTGCACCGCTGCTATGCTGTTTACAGTTGGGTTGGCGCGGTTTAATTGCCGCTCGTCGTGGGCTGGCCGGTTGGGCACATCCACAAACGTAACCAACGGTGAGGCTAACACCACTTGCAGTTGCGCGTGGGTTAAGCCCGAAATCAACACCAACGCCGGTTGCGTAGGCTCGGCCTGCACGTGCGCGCCCGGCAATTCCTGCTGCGCCCACTGAATAAACGCCGGTCGGTTGGTTACGCTTACCCGCACATTTTGCCGGGCTCCTGCTGCTTGGCGCTCCGCCAGCAACCGTAGCGTAGGTGCCAGCTTATCAGGCAACGCCGTCGGCATGCTCTGAGCCAACATGAAGGCTGGCCTGGCCAGCAGTAGCATTACGCCAATCAGGAAACTGCCCCGAAGCCAGCCCCGGATAGCGTAATAAGCCATATATGAGTAGTTGTCTTGTGCCAATAGCCGACTAATTGAGTACCTCAACAGGCTTTTCCAAAGTTAAGAGAAATGTCCTATCAGCATTCTTGCCTTACCCCCGCCAGCCCTACAAGATTGTGGCTTCAACCAACCTGGCAACAAGGGATTCAAACAGCAGTGACTTACGACAGCGCATGTCAACTGCTCACTATGCCAAGCTGGGCAGACAGGTTATATTGAACTCGCGACTGTTCTCCAATCAATGACTCATTGCCTAGTAGTACCACGTTTCTCTTTCATCAACCAAAAAGAGCCTGCTTGAAGCAGGCTCTTTTTGGTGTTTATAACGCGAAGACAAGCTTAGGGCGTCAAGACCACCTTTAAGCAGTTGTCCTTCTTGTTGCGGAAGATATCATAGCCATGTGCAGCTTCAGCCAGCGGCAAGCGGTGCGAGATGATGTCATCGAGTACCACTTTGCCTTCAATCACATACTGCAGAAGCTTATCGATGTGCTTTTGCGCGGGCGCTTGACCACCTCGGATAGTAATGCCCTTATCGAAGAACTGGTGAATCGGGAAGTTATCAAAGGGCGAGCTATACACACCCAGCACCGTCACAACACCACCGCGGCGTACTGCGCTCATGCACGCTTCTAGCACCTTGGGGGAGCCTTTTTCCAGGTTAAGAACAGCCTTGGCCCGGTCCAGCAAATCCCGGTCGGGCTCGAAGCCAACGCACTCCACGCAAACGTCGGCACCCCGGCCTTCGCTCATGGCCCGGATCTGTTCTATTACATTTTTGGCGTTATCCCACAGAATGATTTCCGAATTGGTAGCTGCCTTGGCTTTGTCGAGACGATACTGCTGGGTATCGATGATAACTACGCGCGCCGCGCCACGCAGCCATGCCGATTTGGCCGCCATGATGCCCACCGGCCCCGACCCGAAAATGGCAATAAACTCGCCCCCTTTCACATCGGCCCAGTCGATACCAGAGTAGCCGGTAGGAAAAATATCCGTCAAAAACAGCGCCTGCTCGTCAGTCAATGAATCGGGAATGACACGTGGGCCGAAGTCAGCATACGGTACGCGCACAAATTCAGCCTGGCCACCATTGTAGCCGCCATAGATGTCGGTGTAGCCGAACAGGGCGCCGCCTTTTTCGGTGAGCAAGCCGCCTTCGGGGCCGTAGTGGTCGGGGTTGGAGTTTTCGCAGTGGCCCGGCAGCTCGTGGTTGCAGAAGTAGCAGGTACCGCAGGCTATTGGAAAAGGTACTACCACTCGGTCGCCGACCTTGAGCTTCCCTCCCACCCCTTTGCCTACTTCCTCCACAATCCCCATAAACTCGTGCCCTAACACCATAGGGCGGGGCTGTGGGATACTGCCGTTGTAGATATGCAAGTCGGAACCGCAGATGGCCGTGCTCGTGACCCGGATAATAGCGTCGCGGGCGTCTTCAATTTTGGGATCTTCTACGGTGTCGACGCGAACGTCTCTCATCCCGTGGTACACGAGTGCTTTCATAACGAGGTCAGGTTTTGGATGTGGAAGAGCGGCGTGGCCGAAGCCAGATGGAAAGCTAACGGACGGGCTTAAGCCCAGGTTATTGTTCAGCTTAGCCCCATACCTCTCCCAACCTAAATTCAGGCGCACACCACTGCCTCCTGAGAGCCGCACCCAGAATTGCACCTACCCTTACATATACGCTGTAGCAAGCCTTTTGCGCAGCAAAATAAAGAACCGTATGCCTTTGTTTTTGCGGCTACACCATACGATTCTGATATCTGGAGACGTAAAATCCTCTGTGGCTTTCTGCCTATAACTTATACACTTGGATGCCAGCCGACGTGAAAATATAGGCGTAGCCCTCCCCAAGCAACACCTGCTTGACTTCGGTAGCTGGCAAGGGTAGTGCCAACGTACGCTGCGTGAGGTTATAGAGGTGGAAGAGTTGCACCGCGCCATCCGCTAAAAAATACAGCTCGTCGCCTCGGAAGCCAATGGTGGTCAGGCCGGCGAAGGGCAGCTTTTTGCGGTAATTACCCAGGTTATCAAACACGTAAATACCATTCACCCGATCAACCAAGTATAGGTTGTTCTGATACTCGCGCAGAAACCGAAAATCGGGCTGGGAGCGGCCGATGAGCAGATCCAGAGGCGTATTGCGGGTGTTACGGGGCTGCGTCGGATCAAACTGCCGCAACGTCAGGTCCGACTCGTTGAGCAGCCAGATCCGGTCGTTAGGCGACAGAGTAGTGGCGCGGGCAGTGCCTTCCAGCAAGTCAAGCAAATTCAGTTGGCTGATAGGAGCGGCAAACCGGTCGAGCAAGAGCAACTCCTGGCGGTCGTCGTAGAAAACCAACACCTTGGTGGTGTTCCACGCCTCAATTTGCGCCACATGACCTGGCAACGGAGGCGAGTAGGTGTTCAACTGCTGGCCATCGGGTCCGTACTGGCGCACGTTGTTTTGCGCATCGGCCACATAAAGCGTCCCGCGCCGGTCCAACGACGCAACCCCTGGTTTGGGCAGCGCAATAGAGCTCACTAGCTTCCAAGCTGCCGCTGGCTCTTTGGTAGGGGCCGCTTGCACAGGTGCGGCTGATTGCCCAGCTGGGGCCACCGATGCCGGTGTGGGCACCGTGGTTTGGGCCTGACACCACAATGGCGCCTGCAAAGCAAGAAGCAATACACAAAGCAATGCTTTCTGAATCGGCCTACTCACATTTGGCCTTGCATGACGGTTCTCCGTCTTGAGCGTCCCGTGCTCAGCTCTTAGCTTTCGGAGTGAGAACTTTCTTCTCGAAGTGCTGCAAAACCAAATCGGTGCCATCATACACGCCATAGGAGCAATAATTAACCCATTCACCTAGGTTCAGATATCTGCTTCCCGGCGCTACCACCACATCAAGGGGTAAGTGCCGATGGCCAAACACGTAATAGTCGTGGTGAAAGAAGTTTTCCAACTCCCGGCAATACACCAACAGCCATTCCTCTTCCCCAAAATATTTTTCGTCTTTCTGCGTGTTCTGCACGCGGCTCCGTCGACTCCACCCATTGGCCAGCCCAATGCCAAAGTTAGGATGCAGCCGAGCAAATAACCACTGCGCTACCGGCGAGGCAAAAACGCGCTTAAGCACTTTGTACGTGTAATCTTTCGGTCCTAGCCCATCCCCATGCCCGATGTGAAACTCTCGTCCACCAATGAGTTGGCTAACTGGGTGGCGCAAAATAGGAATGCCCAGCTCTTTGGTGAAATAGTCAAACATCCACATATCGTGGTTGCCGGTGAAAAAGGTAATCGGCACGCCAGCATCCGTTAGTTCGGCCAATTTGCCTTGCAGGCGGATAAAGCCACGCGGAATAGCGTGCCGGTATTCAAACCAGAAATCGAAGATGTCGCCGAGTAGATAAATGGCGGCGGCATCGGGCGCAACACTGTCCAGCCAACGCACAATGCGCCGTTCCCGTTCTAGTGAACTGGCAGCATCGGGAACCCCGAGATGAAAATCAGAAGCAAAATAAACGCGCCGACCAGGAGGCAGCAGCAACTCAGGCAGGCGTGGCGGCGGTTTCGTCATCCAATAAAAACAGAGCAAGGCTGCGCGGGCCATGAGCACCGAGCACAAGAGTCTTTTCAATGTCAGCCGTTCGGCTAGGGCCCGTTGTGAGCGAAATCATGGACGGCAGATGCTCAGGCCCATACTTCAGCTGCAAGTTGCGTAGGGCATCCCCAATGTCGGCTACCACCTGCGAAGTGCGTGCCAGCACGAGATGTTGATCGGGGTAGATACTAAGCCGGCGTCCACTGCTCGTAGCGGCCGAAACCAGGACGCTACCCGTACGGGCTATCAACGCCTCACATGAAGTCAGGCCAGCATCAGCTTGGGCCACGAAGTCGCTTTCGTCTTTATGAAAGACAAGCCCCCCTGTGTGTAGTAGCTTTTTTATTTCTGGCTCCCATACATAGAGGTTTTCTAGTTGCTTCTCCTTCTTGTATGTGAAGAGCTGATCGTAGAAATGCTCTTCCGACTCACAGAAGTATAGCTGCCCCCCTACTCGCACAAAGCTTTCGGCAAAAGCAACGGCAAGGTCGCCGCTACCAGGCGGGTGCAAGGGTGCAGTGAAATCGGGCGCGGGCTTAGGCGGAGTAGGCTGCTGGAGCGATTCGCGGATGCGGCGCAAAATGATGTCGCGGGACGATTCGGGCATACTTCAAAGGTAATAAGACCAATCATAGTAGTTGTCACGTCTGCTGCTATAACTGCAAAAGCGACAAGCAATGCTTGGATTATATATGCTGTACGCCCTTGCGTTCCTGTGCATCAAGCGCTACTCCCTCCTCTTTTTTAGATGTGCTACCTACAAAGCAACACACATAGACCTATCAAAATAGTCTTAAAGCATCAATTTGTTTGACGCATGCTTACCTTATTATAATACAGCAATCTTTGTTTTTATCATAATGATTTATGTCCTATATTTCCTTAACGATTAAAGCACATACATTTGGTTTTAATCGTTAAATTTACGCTCCAAAGAAACAGGTCATGGAGAAAAAATACAAAATTATAGAAGCAATATCTACGATTGAGGATTTTCGCCATATTGCTATAAAAGGCTTTGCTTTACTAGCTTTCATTATACTAAGTATTAGTTCTTATGCTCAATCCATAGATACTACGCTAGTGAATGGCATGCGCAACATTTCACTGGAAAATGTGGATGTGGCCCCATCAGTCGTTGATACTAAAAGTTGGTTATTGCTCAATCCTGACATTCAAATGGAATTGGATGGCGCTGTACACAACTTATACAACTCCAAGCACGACCAGGCGGAAAAGCAGTTCCGTTCGTTACGCCGCCGCTATCCGCAACACCCCATGCCTTATTTCCTGATGGGACTAAGCGCGTGGTGGAAGATTATGCCAAGCAACGTTACCAACACCATTTACGACAAGAGCTTTTTTGCCTACATGGACACTGCCATCACCAAAGGTGAGCGGCTCTATGACCTCGACAACAAAAACTACGAAGCCTGTTTTTTTCTTGCGGCGGCTTACGGTTTCGACGCCCGTCTGCACGCTGAGCGCCACGACCTGCGCAAAGCAACTATCAGCAGCAAACGTGCCCTCGATTACTTAGACAAAAGCAAAGAAGCGAATGGTTTGAGCCCAGAGTTTCTACTCGGACAAGGGCTATTTAATTATTACGCTGCCTGGATTTCGGAAGAACATCCGTGGTTACGCCCCATCCTGCTACTGTTTCCAAAGGGTAACCGGCAGCTTGGGATGCAGCAGATCAAGAATGTGGCCGACAACGGCATGTATGCGGGTCCTGAAGCTAAGTTCTTCTTGATGAAGATTCTGGGGAGCGAGCGGGAAAACAAGTCTGCTGATGCATTGGTGGTAGCCCGGCAGTTGGCCACTACCTACCCCGACAATGGCTATTTTCAGCGCTACTACGCCATGATGTGCTTCAACAACGGGGAGCACCGCCGCTGTGAGCAAGTAAGCCTCGATATTCTGGACAAGTTGAACCGGGGAATGCCTGGCTATGAAGGTTTCAGTGGCCGCTATGCCACCTATTATTTGGGCTGGCTAAATCAGAACAAGTACAAGAATTCCACCAAAGCCAAAGACTACTTCCAACGTTGTGTGGTGTTTTCAGAAGCTACCGGCCAGACTGGGGTTGGCTATTACGTGCACGCCAACTACAACCTCGCCAAAATAGCTGATGAAGAGAATAACGTTGGAGCAGCGCGGCGCTACTATCAAGTAGTGGTAGAAAAGGCAGAGCGCAAGTCTGATATCTATCTGGAAGCCAAAGATTATCTTAGGACCCGCAAAGTGATGAAAGCCGATATACGGCAGCAACAGGGGCCTTCCTACACTTCTGAATACAAGCCTTCTAAGAAGACATCCGCAAAAAGCCGGCTGTCTTCTCTGGACGTAAAAGCAAACTAATACTCAACTAACTTCTTTTTAGCGCGGGTATTTGAGCTGTTGGAACAGTTTCGGTGTCCACGTTTTGCGTTCACTGTCTTTAAGTGGAAAACTCAACCCAATACTTCAAGACAGTGTGGCTTTCATTTTACACAAGCATAGTAACTGGATTGTAGGTAGCCAAACAGCGTAATTGACAACGAGAGTAAGTTAGATCAAGGCAATAAACTAAAAAAGCCAGCCTATACGGGCTGGCTTTTTTAGTTTACTGTTTATCGAATATTATATCGGGGTTACTACGCTACCGCCAGAACCAGCAGAAGAACCGCTATTATTAGGCAAGTCAGCATCGATACCAGGCAAATTCAAGTCAGGCAAGTCGTCGCTAAGGGGCACCCCATTAGAATGCTCCTGCTTCCGCTCACTTAATGTCTCGCTACGGTCGGTACCGGCCATGTGGGCTTGGTAGTTGGTTTGCACGCCATGTGGCCGCTTGCCTACCAAACGCTCTAAATCATCCTGAAGCAGCACTTCCTTGTCAAGCAACTCTTTGGCTACTACTTCCAGTTCGTGCCGACGTTCAGTCAACAACTCTTTGGTGCGGATGTATGCATTTTCAATGATGTTGCGCACTTCCTCGTCTATCATCTGCGAGGTAGACTCGGAGTAAGGCTTCGAGAACCCGTACTCGTTTTGTCCCTTCGAGTCATAATAAGAGACGTTCCCCAGCTTGGAGTTCATCCCATACATCGTCACGATAGAGTACGCCATTTTGGTGATGCGCTCTAAGTCAGACAACGCACCGGTTGAGATTTTGCCGAACACAATATCCTCGGCGGCACGTCCACCCAAGGTCATGCACATCTCGTCAGTGAGCTGCTCGGTGTTGTATAGGAACTGCTCACGAGGCAAGTACTGAGCATACCCCAGCGCAGCTACCCCACGAGGTACAATGCTCACTTTCACCAACGGATCAGCATGCTCCAGGAACCAACCCGCAATAGCGTGGCCAGCTTCGTGGTAGGCTACGATGCGCTTCTCATCGGGGCTGATAATCTTATTCTTCTTCTCCAGACCTCCAATAACGCGGTCAACAGCGTCGGTGAAGTCCTGCATGGTAATCATCTTCTTGTCGCGACGGGCAGCAATAAGGGCAGCTTCGTTGCAGACGTTGGCAATTTCAGCCCCAGCAAAGCCAGGAGTCTGGGCTGCCAAACGACGGGCCTCTACGTCGGGGCCTAGCGTTAGGGGCTTCAAGTGCACCTGGAAAATCTCGGTGCGGCCATTGATGTCTGGCTTATCAATGCTGATCTGGCGGTCAAAACGGCCGGGGCGCAGCAGCGCTGAGTCGAGCGTATCGGGGCGGTTAGTAGCAGCAAGGATGATGACACCAGAGTCAGTACCGAAACCGTCCATTTCGACCAGCAGCGAATTGAGCGTGTTTTCGCGCTCATCGTTGCCGCCGGGCATGTTGCCACGCGAACGGCTACGGCCTACGGCGTCAATTTCGTCGATAAAGATAATGCAGGGAGCTTTCGACTTGGCTTGCTTAAACAAGTCACGTACCCGAGCAGCACCGACACCCACGAACATCTCAACGAAGTCGGAACCCGAAAGCGAGAAGAATGGCACGTCTGCTTCGCCAGCTACAGCTTTAGCCAACAGGGTTTTACCGGTACCAGGAGGGCCAACCAGCAAGGCACCTTTCGGGATTTTACCGCCCAAAATGGTGAACTTCGAAGGGTTCTTGAGAAACTCTACAATTTCTTGTACTTCCTCTTTGGCCTCTTCCAAACCGGCCACATCCTTGAACGTGATTTTCACCTTGTCGCCACCTTCAAATAGTGCGGCACGGCTTTTCCCGATGTTGAATATCTGACCACCGGCCCCAGCGCCACCGCTCATGCGGCGCATCAAGAACCAAAAGCCTACGAATAACAGGATAGTGAAACCCCACGTAGTTACCAGGTCGCCATAGCCAGTACGCGTATCGAACGTGATGCCGATGCGCTGCTCTAATGGAACGTTAGCTTGCAGCTTCTCGAAGTCTTCCTTAAAAGTTTTTCCGTCAACTACTCGGAAGCTGAACTGCGGGCTTGCCTCGAAGGTAAGAGGCCCACGACGGCTCAGAAGAGCCTTGTATTTGTCGGTTCGGACGGCCTCGTTCTTCAACGACACCTCCACTACCGACCGATCGGTGAGCAAGCGTACATCCCGCACGTCGCCGGCGGTATACATTTGCTCGAATTTCTGCTGATTTATCTCTACTGTGTTGCCGCTCTGGTTGAAGAACAGCCAGGCGCACAGAAATAAAACCAGCCCGGCGAGCAGCCAGAGTTGCATGCCAGGTTTTGGGGCCGGGCTAGGCAACATAGGCTTCTTTTTTTTGGGCGTGTTATCTGACATGAAACTAAGATTGGCTAAGGCAAAAGATCAAAGGCGGAACACCCCGCCAGTGTGTTTGTTCCCGCTAACAGACGGAAACCAGCACACTTTACTTTAATGAACTGAAAACAGTCTCTTCTTCGATGTGCTGAATTTCGGCATCACCCCATAGCTCTTCCAGTGCGTAGAACTGCCGCCGGTCGCGCAGGAATACGTGGACTACTACATCCACATAGTCGAGCAGTACCCACTCGCGGTTCATACGACCTTCGGTTTGCCAAGGGCTCTGACCAGTAAGTTTCTCTACTTCTTCCTCCACCGAACGCGCAATGGCATCGATTTGGGTATCTGATGAAGCCGAGCAGATAATAAAATAATCCGATACGGCATTTTTAAGCTCCTTGAGGTTCATCACAACGATATCCAGGCCTTTTTTCTCCTGCATACCGCGTACTACTACATCTGCCAACTTGTCCGAATCCTGTTGAACCAGGGTACTTTTCATGGGGTATTGTTAGGTTTGATCATCACAAAGTACGAAAAACACGTGGAGGCTATTATCCCCCAAACGCTATTCACGGGCCGCCAAGTGGTTTCGTTGCCCGAATGCGCTTCAACCAACAGTGAAGCGCAAGCTCTTATTCACAGAAACCGCGCCACCGACGGCTGCGTGGTAATAACCGACAAACAGACCGCCGGACGCGGCCAGCGTGGCAACCGTTGGGAGGCTGCGCCCGGCGAAAACCTGACAATGTCGGTGGTTTGGCGCCCCACCTTCTTGCCAGCGCCCGACCAGTTTCAACTCAGCCAAGCAGTAGCATTAGCAGTGCACGACTGGGCGACGACGCTTCTTGGCCCCGACCCCGCGCTTCGGGTGAAGTGGCCAAACGATATTTTTTTCGGGAACCGCAAGCTAGGTGGTATCCTGATTGAAAACACGCTTAGTGGCACAATGATTCAGCATAGCGTGGTAGGAATTGGAATGAATATTAATCAACGTGAATTTCAGGTGCCTACCGCCACGTCTTTAGCGGCTCTAACCGGACGGGCCTACGACCTGCCAATTCTAGCAAGCCGCCTGCTCGAACACCTAGAACGGCGCTATTTGCAGCTACGTGCTGGGGGGCTGGGAGTTCTCCGACAGAACTACCGGCAAGTGCTTTACCGCTACCGAGAGCCTCATCTGTATGAGGTAGATAACCATCAGGTAACAGGTGAGATTGTGGATGTGGATGAGGCCGGGCGCCTCGCTTTATCGATCAGCGGGCAGTTGCGTCATTTTGATTTGAAAGAAATTAAGTACATCATTTAGTATCACTGTTTGGTCGATGTATAAAAGCTATACGCAGATATTTTTATAGCTAGAACAAGCAAAAGGCAACCTTTAGCTGTTGGATAACGAGTAGACAGCTAGAGGTACGAGGCCAGCGCACTCACGCGCAACGCAACCTTTTCGCTCTGAGTGTCATCTATGTTTCGGGTTAGTTAGGCACGGTGCTTGTCTTACTTCATCCACAAACGCGAGTTGCTCTTAAGAACTCTTGCGCTAAATACCAGAAAAAGCCTATATTTGATAGCTTGCCACTAGGCAGCTTTTTTGCAACGCTTCTTTCATATGAAAATTTCTACCCGCTTAGTTGGGATGTTGGCCTTACTACTGGCGCAACTGTCAGCGCTTGCTGCTACCGTTACGGTGGAAGTTGGTGATAACTTCTATCGCCCGCAGAACGTGGTTATCCGTCCGGGCGATATAATACGGTGGACTAATGTTGGCAACCAAAGCCATCCTACCGTTTCGGATTCTTCGCCGGCGTTGTGGTCAACTTTCACAATCAGCCCAGCCAACACCTCTTACACGTCACAGCCGTTTATCACACTCGGCTCCTTCAATTATTACTGCTCAGCGCATTCTGGTGGGACTCCACGCGCAGGCATGATTGGCAACATCATGGTAAGCAACACTCCGCAAGCAACTCTTGATGCTAAGGCCGCTGGTGCAGCATTAAGTGTATACCCTAATCCGAGCAGAGGACTGGTGGTGGTAACCCTAAACCAGAAGGTAGGTCCCGAGTACAAGTTGCGCTTGACCAACATTTTGGGTCGGGAAATCCGCTCTTTTTCGTTACGGACTGAAGCGTCCAACACTGGGATGCCACTTAATCTGTCTGATTTGCCAGCTGGCATGTATTTTTATAGCCTGGTGCTAAACGAGAGAGTGTTATCTACGAAAAGATTCGTATTACAGAACTAGTTTAGCTATTCGTACTTCTTCTTTTAGGAGAGCGGCCACCTTCTGTGGCCGCTTTTTTTATGTACCAGCTCAAGCAATAGCCTTCTAAGGAGTGGAATAGGGCACTGTGCGGCCGGATTTATTGTCTACTTTTGACGTTCTGCATCTTTCATTTCTCGACCATAAGCCCGCGTCAGGCGACGACGACTGGGGCCTGCCCCTCTACTTAATTCTCGTATGCGCTCATACAAAAGCCTGAATAATCTAGTTGGTTGGCTGGTGTTTGCCATTGCCACCATTGTGTACCTAATCACGCTGGAGCCTACCGCTTCGTTCTGGGACTGCGGCGAGTTTATTGCCTGTTCCTACAAGCTGCTGGTACCGCACCCCCCTGGAGCCCCGCTTTTCCTGCTGCTTGGTCGCTTGTTTTCGCTGTTCTCTTTCGGTGATGTTACCAAGGTTTCGGTGCTAGTCAATGCCTTGTCGGCGCTGAGCAGTTCGTTCACTGTGCTATTCCTATTCTGGACTATCACCATTCTGGCCAAGAAGCTGGTTCTGCACCACTCGGGTGCTGTGGGCCACTCGGTACCAGGCGCTCCTGAACCCACATTTGGGCAGAGTCTGTTGATACTGGGCGCTGGTGTCGTCGGTGCCTTATCGTTTGCCTTTTCTGATTCGTTCTGGTTTAATGCCGTGGAAGGCGAGGTGTACGCCATGTCGTCCTTGTTTACAGCGGCCGTGGTTTGGATCATGCTAAAGTGGGAAAACCGCGCCCACGAAGCCGATTCCGATAAATGGCTGATTCTGATTGCCTATGTAGTAGGCCTCTCCATTGGGGTGCACTTACTGAACTTGCTGGCCCTGCCAGCCTTGGCCTTCATCTACTATTACCGTCGCACCGCTAACCCCACACCTTTGGGCGGCATCATCACACTGGTGCTTAGTCTGGTGCTGGTCGGCCTGATTCTGGTGGGCATTATACCAGGCTTGCCATCGTTGGCGGGCGGATTCGAAGTGTTCTTTGTGAACAGCGTCGGGCTACCCTTCAGCTCGGGCATTGTCATCTTCTTGGTGCTTTTCGTGGCCCTGCTAGTGCTTGGCTTCCGCTACTCGTTGAAGCAGCGCAACCGCCTGCTCAACACGGCCATGCTTAGCTTGGTGTTCATCTTGATTGGCTACTCTAGCTACCTCATTATTCCTATCCGGAGCAGCTACCACCCTACCATCAACGAAAACAACCCCGAGGATGTGCTCAGCTTTGTGAGCTACCTTAAGCGGGAGCAGTACGGCGACCGTCCTTTGCTTTACGGTCCACAATTCAATGCTCGCCCTGTTCGCTACGATGAAGGTGCCCCACGCTATGTACGGGAAGGCAACAAGTACGTAGTAGCAGAAAAGCGTCAAGTGGTGGTCTACGACGATGCCGACAAGATGCTGTTGCCGCGCATTTACAGCCCACAGCCCGAGCATATCTACAACTACCAAAAGTGGGTGGATATTCAAGAAGGAGTGAAACCCACCATGGGTCAAAATCTATCCTTTTTGTTTCGCTACCAGATGGGCCACCAGTTCTGGCGTTACTTCCTTTGGAACTACGTAGGCCGCGAAAGCGACGTTCAACAGTCGGGAGGCTTGTGGCCTTGGCAGGGCGGCAAAGCAGGTGTACCGGAGCGCATGGCCGACAGCAAAGCACGCAACAACTTCTTCGCCATCCCGCTT
The DNA here is from genome assembly GCF_022827545.1 of Hymenobacter tibetensis. NCBI lineage: Bacteria > Pseudomonadati > Bacteroidota > Cytophagia > Cytophagales > Hymenobacteraceae > Hymenobacter > Hymenobacter tibetensis. Next base: position 4,599,876 of record NZ_CP094669.1, read on the forward strand.
ATTTTGGGTTTGATTGGCTTGTTCTTCCATGCTCGCCGCGATTCACGCAACGCCTTTATTGTCGGCTTACTGTTCGTATTCACGGGCTTAGCTATTGTGGTGTATCTCAACCAGCCGCCCATCGAGCCGCGCGAACGAGACTACACGTTTACGGGTGCTACCTATGCTTTTGCCATCTGGATTGGGTTGAGCGTGCTCGGACTGGCTGAGCTCCTACGCTCGGTGCTGAAAGCCGATACCGGCCGCGCCATGACGGCAACGGTACTTGGCCTTGTGGCGCCTGTGCTATTGCTGGCTCAAGGCTGGGACGACCACGACCGTTCGGGGCGCTACAACTCTGTGGATTCGGCCAAGAACCTGCTCAACTCGTTGCAGCCTAATGCTATCCTTTTCACCAACGGTGATAATGACACTTTCCCGCTTTGGTATGCGCAGGAAGTGGAAGGAGTACGCACCGATGTGCGGGTAGCAGTACTTAGTTACTTGAACACGGACTGGTATATCCAGCAGATGAAGAACCGCTCGTACAAGTCACAGCCGCTGCCTATTTCCATGCCGGCCGACCGCTACAAGCAAGGCACCAACGACTACCTCCCCTTCGCTGAGAATCCCGCCGTCAAGCAAATCAACTTAAAGGAATTCGTTCAGCTAGTCACGCAGAACAGTGACCTGTTGAAGGTATCGTACGACGAGAGCGGCCCTGCTATGATGTCGTTCCCGAGTCCGAATTTTTACCTTGATGTGGACACAACCGCCGTTGAAAAGTTGGGCATTGTACCAGCCGAACGGCGCAAACAGCTGGTATCCCGCATGGAGTGGAATATGGGCAAAGGCGCCATTGAAAAGAAAAACTTAGTGATTCTGGACATGCTGGCGACCAATAACTGGCAGCGGCCGATCTACTTCTCTAGCACTGTGGCTGGCGGCGACTTCATGAACCTTCAGCCTTACTTCCAGTTGGAGGGCATGGCTTACCGAGTGTTGCCACTGAAAGACCCCAACTATCAGCCTCGCGGCGACGAGGGCTACGTAGCCAAGGACTTGATGTATGACAACCTCATGAAGAAGTTCGCCTTCCGTAACCTCAACGACCCAGGCGTTTTCTACGACGAAAACCACCTACGTTTCCCGGCCAACTACCGCGACAAGTTTGCTCGCTTAGCCAACACCTATCTAGCCGAAGGCAACAAAGCCAAAGCCAAGGAAGTACTTGACAAGTGCTTCGCAGTGATGCCTGACGCCTCGATTCCCTACGACTACTACTCTCCGCAGTTTGTCCCAGCATTGGTAGCAGTAGGCGAAAAAGACCGTGCCAACGACATCATGGACAAGATGCTCAGCCGGGCTCAAGTGGCATTGCCTTATTTCCAGACGCACAACCCGGCACTGTTTGATATGGAAAATCAGACGTATCTGCTAAGCGTGCAGAGTGTGTACCGGGCGGCCGAGCAAATCGGTGACCAGGGCCGCGCCAGCAAGGCGCTGGAAATAATGAATCAATATTATCCGCGGCAGTAAGTAAGATACTGAGCTACTAGAATGCGAAGTTCCACTTCGTGAGCGTTGAACGAACCTGCTCTTAGGTTGCCGTTCTTTCGTTCGCGAAGTGGAACTTCTCGTTACAGCCTGTATGCCATTTCCCATGAAAGGTTATTTGTTGCTAGTACTTCTGGCTGTGAGTTTGGTGCACGCCACTGCGCAAAAGCGGGAGTTTTCCGATCAGTACCGCCCTGACCGACGTTTGTTGCTTGATACACGCCGGGAAGCGGACAGCTTGCGTGTATATCTGCGCTTTCCCAATGCCAGTGTGCTGCGGCAAGGCCAGCCCCTCCGCATTAGTGCATGGCCTAGTTTTGACGCTCGCCGCCCCCTCTGGACGGATACCGTAAAGCAGTTGGCCCGTCGTATCCGCCCCGACGGCCAAGGTGCACTGGTGGAATTCTGCCTACCTATTGCCAAGCTAACCAGCGGTACTATGCTCAGCCTGGCCTGCGCGCCGGCCGCCGAAGCCGCTACCGGCGACGCCGCTTGGCTATCTGTTACCACTGCTCGGCTGGCTCGGCCCTACATCCTAACTGATAGTTTGGGCACCCCATTGTTGCGCCGCTACGTCCGGTCTAGTGAGCCTTTTCTTGTGGACCGCTATGGGCAGGATATAGCAGTGTTGGTGCGTCGCTATGCGGCTCCGTTTGTGGCCGCGCTACCTCCCCATGCTGATCCAGCCCGCCAATCCAGCGCTTCTCCTACCCTTCCGGTCAGTGACTCCTTGGCTTTTCGGGCCGGCATGTCCGTGGTGCTACCGGAAGCAGGACTTTACACCCTGCGCTTGGCCGGCGAAAAGCCCTTGCTGGGGGTGCTGGTCACGGATGAAGACTATCCAGAGCTAACGACAGCCGACGAACTGATTCAACCGCTGGTATACCTAACTACTTCAGCAGAGCGAAAAAAGCTGTACGACGCACCCAATCCCAAGCGTGCCGTGGACCAGTTCTGGCTCAGTGCTGCTGCCGGCCAGCAAACCATAGCCCGGCAAGCCATTCGGACATACTATGGGCGCGCCCAAGCAGCCAACGAGCTATTTGTGGCTCACAAAGCCGGGTGGATGACTGACCGGGGTATGCTATATATAGCCCTGGGTCCGCCCGACGCCGTGTACCGGACTGCTCAGGACGAGCGGTGGGTGTATCATGGTACTAACAATGGTGCATCGGCGACTTATACGTTCCGACCTAAACCCAGTACCTTTGCTCCCGAACACTATGAATTGGTGCGCCGTCCCGAGTACGAACGTCTCTGGTATGCCGCCGTGGAGCAATGGAGAAAAGCAACGACGACCGCCCTCGGCCGCTAAAAGAGCGCCGCAGTTACTACGATTCTGAAAATCGTCCGGTGCCCCGTGCCCCGCGTCGGGAGGCAGGGCGCGCTGCCGCTAGTGGCGAAACGCCCGGCGGCTACCGGCGGCCCGAGACTCGCTCGGAGGGCAATGACAGTCGCCCTGAGGCAATACGCGGCAACGAAGGCCGCTCTTACGACAAGGAAAAACCACGCTACTCCAACCGGCCCGCCCCCGACCGTAGCATCGATATGCTGTTTGGCTTGCGGCCCATTATGGAAGCCCTAAGTGCTGGGCGGACACTGGAGAAGATTTTCCTGCTGCGTGGCACCAAGAACAGCCTCACCCAAGAAATCAACGACCTAGCCCGGCAGCAAGGCATTCCGGTTTCGTCGGTGCCAATCGAGAAGCTCGATAACCTGACCCGCAAAAATCACCAGGGCGCGGTAGCTTTCGTGTCGCCAATCGACTACATGCCGCTTGACAGCATTCTAGCTGGGCTGTATGAAGAAGGCAAAACGCCTTTTCTATTGATTCTGGACCGCGTAACCGATGTACGTAACTTCGGTGCCATTGCACGTAATGCCGAATGCATGGGGGTACACGCTATTGTGGTGCCTGCCCATGGTGCGGCCCAAATCAACGGTGATGCCGTAAAAACATCTGCAGGCGCGCTGAACATAGTACCGGTATGCCGGGAACCCAACCTGAAGAACACTCTTATCTTCTTACGCGAATCAGGTGTACAGGTGGTGGCTTGTACGGAGAAGGCTGATGCCAGCCTGGAGACCGGCACTGTTGACCTCACGGGCCCTGTAGCAGTGCTCATGGGCTCCGAAGAAGACGGCATTTCCCCCGAGTACCTACGCCTCGCCGATCATCGTCTCCGCATCCCCATGACTGGCCAAATCGGCTCACTCAACGTTTCTGTTGCTAGTGGCATTATGCTGTTCGAGGTACTGCGTCAGCGCCTAGTAAAGGCATAGCTACAATGCTCTTACAGAAAAAGGCCCTTGATACTACATGGTATCAAGGGCCTTTTTCTGTAAGAGCATTGTAACAACGAAGTATTCTACCCGATGCTTAAGCTCGGGAGAATGTGTCGTTAGTTGTAGCCCACTCCCTTTTTGGCTTTTACATCGGCCACAAATTCCTTCACGCGCTGTTCCTCGGTGCGCTTGCAGATCAGGAGCACGTTGTCGTACTCAGCAATGATGTACCCGTCTAGGCCCTGCACTACTACTAGGCGCTCAGAGGGCGTTTTGATAACGCACTCCGTGGTGTCATAAAGAATGGCATCACCATCGATGACGTTGTTGTTTTCGTCACGACGACCCATGCGGTGCAGCGAATCCCAGGTACCTAGGTCGCTCCAACCGAAGTCAGCGGGCAGTACAAACACGTTGTCTGCCTTCTCCATGATGCCGTAGTCGATGCTGATGTTGCGGCACCGGGAATAGGCCTCCGTGATAAAAGCTTCTTCCTGTGCTGTACCGAGTTGCGCTTGCCCGTCGTCGAACACTTCCGCAATATCACTCAGGTACTGGTGGAACGCTTGCACAATCACGTCGGCGCGCCATACAAATAGGCCAGAATTCCAAAGGAAGTCGCCGCTTTGCAAGAACATTTGCGCCAGTTCCAAATTCGGCTTCTCAGTGAAGGTTTTCACCTTTTTCAGCCCGTTTGGCAGGTCGCTGGCCTCCTCATCAATGTACTGGATGTAGCCATAGCCTGTGTCGGGACGCGACGGCTGAATGCCGAGCGTAATGAGAACTTCGTGGGTGCGCGCCACATCAATAGCTTGGCTGATGACGTTCCGAAACTCGTCTTCCCGTAGCACCGCATGATCGGCGGGTGATACCACAATGACAGCCTGAGGGTCGCGCTTGGCAATGCAGTAGCTGGCGTACGCAATGCAAGGAGCAGTATTGCGCCCGATGGGCTCACCCAAAATTTGGTCGGCTGGCAGATCCGGTAGATGCTGCTGTACCAATTCCTTGTAATCTCGGTTCGTAACTACAAACACGTTCTCAGGCGGGCAAACCCCTGCAAACCGGTCGACAGTTAGCTGAAGCATCGAGCGGCCTACGCCTAATACATCATGGAATTGCTTGGGGTGGTTGGTACGGCTGAAGGGCCAAAAGCGGCTACCAATGCCGCCCGCCATTACGACGAGATAGGTGTGTTGCATCATAAACAGGAAGTAGTGCAGCTAAGGAATTAGAGGTATGCAAATATCCGATTTTAACGCGAACCATATAGAATAGCTAGATAATGTAATGAAAGCGCGACAACCGCTGCTCAAGGTATTGCTCCTATTATCTGTCTTTTTCAAGCTATACCAAGCCTTCGCGTAGCAAATCGTGGAGATGAATAAAGCCGCAAAACCGGCTCTGCTCCGTAACAATAAGCTGCGTGATGTTACGCTCTTGCATTCGGGCCAAGGCCTCCACTGCAAAATCATCGATATCAACTGTCACCGGACTGGGTGTGAGGATATCCAGTGCTCGCACGTCCTCTAGCCGGCCCTCAAACGTAGTGAGCATCCGGCGTAAGTCGCCATCCGTAATAATGCCCCGCAACTGACCGACGGTATCAAGGACGGCCGTAGCTCCCAGCCGCTTACCTGATATTTCCAAGATAATCTCTTTGAGTGGCGCCGTTTCGTGCACCTGCGGCTGCTGGTTTTGCCGGCTTAAGTCGCCCACTTTCAAATACAGTTGCTTGCCCAGGGTACCCCCAGGGTGCAGGCGGGCAAAATCTTGGCGAGTGAAATCCCGGCTTTCCAACAGACACACGGCCAGCGCATCACCAAGCGCTAGCGCGGCGGTAGTGCTAGTGGTGGGCGCTAAGTTATGTGGGCAGGCTTCGCGCGTTACGGGAGCATGCAGAATGTAGTCGGCCTGCTGCGCCAAGTAAGAATCGGCGTTGCTGACAAGGGCCGCCATAGGCACACCTTTGCGCTTAAGCAGCGGCACCAGCACTTTTATTTCGGGCGTATCACCGCTTTTGCTGATGGCCACCACAAAGTCGTCTGGCTGTATCATGCCCAAGTCCCCGTGGATGGCATCGGCAGCGTGCATGAACAAGGCGGGGGTGCCAGTGGAGTTGAGAGTAGCTACCATTTTACTGGCAATGTGCGCGCTCTTTCCAATTCCCGTAACCACCACCCTCCCTCGTAGTGAGAGTATTGCCCCTACACAGAGTGCAAAATCTGGCGTTTGCTCGATAGCCTCTGCTACGCCCAGAATTGCTTCCGCTTCGTGCTGCAGCACTTTTTTTGCAATGGAATGAAGTTCGTTTTGCGGTTTCAATCTAAATTTGATTAGGTATTGAGTATTGGAGGGCGAGATAGAGCGTATTTGTCTTACTCCTTTAATGTCTCCTACCGAATACTTCAAAATTCCCTAGATTGAGATAAGCAACCTGTTTTGTGCAGATGAAACTTATCTGAATCTTCCAACCGAGCAAGTGAGGATGTCAATGCCAGCCGTGAACAATGCAATCAGCCAAGGTGCTGATTTGAAAGGCAAGTTAAAGGAAGTTTTTGGGTACGGTCAGTTCCGCGGCACGCAGGAGGCCATCATCCAGAACGTTATCGAGGGGCATAATACGTTCGTTATTATGCCGACAGGTGCTGGTAAAAGCCTTTGCTATCAATTACCTGCCCTCGTACTGCCTGGCACAGCCATTGTCATCTCTCCACTTATTGCCCTGATGAAAAATCAGGTCGACCAGCTCAACGCCTTCGGGGTAAACGCACAGTTTCTGAACTCGACTCTGACCAAGGCCGAGATGAACCGGGTGAAAAAAGACGTTATCAGCGGCGAAGTGAAGCTGCTCTACGTTGCTCCCGAAAGCCTGACCAAAGACGAAACCATCGATTTCCTGCAAAAGGCAACCATTTCTTTTGTCGCTATTGATGAGGCGCACTGTATTTCAGAATGGGGCCACGACTTCCGCCCCGAGTATCGTCGGATTCGTGGCATCATCGACAACATTGGGCAGGTACCTATCATTGCTCTGACGGCCACCGCTACGCCTAAGGTGCAGCTGGATATTCAGAAGAACCTGCAGATGGACGACGCCAGCGTTTTCAAAACGTCGTTCAACCGTACCAACCTCTACTACGAAGTTCGCCCTAAGCACAACACCAAGAAGCAACTGATTCAGTATGTGAAACAGCGCAAGGGGTTGGCAGGCATTATTTATTGCTTGAGCCGCAAGAAGGTAGAAGAAATTGCCGAGTTGCTGAAGGTGAACGATGTGCGGGCCCTACCTTACCACGCAGGCTTGGATCCGCACATACGCATGGCCAACCAAGACGCCTTTCTGAGCGAAGACTGCGACGTTATTGTGGCAACCATTGCCTTCGGCATGGGTATCGACAAGCCCGATGTACGCTTTGTTATTCACTATGACACCCCGAAAAGCATTGAGGGCTACTACCAGGAAACCGGCCGCGGCGGCCGCGACGGTCTCGACGGCGACTGCCTGATGTTCTATAGCTACGACGACATCGTAAAGCTAGAGAAGTTCAACAAAGACAAGCCCGTAACCGAGCGCGACAACAGCAAGTTGCTCCTCCAGGAAATGGCCAACTACGCCGATTCGGCGGTGTGCCGGCGCAAGCAGTTGCTGCACTACTTCGGCGAGCATTTCGAGAAAGACTGCGGCTTCTGCGACAACTGCAAACACCCGAAAGAGCGGTTTGAAGCCCAACAAGAGGTATTGCTGGCCCTCAAAGCAGTTGTTCAAACCGAGCAGCGCTTCGGTATCGACCACATCGGGACCGTGCTTATGGGCATGAACAATGCGCACGTTGAAAGCTACGGCCACAACGGGTTACCCATCTACGGGCAAGGCAAAGACCACGATGCACAATATTGGCATTCGTTGTTGCGCCAGTGCTTGATTTTTGGTTTCTTAGAGAAGGATATTGAAAACTTTGGCGTTGTAAAAATCTCCGACAAGGGTATGGACTTCATCGAGAATCCCCATTCAATTAAGCTCACCAAGGACCACGACTACGACGAGGAGGTCAAGGAAGAGCAGGAGCAGGAAGAGGTGCAGCAAGCCGCTGGCCACGACGAAACCCTGTTCGAGATGCTGAAGGCGCTGCGGAAGAAAATGGCCAAGGAAAAGGAACTACCTCCGTACGTTCTTTTCCAGGACCCATCGCTGAAAGAAATGGCCACTACATTCCCCACCAAGCTCGATGAGCTAGCGCATGTGGGCGGTGTAGGCCAAGGAAAAGCCCAGAAATTTGGCTCACCCTTTTTGGCGCTTATCAAGAAGTATGTCGAGGAAAACGACATCATGACGGCCTCCGACGTGGTGGTGAAATCGGCTGTCAACAAGTCGAAAATCAAGATTTACATCATCCAGCAGATCGACAAAAAGATGGACCTAGAGGAAATTGCTTCCTCTAAGGGCATCGACATGCGCGAGCTGATGGAAGAAATCGAGCACATCTGCTATTCCGGCACCAAGCTCAACCTCGACTACTACATCAACGGTATCTTGGACGAAGAGCGCCAAGAGGAAATCTACGATTACTTCATGACGGCCAGCACCGACAATATTGCGGTGGCCCTTAAAGAGCTAGGCACCGATGACTACACCGAAGAAGATCTGCGCCTGATGCGTATCAAGTTCCTAAGCGAAGTAGCCAACTAGAAACTTTTATTTCGGCGATTTTACAAGCGCCATTCCTACACCGGGTCTTGATTTGAAAGCCGCTTCCTTATGGGAGCGGCTTTTTCTATTGAGGGGTAAGCCAGAGCTATTTTGCGGCAGTTGAAGATGAATACATCATATTTTCTATATGATACATACTGTAAACTAGCTACCTTCAAAGCCTCTCTTCTCAACCTCATCCTCTGATGTCCATTCATACTTCTTTTACATCCGTACGGGCAGGCCTGACGCTGGTAGTCAGCTCTTTGACAGTACTCAGCGTGGCGGCAGCTTCCAATCCGCTAATGCCGGCCTTCAACCAGCCTATTGCCTTCGCCAAAGTCACGAAGGCGGATGTACAGCAGGCGACGGCTACTGTTATTGCAGGCACCAAAACCTCGTTGAACACTATCTACACTGTACCGGCCGGCAAGCGCACGTTTGCCAACACCATGGTGGCCTTCGATAACCTCAGCGACGACATCGACCGGGTGGCGGGTCCCATCAGCATTCTGTTCAATGCCAGCCCCGACTCCACCATCCGCAACCAGGCCCAGAAAAGTCTGGCCCAAATCAGCAAGTATGGCAACGAGCTGGCGCTAGACGAGAAGCTATACCGAGCAGTAAAGGACTATTCGAAAACCAAAGAAGCCCAGGCCCTGACCGGTGCGCACAAGAAGTTTCTGACTGAAACGATTGAGGAATACGAGCGTAACGGCTTCGCTCTCACGCCCGAGAAGCGCAAGGAGCTGCAACAACTCAACGACAAAATTGGCGACCTAAGCATTGCATTCGGAGCCAATATTGCTAAGGACCAAAGCTTCCTAATGGTGAGCGAAGCCGACATGAAGGGCCTGCCCGACGACTTCAAGAAAAGCCGCACTAAGGTCGGCGACGCCTACCGCATTGGGGTGGACGGCCCGACATACAGCACGTTTATGAAGTACGCCGAGTCGGAGGCGATGCGCAAACAGCTCTACACGCTGTATAATAATCGCGCCGCCGACACCAACCTGGAGGTGCTAAAGCAAATACTAATTGAACGTCAGAAGAAGGCACAATTGCTAGGCTACAAAACTTACGCCGCCTATCAAACCAGCAGCCGCATGGCCAAAACGCCTGAAACAGTGTGGGCTTTTGAAACCAAGCTGGTGGACCGGGTGAAGCAGAAAAGCCAGCAGGATCTGGAAGAACTGTTAGTGGTGAAGCGGGCCTACTTGAAAGACCCAAGCGTGAAGACGATTGCGCCTTGGGAAAGTGGCTTTTACAGCAATCTGCTGATGAAAGACAAATACCAGCTCGATGCCGAGAAAGTAAAGGAATACTTCGAGGTAAACCACGTGGTAGATGGCCTGTTTCAGACCACGCAGCAGCTATTTGGCTTGAAGTTCAACGAGGTGAAGGAGCCGTCGGTGTGGCACAAGGACGCGCGTATGTTTGAGGTACAGCGCGACGGCAAGCTCATCGGTCGTTTCTACATCGACCTGTTTCCGCGCGAAAACAAATACACCCATGCCGCCTGCTTTGGAATAGAATCGGGCAAGGCAACGGGCAAGGGCTACCAGTTGCCCACCGCGGCGCTGCTTTGCAATTTCAACGCGCCCACGCCCGGTAAGCCGGCCCTGATGAGCCACAGCCAAGTGGTTACGTTCTTCCACGAGTTCGGCCACGTAATGCACAACTTGGTGACCACGGCCGAGCTATCGAGCCAGTCGGGTACCAGCGTGAAGCGCGACTTTGTAGAGGCTCCTTCGCAGATTCTGGAGAACTGGGCTTGGAACTACGATGCTCTCAAGACCTTCGCCAAGCACTACCAAACCGAAGAGGTACTGCCCAAGCCGCTGTATGATAAGATGTGGGCTGCCCGCAACGTCGGTTCTGGCATTGGGGCTTCACAGCAGATTTTGTACGGCACCCTCGACATGACCTTGCACGACAAGTTCGACCCAAACGGCACCGAAACAACCACCGAAGTGCTGAAGAAGCTGCAAAACCAACTGACTCCCTTTGCCTACCTCGATGGCACTAACATGCAGGCCGCGTTTGGCCACTTGACGGGCTATGCCGCGGGTTACTATGGCTACCTGTGGTCGAAAGTGTATGCCGAGGATATGTTCTCGGTGTTCGAGAAGAATGGCGTGATGGACCAAAAAACCGGCCTTCGTTACCGCGACATGATTCTGGCTAAAGGCGGCACCGACGACGAATACACCCTGGTGAAGAACTTTCTCGGCCGCGAACCGAATCAGGAAGCATTCTTTAAATCGTTGGGACTATAAGTAGCGCTACTCGTCGGCCTTCTGAATGAGTGCTAGCCCCAAAGCAAAACGGCTTGTAGCAGATGCTACAAGCCGTTTTGCTTTGGGGCTAGCACCGAAAACTAGCAATACTCTTCGAAAGCGCCTTGCAGGTTGTTGACAATGCGCATCATGTCGTTGCCTTCGATGTGGTAACGCTCGATCATGTGCACCAGCTCGCCGTCTTTGAACAGGGCAATAGCGGGGCTGCTAGGAGGATAAGGCAGTAAATGCTCGCGGACCTTCGCTACAGCTTCGGTCTCCATGCCGGCAAATACGGTCACAAGTTTAGTGGGCTTCTTTTCAGAGCTGGCCACAGCCATTTTCAGGGCGGGGCGGGCTTTGCCGGCAGCGCAGCCACACACCGAGTTAACGGCTACCAATACGGTACCGCTTTGCTCGTTGAGGACGGCGTCCACTTCTTCGGGGGTCATCAGTTGCTCGAAACCGGCCTCCACGAGGTCCTGACGAATCGGTGCTACCATGTATTCTGGGTACGTAGCCATAGGTAAAAGCTAGGCGTTGGGGTGAGAGGTGAAAAGACAACGAGCTACAACTAGTCGTTGGTATTGCAAAAATACGCAAACATTGGCGGCTCACAGGAAGTTTGATTTTATAGCAGCTAACTACCGAAAACACTACCAGTGCAACGGCTTTTTCGGTTTAGCGCTGCAGACCGCACAGTTTCATACCACTCTGGGTCCGTCCACCGTAGTAGCTGCAGCACAGTCGGAGTGGCGCTAGGGTAACCAAGAGCACGCTATACTTCGTAACCTCAACACACTGCCTCGTTAGAAGCACAACCACCCGTTTTTTTAAGTTATGACTTACGCCGAGTTTAGTGCTTCGCTTACGCAACACACCCCTCCCAGCAACCTCTCTCCGTTGCTACAGGCACTTTGGCACGCAGGCCGCAACGAATGGGCCGATGCCCATGAAATCGCTCAAGATCATGAAGGCGAGGCACTATACGACTGGCTACATGCCCTGCTGCATCGGCAAGAAAATGATACCACTAATGCTGGCTATTGGTACCGCCGAGCCGGACAGCCTGTCTTTCAAGGTAGTGTCCGGCATGAGTGGGAAACCTTGGTTCGGACGCAGCTTACAATCTAACCGAAGCAAGCTTCTACTTCGTCTTAAAATAATTACACGAGCCAATAATTTTTCAGCCCAATTCGTCGCGTCTACGCAATAAAAATTATATTTATCCAGTCAAAGCAAACTGACTGGATGTGATGTTGAAACTACTACTTCTAACGGGTACTCTTAGCTTGACCAGCCTAGCGGCGCAAGCACAGGTCGATTCCGTGCGGGCTTCTACCCTTCCGCCTGCCCAACAAGCTGAAAAGTTTTACAACAGCGGTGTGGCCAAGTTCAACCAGAAAAGCTACCGTGCCGCGATGCAAGACTTTGACCGGGCGCTTGCGTTGCGGCCGGACTTCGCCAAAGCTTTCTACAACCGAGCCACCACGCGCTACGAGTTGAAAGACTATAAGCCCGCGCTGCAGGACTACGACGAGGCCTTGAAGCTGGAGCCCACCAGCGGCACCGCTTACTTTGGGCGGGCGCAAGCACATGAGGCCTTAAAGCAAGCAGCCGAAGCAGAACAGGATTATACAAAAGCCGTTGAGGCAAATGCTGCCTATGCTCCAGCGTGGTACTACCGCGGTGCCCTGCGCTTCGAGAAGGCTGATTACGCGGCCGCTAAAGCCGACTTTGACCAAGCCATTAAAGCTGACCCCGCCTATGCCTATGCCTGGCACGACCGGGGTAGCGCGCAGCGGCAGCTCAACAACTATCCGGCAGCCATTCAGGATTACACCAAAGCGTTGGCCCTGCAACCCGAATTATTGCCCGCTCTGCTCAATCGGGCTGGTGCCAAGCGGCGCGCTGGTGACCTAAAAGGTGCCCTGCAAGACTACGCCGATTACCTCCAGAAGAAGCAGGATAATCCTACGGCGTATACCAACCGAGGAGCCACCCGTTACGAAACCGCCGATTACAAGGGTGCCGCTGAAGATTTCGGCCGAGCAGTAGCGCTAGATGGCACTTACGCTTTTGCTTGGAACAACCGTGCGGCTGCTTATCTCAAGCTGGAAGATTATAAAAAGGCCGAAGCGGATGCAAGCCGAGCTATTGCCCTCAATCCCCAGTACGCCGAAGCGTATTTGAATCGTGGTCATGCCCGCGAAATGCTTCGCAATACAGAAGGCGCTTGCCAAGATTGGCGCAAAGCAGCGGAGTTGGGCTTGGAAGTTGGCGAAAACTACGCTGCCAATTCCGGCTGCGGGGAAAGCAAATAGTGCGCGAGACAAGAATAGTATCTGCGGAAGCCATTGTGGTAGCCAATACCCCTATGCGCTTACGAAATCCTGCTAGAGATATGCATAAGTACCTATTAGCCTTTCTGCTACTTTCTACCGCCGCTCACGCACAAAGCGTGGAGTTCAGCAAAGACCGATTTGGCAACAACAAAGACGGCCTCAAAACGGCACTGAAGGAAATCAAATCGGGAGACGAATGGTATAATTCTGACCCACCCCGGTACGAGCAGGCGTTGCCACACTACCTGGAAGCACAGAAGCTCAACCCTGAAAACGCCGAGCTAAACCTTAAAATTGGAGACTGTTATTTGCATTCTGGCTTCAAGCCACGGGCGCTAGCTTATTTACAGAAGGCGTATCAGCTCAATTCCGGGGTTGATCCACGAATTCATTATTTGCTGGGGCGTGGTTTGCACCTGAACGGTAAATGGAAGGAAGCTATGGCAGAGTATAAACAAGCTATTCCCGCCACTGGCACCAAAAACACCTCTGCTTTCACGCAGGACATCCAGAAAAAACTAAAGGAGTGTGAAAATGGCCAGAAGCTGGCTGATAAACCTACACGCGTCTTTATCGACAACGCGGGACCGGGCGTAAACTCGCCTTATCCCGATTACGGTCCGGTTATTTCGGCCGATGAATCGGTGATTCTCTTCACGTCGCGGCGGCAGGGCTCTACGGGTGGAGAGAAAGACCCCGAATCCGGTGGCTTCTTTGAAGACGTGTATCAAAGCAACCGCGAAGGAGAGTCGTGGAGTGCGGCGCGCAACTTAGGGGAAACGGTAAATTCTGCGGGACATGATGCCACCGTGGGCCTCGCGCCTGATGCGCAACGCATGCTGGTGTATGTGGAAGACAATGGTGGCGACTTGAATGAAGCCAACCTGCGTGGCGCCACCTGGGCCAAGCCGCAGCGTCTTGGCAACCGCATCAACAGCAAAGCCCACGAGTCGTCGGCAGCGTACTATCCGGATGGGAAAAGCTTGCTATTGGTCTCCGACAAGCCTGGCGGCTTGGGTGGCCGCGACATCTACAAGGTGGAAATAGATGGCAGGGGACCGGCCGTGAACTTAGGGCCGGCCATCAACACGCCTTACGGCGAAGAGGGCGTGTTCCTGCATCCAGATGGCAAGACGATGTACTTTTCTTCGGAAGGCCATAGTTCGATGGGTGGTTACGACATTTTCAAATCGACTTTCGAAAACGGTAAGTGGAGCGCGCCCGAAAACTTGGGCTGGCCCATCAACACCCCCGACGACGACGTGTTTTTCGTGATTTCGGCATCGGGTCGTCATGGTTATTATTCTTCGTTCCGCGACGATGGCATGGGTTCCAAGGACATCTACCAGATTACGTTTCTGGGCCCCGAAAAACCACCTGTTCTTAGCCAAGAAGACCAACTATTAGCGTCGCGTGCGCTGCCCGTGAAGGAAACGCTGCTGGCTCCGCCAGTTCCGGTTGCCACATCACAGGTGACTATTCTGAAAGGCACCGTCACGGATGCGGCTACCAAACAGCCTGTGGAGGCCACCATTGACGTGGTAGATAATTCGCTGAACCAGACTATTGCTTCGTTTCGAGCCAATGCTCAGTCGGGGCGCTACTTGGTTTCGTTGCCGTCAGGTATAAACTACGGTATTGTGGTGCGGCAGGAAGGGTACTTGTTCCACTCCGAAAACTTCGACTTGCCAGCTGGGGCAGCTTACTCGGAGGTGGTAAAAGACATCGAGCTTAAGAAGCTGGATGTCGGGGTGAAGGTGGTGCTCAACAACATTTTCTTTGACTTTGATAAAGCTTCGTTACGCAAAGAAAGCACTGGTGAATTAACCCGCTTACAGGCTCTGCTGACGGAGACGCCTGCCCTGCGCCTAGAAATATCCGGCCATACCGACAACGTAGGCAACGCGGCTTACAACAAAGACCTTAGCCAGCGGCGGGCCAAAGCCGTGGTGGACTACTTGGTTGGGAAAGGCGTCAGCAAAGACCGCCTTACGTTTGCTGGCTACGGCGACACGCAGCCTGTAGCGCCTAACACAACGAAAGGTAACCGCCAGAAAAACCGCCGTACCGAGTTCAAGGTAACGGGTAAGTAGGCACCGGCCACACAAAGATGCGGCGGCGTTTGCGCCGCCGTACTTTTTCCTCGTGGTGTCAAAGACATGATTCGTCGGGTAAAGGCCGTATTTCCCCGATACATCGGCGGCTCACCTATACCGGGGCTGTATCTTGCTACAGTTTGCTACCGACCATCGGGCTACTTTTCCTTGTGCTGCTTCGCTGTTATCGTCTACTCTTTACGCTGTTTGTTTGCTGGGGCAGTTGCGGCCTTGGTGCACAGGCCCAACAGGCAAGCCCCCAGTATTTCCTAAAGCAGTTCGGCCCAGCCGATGGCTTGCCACAGCCTTTCATCTACGCACTAGCCCAAGACCAAGCAGGTTACCTCTGGATTGGCACCGCTGAAGGGTTGGTCCGCTATGATGGCACTGAGTTCGTCACGTTCAGCACCAAAGATGGACTGGCCGAGGATTTTGTGACGGCGCTATACGTGCAGCCACAAACCGGCCATGTCTGGGTGAGCCACTACCAAGGCGGAGTATCATGCTGGGATGGACAACGGGTGCGGCGAGTGCCAGCAAAAGCAGTGCAGCCTAAAGGCTTTCACCCACGGCCCGGTATTGCCGCTCCTGATACGGTTTACAAGAATGCAACTCAGTTTGGCCTCGCCACGCAACAGGTAGCCACGCTGCACCAAGTACTTCCTGCTGGCACCGTACCCCAAGTGGTACTCACTGACCGAGAGCATAACCTGTGGGTCGGAACGGCTGGACAGGGGTTATGGCGCTGGTCGGACCGCCATATTAGTTTCTATCCGTTGCCCAAAAACTCGGTCAGTGCGCTATTCAACCAAGGCAAAGCAGGCGGCATTTCAACTACGGGAGAGCTTGTTTCACTGAATTCGATTTCTGGCCAACCGTCACCATTCATTGTTTATCCCGGTAAGCTGTTGCCATATCCACCTAGCGCGGTCCTTTACACAGCAGACAAACCGTCGAACCTTATTTCCAGCAATGCCTACTCAAAGCTAGTACCTGGTTCTATTTTGGCTGGTACCGCTGGGCATGGGCTCTGGCAAGGCGCTGTAATCCCGAGGCGTTCCATTCTACGCTTGGTACGGCGTCTGCCCACTACACTTTCGGTTACAGCCCTTGCCCAACAACGCAACGGCGACGTATGGGTGGGCACTGCGCTAGATGGCTTGTATCAGCTCCCTGCCGACTCCACCAAAGCAGTACAACACTTCACTACTGCCAATGGCCTACTGCATAATACTATTTATGCCCTCACCGCCGATTCCACCGGAGGGGTCTGGATTGGTACCCACGACACTGGACTAGCCATGTGGAGACAGGGAAGCTTTCATTACTTCCGCTTTCCTAGTGGCAGCCTCGACGTATCGGCCCTTCTAACCGATGGTGCCGGCCGGGTTTGGATTGGAACCGAGGGCAACGGCATTTTCTGCTATGAAAAGGGCCTGCTTCGCAACTATGGTCCTAGCAACGGCCTTCGCTCTCCCTACTGTTACGCGTTGCTACCAATACGTTGGCGTAACAATTCGGGCAATATTTCCCAGCACGAGCAAGTACTGGTAGTGCATCGTAATAGCCTTAGCTTCTCTGACACTACTCTTCGCCACTTTATTCCGGCGGCTCTACCCGGCAATCCGCTGGTCCGCGACTTACTACCGCAAGCCACTGTAGATAAAAGCGCGTTTTGTGTGTGGTTACGCACTCGTAGTGGTTTACTCTGCCTACGGACCACCACCGCCACCCTCTTGCCTGGCACCCGCACGCCTACCCCTACCCTATTGAGCAGCGAAGTTGATGGCGCCACTCGTTTGCCTACTCAGCTAAACGAACTGTCTGCCACGCAGCACCGGGTCAGCTTCATGTTCCGAGGCATCAGTTTGCTACCCAACCAAACAGATTTGCAGTATCAGTACCGCCTTGCGGGATATCAGGAACAGTGGAGTCATCCTACTGTGGTGGGCGAAGCACAGTTTCCGCGTTTGGATGCCGGCCATTACTCCTTTGAAGTACGCTGCCGGCGAGGGGCACAGGGACGCTGGTCGGCATCAACGGTAACCGCGTTTTCCATTGCCACCCCTTTCTGGCAAACGTGGTGGTTTGCGCTAACAAGCCTGGTGCTGTTGGGGGCAGGAGTTTTTGCACTGATACGCGTGAGAGAAGCTACACTCCGGCGGCAGAAGGTGCAGTTGGAAACCACTGTCCGTGCCAGGACCCACGAGCTACGTGAGCAGAAAGCCCACATCGAGGACATGAACGCCGAGTTAGTTGTAGCCCGCGACGTGGCCGAGGCTTCACGCAAGGCCAAAGCCCAGTTTCTGGCCAACATGAGCCACGAAATTCGAACCCCTATGAACGCGGTTATTGGCCTGACCCACCTGCTGCGTCAAACGCCCGTTAACTCCGAGCAGAACGAATACCTGGAAGCGGTACAGTCGTCGTCGCAAAACCTGCTGGTCATCATCAACGATATTCTCGATAGTTCCAAAATAGAAGCCGGCAAGCTCAGCTTAGAGCACACCGCATTTCGCTTGCCGGAGTTGCTGCGGCGCGTCGCGAGTATGTTCCGTTTCGCCACCGAGGCCAAGCATCTGTACTTCAACCTTGAGATAGATTCCACCGTGCCCACGGCCGTACTCGGCGACTCGGTACGCCTAAACCAAGTTCTCGTGAACTTGGTGGGCAACGCGGTGAAATTCACAACGACTGGGGGCGTAACAGTACGGGTGACGTCTTCTTCCACTGAACCTAGCGGCCTCCAGTTGGTGCGCTTCGTGGTGCGAGACACAGGTATTGGTATCCCGGCCAATAAGCTGGATGCCATTTTCGAAGACTTTTCGCAGGCTAATACCAGCACTACCCGTCAGTTTGGGGGTACCGGCCTAGGCCTTAGCATCGCCCGCAACCTAGTGGAGTTGCATGGCGGGCGCTTGTGGGTGGAGAGTGAGGACGGACAAGGCTCCGCATTTTCCTTCGAAATCCCGTATACCGTCGCCGACCCCACCGAGGTGGCCCCAGAAGCCACCTTAGCCGTCGGGCGCTTCGAGCCAGAACTACGTGTGTTGGTAGCCGAAGACAACGACTTAAATCAGCTAGTTGCCCGTAAAACTCTGGAAGCTTGGAATGTACAGGTGACCATTGCCGCCAACGGCCGACTGGCAGTAGAGGCCGCTGAGCAGCACACATTTGATGCTGTGCTGATGGACGTGCAGATGCCGGAGATGGATGGCTACGAAGCGGCCCGTCAGCTGCGGGCACGCTTCCCTGATTCCGCCGTTCTACCCATCATCGGCCTCACTGCCTCTGCCCTCCCCGAAGACCGGGCCCTAGCCCTTGAAGCAGGCATGAACGATACCCTGGCAAAACCCTTTGACCCGGCCGTATTATACGCCCGCCTTGCTCACTACACCGGGCGCGGACACCTCGCTGCGCAAACCCCATCGTTCCCAGGAGCCGAACCCACAGAACTAACTGCTTCCCTTCCCACCCTCGACTGGACGCTTTTGGAAGAGCTAGCAGGTGGCAACGAAGCCTTTGTTCAACAGATTATCAACACTTTTATCAACCAAGCGCCGCCGCTACAAAAGCAATTAGAGACGGAACTGGCGTCGGTCGATCCGGCGGCCATGGCACGCACCGCCCATAAGCTCAAAGGGCAGGTAGCTTATTTTGGCGTTGAAGAATTGTATTCCACACTAGAAACACTAGAGCAGCAAGCCAAACAAAACGCAACGCCGGATACACTTTCAGCATTGGTTGAGCAAAGTGGCGAATACCTGCGCAGGCTGTATCCACAGCTGCGAGAAAGATAAACTACCTAGCTTATGTCTTATTAAAATCTGTAACGCTGCGGTTTTTTCCAGGGATAGTATACCTTTGAAAATATGCCTGCTTCTCTATCCCCTCTGCGTTGTCTGGTAGTAGACGATGATCCACTTTCTGTACAAGTAGTTGAAAACTGCATTGCCAGCACCCCGTTCCTAAAGGCGGTGGGCAGTTGCGAGAGTGCCGTTGCTGCTGCCGAAGTATTACGCAACCAAGAGGTGGACCTGCTATTTCTTGACGTCGAAATGCCACTTATGTCGGGTATCGACTTGCTCAGCACACTCCACAATCCGCCGTTGGTGGTGCTTATCACTAGCAGCAAGCAGTATGCGGTGGAGGCGTTCGAGTACGACGTAGTTGATTATCTGGTGAAACCCGTGAGTTATGCTCGCTTTCTGAAAGCCGCTCAACGCGCTTTGGAGCTTGCCCACCCCCAGGCAGTTACGGAGCCTACTCCTCCCGCTGATGCGGACTTCACCTTCATGAAGGTAGATACCAAGCTGGTGAAAGTGCTTTTCGATGAGGTACGCTACGTAGAAGCCCTCGGCGACTACGTCCACATCGTCACGGGCCAGAGCAAGCTCATTGTGTATAGCACCATGAAAGCGGTAGAGGAAAAGTTTCCTGACACCTTATTCGTGCGCGTGCACCGATCCTTTATTGTCAATCTGAAACGGGTGCAAGCCATCGAAGACAACACGATTGTCATCGATAACAAGCACATTCCTATTGGGCAAACGTACACCCGGGAAGTGTTCCAACGGCTTAATAAGTTCTAATAATTGCTTTGCTGTTCTGACTGATTCAGCCGGTACAACCGTGAAATTTCTATTCCACTTTTCAAGGCTAATTTTTGGACTCATTGCTGGGCTGGTGCTCGTTCACCAACCTGCACGGGCCCAGCAGGCCGGTGATACGGTGAGTGTATCATGCCCACTACCGCGAGTAGTAGAGCTTTGCGTTGAACTTGATGCCAGCGCCTCAGTCGATCAGGCAGCCGGTCCTCTCACCTTTCGTTGGCAAATGGGCGACGGCACAACGCTCACGGGCCCAATGGTAGCTCATTGCTACGCTATCCGCCGCCGCTACACCGTCCAACTCGACGTAGTAGACGACAAAACAGGAGAGGTGCGAGAAGCCGAGAAAATCATCCCGGTAGACTTCACCCAAGAAACTGTTCTCAACTTCACGGCTACCCCCGACACGGTCCGCGTTGGCCAGTCGGTTGCCTTCGATGCCGTGGACTCGCAGTTACCTTTGTGCGAAAATGTAGTTGTGCTGTGGGATTTTCGAGATGGGGTGGTAAGTAATGGACGGCGAGTACAACACGTTTTTCGCCGTCCAGGCCAGTATGCTGTTCGAATGGCGCTACGCGGCAACGGTCCGGATAGCTGCCCTAGCAGCCATTGTGTAGGCCGGGTTATCACAGTTATACCGGCGGCTGCGCCCTAAAAACACCTATCGGCTTAAAGCACGGCAGCAGGACCAGCACTATACTTAGTATCGCTTTCTAAACCAATTGCCGGTCTTCTTCTGCCACCTGCACTGCCGTTACTTTCAGGATATCTATCGTGAGGCCCCATAGATTTTCGTAGGGTACTATCTCAATTTCCGAGTACGCTTCTCCGGGAGGTGGAGCTGCTTGCATTCTTTTCAAGAGAGGCGCTGCCTGCTGCTGACTTAAGGTTGGGTCGAAGTCAGACTTCACTGTAATAGCCAGGAGGCGAAAAAACAATTGGCTGCGTAATGTTCCTACGTCCCGCAGGTGGCGCTGCTGGTACTTGCGCAAGCTTTCCAGCCGCAGCAGCAAACCGTCTAAGTCGCGCTGACGCAAATAGTGCAGAAACTGCAGAATTAATACGGCTACGTTGTAGCCCTGCTTATCACGGCTGTGCGTCGGGACAGTTTGAATGAAGGTGTTGAAGCTACGAATTCGCAAGGGGGAAGACTCTGGCCGAATGAACTGCAGATACACTTCATACAAATCCCAGCGTTCTTGAGCGGCATAGCGTTGCTTGTTGAAATACACGCTTTTACGCGCTGTTTGCAGTAGCTCTTGCGCCTGCCCATATTGCCCTGCGTGTAGGGCTAGCAGCATGTATATTTCTAAGAAGTACAGCCAGTTGTTGGATGCATAGTGAAAGTCCTTGGCGTATTCTTCAGCTAGTTTAAGCCCCTGTTCAGCCTGCCTGCTGCGCAAATGCGCATACACACTCATGTAGTTGTTGTAGCGCTTATCGAAACGGGTGCGGTTAATTTTACCCTGCTCCCACTTCTTGGCGGTTTCCGTTGTGAGCCTTATAATCTCTTGATAGTTGCCTACCAATTCTTCCCTAGTAAGTTGCGTTCGGTAGAGATAGAAGAAGGTGGTAAACGTTCTGGCATCTTTATGCAGCGTTTCCAGTTGCTTGAGATAGGCCTCAATCTTTCCAAGCATACCCTGCCGGGCCCGCACGGTGTAAGCCATCATTGCTTTCACCTCCCAGAATAGTTTTGCGGCTTCCTCTTCTAACCCCCAAAGCCGTTGGTTTTCTGCTAGTTTCTTGTTGTTGTTGCGGAACTTGCCAGGCTGTTGCATATCAGCATAGATACTACGCAGCAACTGCCCGCACATTACGCTGTAATGGGTGAATTCCATTGTTTCAGCCAAGCGCAACGCTTTACGAGCCAAGCGTTCTGCATTGAAATACTCGCCTTCCCCAAACAGAGTACTTACCTGATAATACAAGCTCAGGCATTGCTGTTCGTAGCGCCGCGATACTACGTGCCGTGGATCTGATTCGTCGAGAAAAAAAAGATGGTTCAACATTTTCTGCTGAACCCGGGATTTTAGCTTCCGAAAAGCAGTTTTGCTGACAGCGTCCGTTTTGCCATACAATGATTTGACTACTTGCTGCTGCGACTTTTCTTGATCCTCAAGCAGCAAATGGATCAACGCCATTTCCTTATTGGCCCCTTGCTTGACTGTAAAATCCAGTAATGGCAACACTTTTTGCCGGCGGTCTGTCACAATTCTTGCCAGATTATTCAATCCATCCATCATGCATTTTCCCTTTACAGTCTCACAAGGGCTATTTTATAAACAGACCCTACCCAAAATTACTGTCACAAATCGACCTTTTTTTTCCTTTACAAATATCATCTCCCTATTTGATCTTTGTAGAGGAAAAGTGTGTGTTTTTGAAAGATGAGATGTCACATTTTAAGGTATTATCTACAATACAAGCGGTAATACCAAATGTGACTTAGCCTTGAGTAGCTGAAGGATGATTTGTTTAATAGAAAAAGTTTAAAATTATATAACTAACATACAAATCACTTTTAGACTATACGTTTCCTTTACGAGCGTGCGGATGTATTTCACCTTTGTGTCAATCAATGACTTGGCACAACATAAACTTACTACCATGCTCAATATAATCACTTTCGCTCTGTTGCAATTCGCCACTTCTTCCATCAATGCTACCTCTCAGGTTAGCTCGGTTGAAGCAAATCCAGCAACAGTATACACTGTAGTCGCAGACCACGGTAACGGCGGCTGGTCAGGTACTGCAGCTGTAGATCACGGCAGTGGTGGTTGGTCCGGGGTTGCAGCCATAGATCATGGCAATGGTGGCTGGTCGGGTTTCGTGTCGGCAGACCACGGTAACGGCGGCTGGTCGGGCTTCGCAGCCGTAGATCATGGCAACGGCGGTTGGTCCGGGGTAGTCGCCGCAGCTGACCACGGTAATGGTGGCTGGTCCGGTATTACAGCAGCTGACCACGGCAATGGTGGCTGGTCGGGTGTTGTAGCTTCAGCCGATCATGGAAACGGTGGTTGGTCGGGTGTTGCAGCCGCCGACCACGGTAATGGTGGCTGGTCCGGAGTTGCCTCAGCCGATCACGGCAATGGTGGTTGGTCCGGAATAATAGCTGTAGCCGCAGACCACGGCAATGGTGGTTGGTCAGGTACTGCAGCTGTGGATCACGGTAACGGCGGCTGGTCGGGCTTCGCAGCCGCCGATCATGGCAACGGCGGTTGGTCCGGGGTAGTCGCCGCAGCTGACCACGGTAATGGTGGCTGGTCCGGTATTACAGCAGCTGACCACGGCAATGGTGGCTGGTCGGGTGTTGTAGCTTCAGCCGATCATGGAAACGGTGGTTGGTCGGGTGTTGCAGCCGCCGACCACGGTAATGGTGGCTGGTCCGGAGTGACGGCCGTTTAAGTAACACTAAGCCGTCAACGGATTGTAAGCCACTCAATAATTAAGTGAATATCCGGCTCTCGTAGCCAGTCTTGGAGTTCGCGCTAGGATTCTTGGTTATCTTGCGACTGCACATGCCGGGCGCTAGCTAGCTAATGACGCGACACCTTCAGAAAATCCTTTTTTTTCTTCTGCTCAGCGCTTGCGGATTAACGGCCTGTGCTCCCTCTTCCAGACCAGAGGCAGTGCGTATTCGTTGGACCTCTGACCCGCAAACATTGGACCCTCTAACGGCAGCTTCTCCACAGGCGATAGAGGTGCTCAATCTGATGCACTGCAGCTTACTTATCAGCGACGCCACCACGCTAAAGTTTGCGCCTTGGCTGGCCAAGCAGATGCCCACCATTAGCCGAAGAGGTACTTCGACGCTATTCAGCTATCAACTCCGGCCAGAAGCCACTTGGGATAACGGCCAGCCTGTATTGGCTCGTGATGTAGCGTTTACGCTAAAAGTGCTGAACTGTCCTGGCCTGCCTACCGAGTACGCGCGAACTCAGTACGGATTCGTTACGGATGTGGAACTAGATGACCGTGATCCGCGCCACTTTACTTTGGTGTGTGAGACTTCCTCGCCCGACATTCTATTCTCTACCGGGGATTACGCTATCCTACCAGAATATGTACTGGACCCGAAAGGGGAATTACGGGCGGTACCCTATTCCTTGCTGCGTACCGATACAGTTGCTGCAGTGCGCCGCTATCCTGCTATACGGGAGTTTGCGCGGCGCTACAAGCAAGCACGGCTAGACAAGCATCCCGAGCATCTGCCTGGCTGTGGGCCGTATACGCTAACTAAATGGGCCGATAAACGCTACCTACGTCTTCAGCGCAAAGAAAAGTGGTGGGCTAGCGCCCTCCCCACTCCCCCAACATGGCTGCAAGCCCATGCGCGACGCCTGGAATACCAAATCATTCCGGACAACACAACGGCCCAACTGGCTCTTCGCCGCGGCGACTTGGATTTGTATCCCATGCCGCCCGCTCGGGACTTCGACCGGTTACGAAAATCAGCTGATACAGCCCAGCTAACCTTCCACACCTCCGGGTCCTATGAAATAACGATGGTAGGTTTCAACAACCAACATCCGTTGCTTCAGGATGCGCTTACTCGCCAAGCGCTAAGCTTGCTCTTTAATGTACCAGGATTGATGCAGGCCACCCAGCCAGGATTGGCGTACCGGAGCGTAGGCCTGATTAACCCCAGTGACAAGGAGGTTTATAATGACAGCATCCCGCTCCTGCCATTTAGCACAAGCAAAGCAGTGGACTTGCTTCGCCAAGCGGGTTGGCAACGCCAGGCTGGTGGAAAGTGGACGCGTAAGAGCGAAACACTGTCGTTGAGAATCAGCTACCGTGCTGGCGAGTCAGCTCATGAAACAATAGCGTTGCAGTTTCAGGGAACAGCCTCTAGCCTAGGTATCCCTGTCTTGTTGCGGCCCACGGAAGTAGGCTTGTTTAAGCAACAGTTAGTGTCTGGTGAGACTGAACTTCACGTGAGCACCATCCATGGCAGTCCTGGCTACAATTTCATACCGTATTTGCACTCGCGTAGTATTGGAATAAGCAACCTCACCCGCTATAATTCGTCAGTAGCCGACCAGTTGATGGAAGCCATTGTCAACGAGCCCACCGGACCATTGCGTACGAAGTTGATTCGAAAATTTCAGCAGCAGTTTCGTACCGACTCACCCTTAGTCGTGCTATTTTTCCTTCGCAACCGGTTTATTGCCAGCAAACAATTGCAAGGAGTACGCGCTATACCTATTAAGCCCGGCTACGACGTCTTAAGTATAGCACCAGTTTTTTCTCGACAATAGCAGTATGGTACGTGGGGTGATGCAACTCTTGCAGTGGATTTTCACCGTTTGGGTACTCATCACGATACTCTTCCTCTTGACGAAGGCATTGCCGAATGAGCAGCAACTGCTGCTCCGTTTTGCGGACACAGCGGGGAGCAGGCAGGGCTTTTCAACTCAACAAGTTGCAGCAGCACAGCAAGCGGCTCGTCAGCGCTTGGGACTCACCGAGCCAGCATTTTATATCTCACCAGCACCACATTCTGGCGCATCAGAGTGGCGCTGGCACTGGAATGGTTCACGCAACCAATATCACCGCTGGCTTCGTGCTTTGCTACACGGCAACCTAGGCCAATCGTATTATACTCAGGAATCCGTAACAGCTTTGCTTGTAAATGCATTGGGTGTAACTGCACCTCTTGCTAGCTTGGCTGCCCTACTGGTGGTTGGTCTTTCGATACCAGTGGGTTTGTGGCTGGCTGCTCGCTCCGGCTCTCATTGGATGCTCACCGTGCTGCTTGCCCTCGATGCTTTGCCACTTTTTGTAATAGCATTGCTACTCATGATGCTGCTAGCTAGCCCTGATTATCTTTCCTTGTTCCCAGCATTCGGGCTCAGTGCGGAAGAAGAGGATGCCGGCATCAGCTCTATTCTCAAGCAACCAGCATTTTTAATACTGCCACTGGCTAGCTTAGTTATTTCCACCATCACGGAACCCGCCGTACAACTTGCTCACGCACTCCGCCACGAGGCTCAACTTGACTACATTGTGACGGCTCGGGCCAAAGGGTTAGCAAAAATGCAAGTACTACAGCGGCACGCACTACGTAATGCGCTGCTGCCCACCCTTACCCTCTTCACTGAGTTATTGCCAAACCTGCTAGCGGGAACCGTTGTAGTGGAGCTAGTTTTTGCACTCCCTGGCTTAGGCCGGTTGGTAGCTGATGCTGCGGCCGCTCGCGACTATCCAGTGCTACTCGGAGGCGTGTTGGTCGTTCTTGTTGTACGCCAGCTTCTGTTGGTTTTCGCCGATTGGCTGTACCAACTAGCGGATCCGCGGATCCGTGCTTTAAACCAATGAGGAAATGGCTCCATCAGAATCCTCAACGAACTTGGACGCCTCTGCTGGCCTTGCTCTGGCTTTCCTTGCTGGTATTCGCTGCCGTGGTAGCAGGCTTGCTTCCACAGCAACTCTTGTCTCCTGATTTGCTTAACAGCAATGCACCGCCTTCTACTCCTAGCCATTGGCTAGGCACTGATCCGCAAGGGCAAGATGTCATGGCCGCGCTGTTGTATGGTGCTCGTACTGCCCTGCTAGTCAGTATACCATCTGTTGGCATTGCCGCTGCTCTAGGCACTGGCTTTGGCTTAGCCGCTGGTTATTTTGGTGATACACGTTTGCGTTATCCGTTGGCTTATTGTGCGACGGTGGGATGTGCTTTCCTCTGTTTTGCCCTGTTCAAAATCTCATTCAGTTGGCTACTGTTGTTGCTGTTATCAGCGCTAAGCGTAGGCAAAGTACTAACACGATTCCAGTTTTGGTCGCATAGGATAGCACTTCCCCTCGACCAACTTATACAGGTATGCACCAGCCTGCTTTCGTCTGTTCCGAGGTTGTTACTTATCATCACAATAGCAGCAGCTATTGAACCTACGCTTCTTGGCTTGGTATTGCTGTTGGGATTCACTTCCTGGACCCAAACAGCCCGGCTGGTACGCGCAGAAGCAAGACGTGTGCGTCAGTTGCCTTATCTGGAAGCTGCGCATGCGGCCGGCTTACCACCTTTGCGGATCGTATGGCATCACATGTTGCCCAACGTTATGCGGCCTGTTATTACCACAATACCTTTAAGTATTGCCGCATTTATTACACTAGAAACTACCCTGTCTTTTCTAGGAATAGGCTTGCCTCCTGAAGTTGTAAGCTGGGGAAAATTACTTGCACTCAGCCGTTTGGCTCCATCTTCGTGGTGGTTGTTGCTGTTCCCGGCGCTTTGTCTGTTGGCTACCACACTGGCTCTACGTTCCGTACTGGCTTTCAAAAAAAGGTAGTCTGCATCTCCTATTGATGTCACAAAATGTGTGCATTCCACCCTGTTTATATGACAGGTTGGGACTTCTATAGGTAGCTTAAATGGCTTGAAAACTGGTTGAAACAGCGTGTAGCAACTATCAACCTCTACGATATGTACTAGTACTGAACACAAAATCGCTAGTCACAATTAACACCGTTTCTTCCTTTACTTACCTTGAGCCTAGCCCTAGTTTTGTAATGTACTAAAGGATAAAGCACACAAACTTCTTCTCTTCTCGCTGTTCGCCTCGGCTAATAATGGCGTCACTACTTCTCAAGCGTCGGCAGGGACACGCTTTGCGTTACTTGCTTCTGGAAATGGCAACTAAACAAAACGTTGCAACAACTAGGTCTGGTTTCCAGACAATTGACGGAGAAATAGTGCCCTTTATCGCTGGTGAACTAGCACTCCGCTCAGGAGCGGCAGTGATGATTGGAGGTCTCTTGGTAGGAACTGTTTTATTGGAATCCACATAAAGGTGTTAATTATTACGGCTTTCTCTGCTAAGGGAGCAAGAAAGTCAGTGAACAATGTTGCAATAGGTGTGTGAAAACCCCGCTGGTTCTGCCTGCGGGGTTTTTGCGTTTGCCAGCCCCTGCATTTTATCCTGTGCATTATCATTACCCACACCCTCAGACATCTTTGAACTGCCTCCGTCTTCTGCAGCAGGAACTACCGCTTATATGGTCATGATTCCTGCGTCTGTTGGGCTAGTAGGGCAATGCCACTCTGGAAGTCATGAGGCTGATAGCCTAGCTCCGTTTGTGCTTTGCTGATGATGAAGCCTGTGCGCGGGGGGCGTTTAGCTGGCTGAGAAAACGTACTACTGTCCACTCTAGTAATAAGCGACGAGTCGAGCTTGAAATAAGTAGCTACCTGCAACGCCATTTGGTAAGGGGTCAGCAACTCGCTGCTGCTGATATGATAGACACCCGTGGCGTTATGCCTAGCGGCAAGCCAGCAACCCTTCGCCAGATCTTCAGCCAATGTGGGTGTGCGAAACTGATCGTCAACTACTTTGATCTGTTTGCCAGCACGAAGAGAATCGCGGACCCACAGTACGATGTTGGTACGGCCGTAGTCGTGCGCGGTGCCATAGACGAGCACAGTGCGTATAATCACCCACGGGCCGAGGCTGGACTGCACAACTTGCTCGGCAGCAAGTTTGCTTTGGCCGTAGAAATTAATGGGTGCCGGCACCGCGTCTTCGGCAAGAGGGCCTTTTTCACCGCTAAAAATAAAATCGGTGCTAACGTGAGTCAGATGTACGTTATGAGCGGCGCAAGCTGCTGCTAGGTGCTCTACAGCCGTTACGTTTTGCAGCCAACAAGCCTCTTGGTTTAATTCGCACTCGTCGACGTTGGTCATTGCCGCCGTGTGAATGAGGTGGGTAGGCTGCTCCTGCCCTATCACGGCCGCCACTTGCACCTGATTGGTTACATCAAGTGCAACGAAACGCACCTCTGGGTAAAGGCCAGCAAGCTTGTTGGAGCCACGCGAAGTAGCCATTAGTTCCACGTCAGGCTGTTGTCGAAGCAGTGACACAAGCTTTTGGCCAAGCAAGCCATTTGAACCAGTGATTAATACTCGCATGCAATAACAGTCACGTAGTGAGTTTACTTCAAGGCAGACAACTGCCTCCTTATCCTGTTAGCTGGCTGCTTCGGTACCGCACTAGTATTGGTACCCGTACAGTTCGGTGATTTTCTTCTTCTTGACCTTCTCTGCTTTCACTGTCATTTTGATGTCAGTAAGCGGACGGTCACGGTCGTTTTTGGGTTGAGCAGCTATTTTATCGAGCACATCGAGGCCACTGATTACTTGACCGTACACAGTGTACTGACCATTGAGGTGCGGTGTACCCTGATGGTTTTGAACGAGGTAGAACTGCGAAGAGCTACTAGCTCGTTCCGGATTCACAAAATCGCCCTGACGAGCGGCAGCAACGGCGCCAAATTTATGCTTGAACTCCGGCCGAATTTCGGCTGGAATGGTGGGAGCATCAGGCTGTCCCATCCCGTCATTGTCTGGGTCAGCGTCTTTGGAATTGATGTCGCCTCCCTGAACCATGAAGTTAGGAATCACGCGGTGGAAGGTAGTGCCATTGTAGAAGCCGCTATCCACTAACTTAAGGAAGTTGGCCTTATGCTTTGGCGTGGCATCAAAGAGCACGAGTTTGATTTCACCAAGCGAGGTACTAATAGTCACCAACTGATCTTTCTTGCTGCGCTTTGGGCCTTTGGCAGCATGCAGCACGGGCCCCATTAAGAGTAACAGCACCGTGCACAGCAATGCTGAAAAACGAAAATTCACTTTCATAAGATAATAGACACGAAAAAGTTACGCGGCGAAATTAAGCTGTTTCGGCGGCTAGTGCCCTATCGTCTGATTGGAGCAGCCCGTACAGGATGGTGTCATGGAGTGCTCCGTCACCTCCCCGAAACGCATGACGCATCAATCCTTCACGCCGAAAGCCTAAGCGTTCTGCCAGCATTCCACTACGAAGATTGCCAGGACGGGCATTGCAGTACACACGCTCTAGGTCAAGACGCTCGAAAGCCCATGCCAAGCTCGCGCGCGCCGCTTCTAGCATTAGTCCTTGGCCTTCAGCAGTGGCTGCCAACAGATACGCTAATTCGGCCTTCGGCACGCTCCAATCTATGTTCTTGAAGCTCACAAACCCAATGCATTGGTTGTTGGCTTTTTGCCAAACCCCTAATTGATAGCCTGCGCGAGTATGCCACTCCCTAATTTTCTCCTCAATAAAATTCGCAGCGGTAGCTGCGTCTTGTACGGCTGCTAGCGTTTTAGGAAAATCAAGAGTCAGGCGAGAACGGTCAGTATCTAGCAAAGCAAGTAGAGAATGTCGGTCGTGGGCCTGCCAAGGCCGCAAAAGCAAACGTTCCGTTTCAATCATACAGGCCAATTGTGCGGGGCACTTGCATCCCCGCTCGCTCACAGTTGTATCAGAAATTTATCTACCTCTACTCCCTGCCGTGCCGTTTTTCACACACCTGCCAATTGTTGACCAACTAACGAAAGGGCTAGACGGGTGTGCGTGCTTCGCGGATGCTTTCCAGGATTTGCTGCCCTCCACTAGCCAGAATCTTTTCAGCTACTTGAACGCCAAGCGCATCAGCCGCCGTAGTAACAGCCGACTGTATTTCCTCTAAAAGCTGCTCGCCATCGAGGCTGATAAGGCCACCGTGCAGTTGAACAGTACCAGCAGTGGTGAGAGTGGCTAGCGCAAAGGAAGGGATGCTGCACCCACCTTCCATGGTGCGCAAGAAAGCCCGCTCTGCCGCCAAACAAATATGGGTGGGCCCATGGTCGAGAATGCGCTGGAGTTCCGCCTTCAGGTCTGATTCCAAACTGCGGGCACATTCAATGGCCACGCTGCCTTGGCCAGTGGCTGGCACAAACTGCGTTTCGGGGAGGGTATGCCGAATAAGGGCGTCGTATTCCATGCGGTGCACACCGGCGTAGGCTAGTACCAGGGCGTCATACTGGCCCTCTTCCAACTTGCGCAGACGGGTTTGTAGGTTGCCGCGGGCTTCGGCCGTGGTAGAGTTCGGTAGGAAGCGCTTTAGCATAGCCTTGCGGCGGGTGCTGCTGGTGCCCAATACCAAACCTGGCTTGTGCAGATCAAGGTCGGTTTGAAAACTCACAACTACATCGTTCACTTGCTCGCGCTCCATAAACGCCAACAGTTCTAGATCAGCAGGAATACTGCTTTGCACATCCTTGGCGCTATGCACTGCAATATCTATGTGGCCGGTACGCAAGCCTACTTCCAATTCCTCAGTGAATACGCCTTTCGCTCCTATCTTATCGAGCGAACGGTCGAGCACCACGTCACCGGTAGTGGTGATGATGACAATTTCAGTCATGATGCCAGCTTGCTCTAGGCAAGAGGCTACGTGGTTAGCTTGCCATAGCGCCAAGCGGCTACCTCGGGTGCCAATACGAACGGGCTTTTTCACGAGTACGAATCCAGAGTTTAAATAAGAGCCGCCCACTACACTTGTAGCGTCAGCCATACGACTTGCCAATAGAGTTGAACAGCAAAACAGAAAATAAATTCTGCCCTAGGCAGGATTTGGCGAAACTGATTCAAACCCCGACTTTGTGACGAGCAAAGATAGAACTGTGCGTATTCAGACGCTGGCTATAGCAGGCTTAGCACTAGCTATAGCTTTTTAGCAATCTATATTTTCTACGTTTACAGGCTCTAGGCCGCGTTTTTTAGCAGTTCAGCCACCCGCAACGATACATCCACGAATACCATGCGAGGGTTAGCATTGCGTTCGATATGGTAGTGTGCTTCGTTTAATTCGCGGGCAAGCGGGTCGGCGTTCCGGGGCGTAACAAAGCGGCTGAAGCCGTTGATGAACTGCTGTTCGGCCGCCGGCAAGTGAGGCACCAGTAGTGGGTCGAGGCCGTAGAGCAGCACCTTGCGCAAAAGCCCTAAAGCAAATTGCACGAACTCCTTCTGGTTTTCTCGGCCTAGCTTCTGAAATTCGTCGCTGATGGCTAGCATCTCACCTACATTGTTGCTGTAGCACAAGCGCATCCATTTCACAAACAGCGTGAAGTAGTCGTGGTCGGCGGTGGCGGCTTGCTGAGCAGCTAGAGCAACTCCAGGGTTACCCTCCGCTAGTTGAGCCAACTGCCTGGCTTTCACCTCCGGAATATCGTGCGCAGTGTGTAGCCAAGTGGTTAGCTCGTTTTCTGGTAATGGGCGCACCACTACCGGCTGCACACGGCTAATGATGGTAGGCAGTAACTGCTCGGGAGCATAACTCACCAATAAAAACACGGTAGCTGGCGGCGGCTCCTCCAGCAATTTTAGCACTGCATTAGCGGCGGCCGGATGCATCAGTTCTGGCAACCAGACAATCACAATTTTGAATTGGGCCTCGAAAGCTTTCAACGAAACTAGCTTCAGTAATTGCAAGCTTTCTTCTTTGGAAATACTTCCTTGCTTGTTTTCAGCACCAATGTGCTGCATCCAATCATTAAGGCCTTGGTATGGATTGTCGAGCACAAAACTGCGCCACTCCGCCATGAACTTGTTGCTAGTTGCGTCCTTGGCCACTGTTTTGGTGGTCGTCACGGGCACAATGAAGTTTAGGTCGGGATGGATGAGCTTGTCGATTTTCTGACAGCTCGGGCATTGCCCACACGAATCCTCGGCTGCGGGGCCCCGAGACTCACAGTTCAGGAAGGTGCCATACGCCAGCGTCAGGGCTAGCGCCGGCGACCCTTCAGCTCCCCGAAACAACTGCGCGTGCGCCACATGGTTGCGCCGCACCGATTGCACCAATACTTGTTTGACCTGCTGTTGACCAGGAATATCAGAAAAACGCATAGCTATGAACGAGCAGTGAACAGGACGCCACAAAGAACAAGGGTAGCACTATTACTCTTTATGTACTGATCTTTCCCAGACCCGGTCCTTGGCGGTATCCTCATATACCTGCTGCATGATGGCCTGCTCCACAGCATCATATTCCAGTTGGCGGCGAGCCATCACACGCTCTGCTACCTCTGTTACCTTGGGCAGCTTGAACGTCTCGAAACCGGCTGCTCCACCCCAGCTGAAGCTCGGGATGAATGTACGCGGGAAGCCTGCCCCAAAAATATTGGCCGCCACTCCTACTACCGTGCCCGTGTTGAACATCGTGTTGATGCCGCACTTGCTGTGGTCACCCATCATGAGGCCACAAAACTGCTGTCCGGTGTTCACGAAGCGGCCTGCCATATGGCTCCAAATTTTAACAGCGGCGTAGTTGTTTTTCAGGTTGGACGTGTTGGTGTCAGCCCCAAGGTTGCACCACTCGCCAATTACCGAGTTGCCTACATAGCCATCGTGGCCTTTGTTGCTATACCCGAAAAATATGCTGTTCGTCACCTCTCCTCCTACTTTGCAAAACGGCCCTACCGTATTATCACCGCGCATTTTGGCGCCGGGGTTGATGTGAGAACCTTCGCCTAACGCCAGCGGACCACTGATGATAGCGCCTTCGTGTATCTGCGAATCTTTACCGAGGTAAATGGGCCCCCTTTCCGCATTCAGAATAGCCGCTCGAATTTTGACACCAGGCTCAATAAAGATGTTTTCTGGCGCATACACGATGGTATGCGCATCCCCTACGGGCGCCGATTGGCGGCCTTTGGTTAGTAGGTCAAAGTCGCGGCGGATTTCCGCTCCGTTATACAAAAACAAGTGCCACACTTCCCGAATGGTGGTAACAGGCTCTACTACTTCGTGCGTTTTCTGGAAACCGTCTTGGATCAGCTCCGCTACCAACGAAGCATCGGCCAGATGAGCCGCCACGAGCATCTCCTTGTAATACAACGCTTCTCCCGCTTGAAGTTTTTGTACTTGCTTGGTAAGTACCTCGTCGGGGCATATGGCTCCGTTGATTACCAGGGCAGGGCCTGTGACGGAACCAGCGGGATACTTCGCTTGCAGGTAGCGCTCTGTGAGGTAGGCAATAGGCAGTTGCAGACGGTG
This sequence comes from Hymenobacter tibetensis, assembly GCF_022827545.1. Classification (NCBI taxonomy): domain Bacteria; kingdom Pseudomonadati; phylum Bacteroidota; class Cytophagia; order Cytophagales; family Hymenobacteraceae; genus Hymenobacter; species Hymenobacter tibetensis. The sequence goes on from NZ_CP094669.1 coordinate 4,633,556, forward strand.
CTGCCATTTTTCAGCCAGCGTCAGGATGCCGCAGCGCAAGGCTGCCACGGGCCGCGTGAAAGTGAAAGGCAGCAAGTGCGGCCGAATGGCCGGGTCGTCGAAGAGCAGAACGCGCATGGAAAGGTTTCTGATTGCTGGTACTAATAAGTTGGGCTCGGCTATATAATTGAGGCTCGGCTTATGGCTGAGGCGGTTTCTTTGGACGCCTCCGTTAGAGCGCAAATAAAAACTCCTGCCGGACAAAGCCGACAGGAGTTATACAATACTGCCTTTTCGGAGTCAGCAACCCCGAAATAAGCAGTTATTTTTTCTGGTAGCGGTTGCGGAATTTCTCTACGCGGCCAGCAGTGTCAAGAAGCACGTTCTTGCCGGTGTAGAAAGGGTGCGACTCGCTGCTCACTTCCACCTTGATGACGGGGTAGCTCTTACCGTCTTCCATCGTGACGGTCTCGTTGGAGTTCATCGTCGAGCGAGTGATGAATTTAAATCCGCTCGACGTGTCCTGAAACACGACTTCGCGATACTCGGGGTGAATGTTCTTTTTCATGGTCGAAATGCCGTTTGTACCTGGGTGCCTGCCGATTTTGCGGAAGGGACTGCAAAAGTACAAGTTACGCTCAACTTTCAAAAGCACTACTTGTCTTTTCTGCGTTTATGCGGCTACCGAGCACGACCTATAATAAAATGTTTATTTTTGGCGTCGTTCTTAGGTTACTTTATCCTCTATTCTCTTCTCCTTATCCGCTGCCATGCTCCATAAGGTTGGTTTTTCGTTGTTGTTGATGGTCTTGTTGAGCGCCTTGTTGGCTTTTGGTGCTACTGTGACGCTTTTTCAGGCTAGCTACGACAACTCGAACGTGCGGGTGGTGTGGGAAGTAGCCAACGAAAGCGGAGTGCAGAACTATGACCTGTACCGTAAGGCCAACTCCGAGCCGACTTTCACCAAGCTAAGCACCCTGTCGCCTTCTGGGCAAGCACGCTACCAATACATGGATGCCGATGTGTACCGCGGTGCCGCAGCGGGTGCAGCCGGTACCTTGGGAGGTCCTTTCACGTATCGTCTCACCGTACGCACCACGGCTGGCGACCAAAGTTACACCAGTACCCTAGGCGACACTCCTAGCGCCGTTCAGCGCTCTTGGGGCAGCATCAAGTCGATGTTTCGGTAGCACCTACCGGCTTGCGCCTTGCGTTACTTGTTCTTTAACCGGCTTGTCCGGTTTTTTTTGTGTTGTCTTTACCAGGCAGCACCTTAAGAAGTACCTCATTCTAACGTACCACATCAGCCTATGCGCCTTTGCTTTGCTTCCAATAATGCCCACAAGCTCGATGAAATCAAGCCGTTGCTCCCAGCAGGAACCGAGTTGCTGAGCTTAGCTGACATTGGCTGCCAGGAGGAGCTTCCTGAAACCCAGGATACCTTGTCCGGCAATGCCCGCCAAAAGGCCCTTTATGTGTGGGAACATTACGGGGTGTCGTGCTTCGCCGACGATACTGGCTTGGAAGTAACTGCCCTAGGCGGTGCACCTGGCGTGTACTCGGCACGCTACGCAGGCCCACAGCGCCTAGCTGCCGACAACGTTGCGAAGTTGCTTCACGAACTACAAGGCCACCCGGATCGGTCGGCTCAGTTTCGAACCGTAATAGCCCTGGTGCTGCCTGATGGCGCTGTGCACGAATTTGCGGGGGTGGTGAAAGGCAGTATCACGGAAACTAGCAGGGGAGGGGGTCGCTTTGGCTACGACCCCGTTTTTCAGCCAGCAGAAGGTAATGGTCGGACCTTTGCTGAGATGAGCACCACTGAAAAAAACCAAATCAGCCACCGTGCCCGGGCTGTTGCAGGCTTAGTCAAGTTCCTGGGAGACGCAGCAGAGTAGACAACTGGTGCAGCCGGCAAGGCAGAGAAACCGCGCGGCTATTAGCCCGAGAACCACGCAAGCAGAGAAGCACTTACCGCCCAGACCCAGGCCAACATCGTGTCGAGCTTCAAGAGTTGAGGCTTTGGCAATAAATATTGCTGCTGCTCTGTCTGGCAATGACAACGCAATCCTTGCTACTTTTGCAGGGTTGGCCCTGCCGGTACGGGCCATTTATTCGCCTCATGCAACATCCTTTCATCGTCGGCATCACCGGCGGCAGCGCCTCGGGCAAGACCACCTTTTTGCGCCGGCTGCTGGCCTCGTTTCCCGAAGAGGAAATCTGCCTGATTTCGCAAGACAATTACTACCACCCGCGGGAAAGCCAGCAGGTTGATGCGCAAGGCGTCACTAACTTCGACTTGCCTTCCAGCATTGACTCGGTGGCTTACGCAACTGATGTTCTACGCCTGAGCCAAGGGTTGGAAGTACGGCGGCCGGAGTACACGTTCAACAACCCTGACGCGGTGGTGAGAGAACTGGTATTTCAGCCAGCTCCTATCGTGGTAGTAGAGGGCATCTTTGTTTTCTACTTCGAGGAAGTGGCGAAGCTCCTGAACCTGAAAGTGTACATTGATGCTGAAGAGCACGTGAAGCTACAGCGCCGCATCGTGCGCGACCGGGACGAGCGGGGTTACGACCTAGAGGACGTACTCTACCGCTACACCAACCACGTAGCCCCGACCTACGAGAAGTATATCAAGCCATTCAAGCAAGACGCCGACATCGTCATCCCAAACAACCGGCATTTCGACCGGGGCTTAGAGGTGCTAGTGTCGTTTCTGAAGTCCAAGATTGTAAGGTAGCCTAGCTCTACAGTAAAATAAAAGTGGGGCCTTATCTTCCAAAAACGGAAAGACAAGGCCCCACTTTTATTTTACTGTAGAGCTAGGCTGCTAAAGCAGCGGCTAGCTAGCGCACTCGCCCGAAACTCCCTTAGGTAATCAGTTTCTTATCACCGCTCGTGCATCGCACACAGTCTAAAGACTGTCGAGCAAATGTTGGAACATAAGTGAGCCGCGCAAAATCCCAAAATGTTGTTAGCAGCACCTTGACTGATAGTAGGATTTTTCTCATACCGCCAAGCACCTCTTTAGTAGCTTGACGAACTATTTCTCTGGAAAGGAATATTTCAGCCTGAATTTATAAGCAGTTCAATGTTTCGACTTTCCTTGGCTGACTGATTTAATTATATTTGTAGCTCTTGGGTTGTCTATGGTGCTGCGTATTACCAACTTTTTGCCTCGCTTGCGTTTTGCGCTACTAACAGTCACTATGCTGTTCGTACTGTCGCTCAACCACCAAGCTGTTGCCACCTTCCGGGTGCCAGCGGGCAAAACTACGCGCGTTGGTCAGCCTGCTAAGGTGAACGTGGTAAAGCAGAAAGTAACGCTAGAAGCCACCGGAACACTGGATCTGCACATTGCGCCCCAAGCTGATGCTTGGTTGCCGTGGCCAACAACGCATGTGTGGTTGCCCGCCATGCGCCGAGCGTTGGCCGCTCCTCGTCCTCTCTTAGGTGTTCTCCCGGCCGCGGTATTCCGCGCCCGCATGTTAGTGGCGGCTCTCTCGCCGCAGGCCCCCTAGCGCCGCTTGGTTTGAGCGGCCGGCCGTGGTTGATACCGTGGTGGCTATCTGCATGTCTTGCTGTTTCGTTGGGGCTATTCACCACCCAGCTAAGCGTTTGAGTTGCAAGACCCTCCTTTCCAAGCTTCAACTTTCACTTGTATTCAATGCGTAATAAAGGACTTATCATCGGGTTGACGATCATCGTGTCGGCCCTGTGTATCTACTTTCTGACCTTCACGTTTATTTCACGTCGGGTTCAAAACGATGCCGTGGTGTATGCCACGAAGAACGGGCAAGTAAACCAACAGCAGCGCCAGCACTATCTGGACTCGGTGTGGCGCGCCCCCGTTACCAGCCTGCTCGGTGTTGATTATACCTACCGGGATGTACGCTCTTCCGAGTTAGGCCTTGGCCTCGACTTGAAAGGTGGCATGCACGTAACACTGGAAGTTTCGCCGGTGGAGATTGTGCGCGCCATGAGCGGCAACACCAAAGATCCTAAGTTCAACCAAGCCCTCGAGCGGGCACAGGTTGCTCAAAAGGCAAATCCGTCCACGCCCTTCACGGCGCTGTTCGCACAAGCATACCGCGACGTAGCACCCGGTGAAAACCTGGCCCGCATCTTCGCAAACACCACCAACAAGAGCCGCGGCATCGACATCAACTCCAGCAACGAGAAGGTGATTGGCGCTATCGACAAGGAAGTAGAAGAAGCCATTGACCGTTCGTTCAACATTCTGCGGACTCGGATAGACAAGTTTGGCACCAGCCAGCCGAGCATTCAGCGCGTGAAAGGCACCGGCCGTATCCAAGTGGAACTGCCCGGCGTTGACAACCCAGACCGGGTACGTAAGCTGTTGCAAGGCCAGGCCAAATTAGAGTTCTGGGAAGTGTGGCGCCAAGACGAGTTTGGTCCTTATCTCCAGCAACTCGATCAGGCGCTGATTGCCAAAGAAAAAACCGTTACCCCTGCTACCGCTGCAGCCACTACCACCGGAACCACCGCCGACGCTGCCGCTGCTAAAGGCGACTCCAGCTCCCTGGCCAGCCAGTTGGCTAACAAGAAAGCCGCTGCTACCGCTAAAGCTGATTCCACTAAGCCCCAGCAAAATTCGGTGTTGGCTCGTCTGTTCACGATGCCAATTCCTGGCCAATTAGGTGTAAACCTGCGCGACACAGCCCGGGTGAACGCCATCCTGCGTTCCGATGAGGCTCGCGCTATTTTGCCTCCTAACCTGACCATGTTGTGGAGCGTGAAGCCCGAGGTAATTGAAGGCCAAGAGTACTTGAAGCTGAATGCCATCCGGAAAACACCTGGCACTGAAGCGCCCCTGGGCGGTGAGGTAGTAGCGGATGCTCGGCAGGATTACGACCAGGGTGGCCGCCCCGAAGTGAGCATGGCCATGAACCCTTCGGGCGCTAAGCGGTGGCAGAAAATGACCGGCGCCAACATCGGCCGCCAGGTAGGCATCGTGCTCGACGACTATGTGTACTCTGATCCGGTGGTGCAGTCGGAAATTGCAGGTGGCAACACTAGCATCTCGGGCAACTTCTCGATTGAGGAGGCGCAAGACCTTTCCAACGTACTGAAAGCAGGTAAGCTGCCCGCTCCTACTCGCATTGTGGAAGAAGCAGTAGTGGGTCCGTCGCTCGGTCAGGAAGCCATCAACCAGGGTCTGTATTCTTCGCTGGCTGGTTTGGTTATCATCATGGCATTCATGGCGCTCTACTACGGCCGTGCTGGTATGGTAGCCGATGCCGCGTTGCTCTTCAACAGCTTCCTGATTCTGGGCGTACTGGCGCAGTTTTCCTTCGCCCTCACGCTGCCCGGCATTGCCGGTTTGATTCTGGTATTCGCTTCGTCGGTGGATGCCAACGTGTTGATCTTCGAGCGTATTCGGGAAGAATTAGACCACGGTCTGACCTTGCAGGATGCTATTGCCAAAGGGTACTCACGCGCTTTCTCGGCCATCTTCGACTCCAACGTGATGACGTTGATTATCGCCTTGATCCTGTTCATCTTCGGAACGGGTCCGGTGCAGAACTTCGCCGTAACGCTGCTGATTGGTATTTTCACCTCGTTCCTATCGGCCGTGTACATCTCGCGCCTGATTATCGAGTGGCTGGTGAAAGGCAAGACGGTAAGCAAGATGACGTTCTCGACCTTCCTTTCGCGGAAGCTGTTCACCAACATGAACTTCGACATCGTGGGCAAGCGTAAGATTGCCTACGCCTTCTCTACTATCTTCATTGTAGTAGGATTTGTGCTGATGGCCGTGCAGGGTGGTCCAAACCTGGGTGTTGACTTCCGTGGTGGCCGGGCGTATGTAGTTGATTTCGCTAAGCCTGAAGTGGCGTCCGATGTTCGCGAAGCCGTAACCGAAGCTTTCCAAGGTGCTGGTACCGAAGTGAAAACGTTCGGCAATGCTAACCGTCTGCGCATTACTACCGGCTACCTCTCTGATGACGAAAGCGTAGCTGCTGATAAGAAAACTCGCGATGCTTTACTAGTTGGCTTGAAGAAGTATAATGTCGCAGATAAGCAAATTGTTAGCACCTCGAAAGTAGGCGCTACCATTGCCGACGACATCAAACGCACTTCGGTGTTGAGTTTGGGCCTGACGCTGCTCGGTATCTTTATTTACGTATTGTTCCGCTTCGAGAAGTGGCAGTATTCGATGGCGGCGGTAGTAGCCTTGTTCCACGATGCGCTGCTGGTTATTGCCTGCTATCCAATTGCCCGTCTATTCGGTTTGAACTACGAAATGGACCAGATTTTCGTAGCAGCCGTCTTGACCATCATTGGTTTCTCGATGAACGACACCGTAGTTATCTACGACCGTATTCGGGAATACTTGCGGGAGAACCCCAAGCTGACGTTCGCGCAAGTAGTGAACCCGGCGTTGAACAGCACGTTCTCGCGCACCATGATTACGTTCACTACGCTGTTCTTGGTGGTGTTGGTACTCTACATCTTCGGGGGTGAAACGTTGCGCTCCTTCTCGTTCGCTATGTTAGTAGGTATCATTTTCGGTACGTATTCGTCGCTGTTTATTGCCACGCCGATTATCCTTGATACTTACGGCCGCAAGGAAGCCCGCGAGCGGGGCACCGACCTCTCCACCAAAATCACCGACGATACCGACGCTCCTAAGCTCTCGACAGCATCGGTGTAACCTTCGTTTTTTCAGTCTTTTGAAAAGAGCCCGGCCAGTTGGTCGGGCTCTTTTTTTGGTTGCTGACCATGACACGAATCTTCTTTCAGCTGGAGCCTCTACGATTTTACTATATTATTTACTGATCCGCAGGCAACCTTTTCTTGTTGGCCGCCGAGTGGCCTATTGAATCTTCTCTCCCGCCGCTGTGGCTAGTCACGAAATGGATTCTGCGCTGCTCATCGAAATCCTGGCCGGCTGCCAAAAGCTGGAACAGGCCAGTCAACGACGGCTGTATATGCTGTATTATAGCTACAGCTTCAGCGTATGCCTGCGCTACCTCCACGACCGGGATGTGGCCCTGGAAACCGTGAATGATGGCTTCATGAAGGTTTTTCAGGAGCTACCACGCTTTGATGTGGCACGGCATGCAGATATATCAGGCTCTTTGCGCGGCTGGATTCGCAAGATTATGGTACACACCGCCATCGACCGGTTTCGAGCTACCTCCCGTCTCGTCTTCCAATCCGACTTAGACACTGTAGCCGGCTCCTACGTCGACAACAGCCATACTCCACTCGACGCCCTGTCTTTTGAAGAGTTGCTGCACCTGATTGGGCAGCTCACACCCGCTTATCGCGCCGTGTTCAACATGTACGTCATTGACGGCTACACGCACGAGGAAATTGCCAAGCAACTAACTATTTCGGTCGGTGCTTCCAAGTCGAACCTTTTCAAGGCGCGGGAGCACTTAAAAACGATGCTTAAAAAAAGTAAACACCATGCCTACGCCAAATATGTCGGATGAAGAGCTGGACGAGTTAGTCCGGCGCAGCGCCGAGGCGTACCCCGAGGAAATTCCTCTGGGCGGCTGGTTACGCATGGAAGACAAGCTGCAAGCGGCTGCAACCGACCGGCTGGTACGCCAGAAAGTGCTGCGGCTTTTTGCAGTTGAGCTAGCAGTAGTAGCCCTATTGCTTTTGCTCTGGCAGGGATACAAAGCGTCAAACCGCATCAACGAGGTGGCGCAACAACCCAATAACACGGCTGCATCCATTCATAAACAACCAGCTAGCTCTTCCAAACAGCAAGCAAGCACTCAGCGGCTTGCTGCTTCAACATCTGATATTGCCAGCGCATCACTACTTAGTAGCTCCTCGACCAAATCCAGCTTGCCGGCAGCAGATAGGCCCACACTATCCGTAGCGGAAACTTCTCATCGGCCCCTATTGATCGAAATGCCACTTGGTGCAGGCTCTCGCCGGCAAGTGGGCGCAACAGCTGTATTCCACTCTGAAGTAGCGCTTCACAAACGCCAGAAAGTTGCTTCGAATGTGGAACGCCAGCTTGGCGCTACGCCTTCTGCTTCCTTACTTGAAAAGGAAGGGACTGAAGCCACCAGCCGCCAAGAAACGACTTATGCATCATCACCCAAGTCGCTGGTGGTAGTTCCCTCCCTGGCCGTCATCCCGGAAACATTCTCCTCCCAACCTTCGGAACTCTCTCCGCAAGCCGCTACACTTCCTGCGGGCCCAACAGGCCGCCAAGATACCTTAGCTCAGCAACCACTTCCCTCCCCTTCCGATTCAGTTGCTCGCCCGCAAGCCAAACCCGCCCGTCCGACGCACCGGTTGTTGATTGGCTTGCTAGTGGCCCCTTCGTTTAGCGCGGTGCGGCGGCTTGAAACCACCGGATTCGGCAACGACGTGGGAGTACGACTGGAATACCGGCTCACTTCCCGCTTGCGCGTACGAACCGGGCTGACCCGGAGTGTGAAACGCTATGCGGTAGCCAGCACCGATTACACAATTCCAGCCTCCTGGACCTGGCGGCAAGGAGAATACAATGTCAATGCCGATTGCCGCATCACGGAAATTCCTGTGGATCTGCGCTACGATGTGGTTGCCCGCCCTACGTACAGCGTTTTTGCCAGCGTGGGCCTGACTTCCCTGCTTATGCGCTACGAGTGCTACGACTATGATTTCCAGGTCAATGGTCAAACCCGAACGGCAGTTGAAAAGGTATTCAACGGGTCCAACCATACTTTCGGTCTTCTCAACCTGTCTGGGGGCGTAGAACGGGCCCTCGGAAGCCGGTGGTCGGTGCAGGCCGAACCCTTTTTGCAATTACCGCTCGGTGAAGTTGGAGCCGGAAAAGTGCGACTTAGCAGCGCTGGCGCAGCCTTTTCCTTGAAATATGGGCTGCTACGATAAGACAGAACTTCATTTACACCCTATCATTTACATCCTCTTTCGCTTGTTCAGGGCTGCTCCTGGTAGCGCCATTCCTCTGCAGTTGAATGCATATGCATCCTAACGGATGCTCAGTTGACTCCCTCTTTTCCTGGTTCTTGCCCGCTAAGCCCTATCTCCTTAGCCGGATAGCTCTTGCCTATTTCCTGGCCGGTTACGCACTACTAATCATCCAGTCAACTAACTGACTATCTGCTATATAATACCCAAGATCACAAGGTAGCAGCCAGAACCGAATGCCTTTTCGCTGATCCATCATCCATTCCTTTTTCTATGTACAGCAAACTACTGCTCTTGCTAAGCGCCGGACTTGTGTTCAGCGCCTGTGCCTCCGAAAATGGGGAAGACCAGGTAGCCGACGCGCCGCCGACTCCAACCTGCAATACGGCGAACGTCACCTACACGCTCACTGTGGCGCCGTTGCTACAGAAGAGTTGTACTTCCTGCCACAACAGCAATTTCGCGAGCGGCGGCGTGAACCTGAGCACTTACGCGCGGGTCCGAACGGTGGCACTCAATGGCCGCCTTATTGGCAGCGTCAATCATGAGGCCGGCTACTCTCCGATGCCCAAGGGCGGAACCAAACTACCCGACTGCGACATCAGCCAGTTGCGCAAGTGGGTAGAAGATGGTGCCATCGAAAACTAATCGATGATGACTACAAGCCATTTTTTTCCGCCAATCCTCAGGACGTTAGCGCTGCTACTCCTGAGTGCGCTACCGGCTATACCCGGGGTGGCGCAGAGCAAGTTTCTCACGCGCACGGGCACTATCAGCTTCTTTTCTGCTACTCCCATCGAGGATATCGAAGCCCGTAGCCAGATGGTGGGGGCAGCCGTGGATGTACAGGTAGGGCAAGTAGCTTTTACGGTGCCCATGAAGTCGTTTCAATTTCCTAAGTCTCTGATGCAGGAGCACTTCAACGAGAATTACGTGGAGTCGGAAAAGTATCCGAGGGCTACCTTCTCGGGGCGGCTCGTCAATTGGACCGCTGCGGCATTGCCCGCTACGGGTCCGCAGCCCGTGCAAGTGGAAGGCGACCTAACAATTCATGGCGTGACCAAGCATATCCGCGTACCGGGCACCTTGGAAAAGCAAGGCAACCGCCTGCTCGTTAAGTCGAAGTTTGCCGTGGCTCCCGCCGATTACAACATTGAAATTCCGGCTCTTGTCCGCAACCAGATTGCCAAATCAGTGGACGTAACCGTGAACCTAGCCTGCAATCCAGCTCCCTGATTTTTCCTTCTATGACTTCAACCTTCACTCGTTGGTATCTGGCTACCGGACTGGCCAGTGCATTACTGCTTGCCCCTGGCAGCACCCACGCGCAGGACTTGCTCAATCAACTGGAAAGCACGCCCACTGATAGCCTGCGCCGCGAATACGTAACGGCCACGTTTAAAGGCACACGCATCGTCAATGGCCATTCCATTGAGACGCCCGGCCGGGGCAGTATGCTGTTTCTGATTTCGCACCGCTTTGGTACCCTCAACAGCGGAGCTTACGAGTTCTTCGGCCTCGACCAAGCCACCATCCGCCTAGGCTTGGAGTACGGCCTGACAGACAGGCTGGCGGTAGGCGTAGGACGCAGTTCCCTGGAAAAGACCTATGACGGATTCGTGAAGTATAAGGTCTTGCGCCAGAGCAGCGGCCCCCGTCCTCTACCTGTCTCGGTAACGCTCCTGGCTACTTCCGCCGTTAGCACGCTGAAGTTTCAACCGCAGCCGGAGCGCTCCACTACCTCGCGCTTCACCTACACGTACCAGGCATTGCTCGCCCGCAAATTCAGCTCAAACCTGTCGGTACAACTCATGCCCACGCTCGTGCACCGCAACTACGTGGCCCTGCGCCGCGACCAGAACGATGTGTATGCCCTTGGCGCCGCAGCCCGGCAGAAACTAACCAAACGTGTAGCCCTTACGGCGGAGTACTACTATGTGCTGCCCGGCAACACGGCCGATGACTACCGTAATTCTCTCGCTCTTGGATTTGATATTGAAACTGGCGGCCACGTGTTTCAGCTGCACTTCACCAACTCGCAGGGCATGATTGAAAAATTCTTCATCCCACAAACGACCGGAAATTTCTTTGACGGTGACATTTATTTTGGTTTCAACATTTCTCGCGCCTTCCAATTGAGTAATCGGGAATAAATAAAACAACATGAAGGATCCGGCGCAGTTTGCTGGCAACCGTAATAGGTGCCAGCAAACTGCGCCGGATCTTTCATTTTCTGCGAAACAAGAATATTATTTTCGGTCTCCTATCTTTTTGGCTGGCACCCCCGCCCATATTTCATTGGGCGCTATTGATTTTGTTACCACCGCGCCTGCTGCAACAATAGCTCCGTCGCCTATCGTAACGCCCTTGAGTACTACGGCATTCACACCAATCCACACGTTGTTTCCGATAGTAATTGCAGCGTCAGTACTAGGCTGCGTTCTCATGAGTGAGGAAAGCTCAGTACCGTGGTTGTGGTCGATGAATCTACTCCCAGAGGCTATCAACGCATCATTACCGATGGTAATACCCGTATTGATATTGAACTCGCACCCCGTTCCAATAAATACGTTGTTACCAATTTGTATGCACGACTTGGTATTCCAAACCCCGTCGTACTTGAAATACACGTTGTGTTCAAACGCACAGTTTTCTCCAATTGTCACTTGGTTGGGCCACGTAGTATGCACCTTATGGAAATAGGTACCCTTCCCAATTTTCATTCCCAGAAAACTCAACCATAGCCTTCTAAAGAAAAAGCTGAATTGCGCGTAATACCGTTGATTAAGAACGAAAAAGCCGTGTTGAAGCAAATAACTCATGTGTGAAGTCTGGTTGATATTTCAGCGGCGCGCTTGTTTTCGGGAAACATAAAACAAAAATGCCCCTGCTAAAAAGCAGAGGCATTTTAGCACCAGTAGCGAGCAGCTTGTTACGCTGAAACGCGCTGGAAATATGGAGTTGAAGCTACGAAAGCACTTATGCGGTGATTCCTTCCGCTACTACTTCTCTCACTTCGGGCACCATACGCTTGAGCAGGTTCTCGATGCCCGATTTCAGCGTAACAGTAGCCGAAGGGCAGCCCGAACACGAACCTTGCAGGTTCACGGTCACGATGCCGTCTAGGTAGCTTTTGAAAGTGATGTTGCCACCATCTTGCTCAACTGCAGGGCGCACATAGTTGTCGAGCAGGTCGATGATTTTCTGGCTGGTTTGCTGGTCAGCTTCCGACGAGTCGCCGGTGGCGGCGGCTTGCTGGGCAGCTTTCTGCTCGGCAGCAGGATCCACGGTGAAGATGGGGCCGGCAGCCTCAATGTATGACTTCAGGAACGTGCGCAACTCTGGAATGAGCTGTGCCCACTGCAAGTCCGAGACCTTAGTAACGGTCACGAAATTCTGGGCAATGAACACGCGCCCTACGTAGTCGAAGTTGAAAAGCTCCTGAGCCAGCGGCGAATTGGCGGCCGCTTCTAGGTTTGGATAGTCGACGCTCACGCCATCAGCTAGCAGCTGGGAGTTGAGCACAAACTTCATGGATTCGGGGTTGGGGCTGGCTTCGGCATAAATCGAAACCGGCGCAGCGGGGGCAGTGAGTTGTTCAGCCATGTTTGAAAGACTTGGAGACAAGCGGGAGAAAGTCAACCGGTTTCCTTACCGGTCCGACATATAAAACCGCACTGGGCGGGATTAGTTGCAAAGATAAACAAGTCGGCGAGGATAAGGCATTGCCACCGCGCGTAACGTAGGGGTTCCTCTCCTACGTACGCATGTTGTGCCCGTCCTACGTACGCATGTTGTGCCCGCCAAATTTAGCATCCGTTGGGGCATGGTGTACGGCGTTAACCCTGCCTGATGCAGGATAAATTACTACTTGCGCCGTCCGCAGCAACCCACCGACACCCCTGCGCCCGTATCTTACCACCATGCTTGCCCGGTTCACTACTGCTTTATTTCGTCCGATTGATATTGCCTGGCTGATTGTTGCGCGTATTGCTGTCGGGTTTTTGCTGGCAATGGAAATGGCTGGCAGCTTAGCCTTGGGTTATATTCGGGAGTATACCGAGCCCCAGTTCCACTTCTCGTACCTGCTTTTTGATTGGCTGCCCGACTGGCCGCCAGCCGTCATGGTGGGGCTGCACCTCGGAGCCGTGGCGGCGGGTATAGCCGTAGCGGCGGGCTGGCGTTTTCGCTTTTCAGCCGTGCTCCTGACACTTTGCTACACGCTGTTGTTTCTGGCTGAGCAAACCCGCTTCATCAACCATTTCTACCTCTATTGCCTCATAGCCGGTATGCTAGCCCTGATGCCAGCACACCGCGCAGCTTCCGCCGACGTGCGCGCGGGCCGGGTGGCCCCCTCTGCTACCACTCCCGCCTGGACCCGCTACCTCTTGCTGTTCCAGATGAGCACTGTTTATCTGTACGCGGGGTTGGCCAAGCTCAACATCGATTGGCTGATGGCTCGTCCGCTAACGGTGTGGCTGGCGCCCAAAGCTAGCTACCCCATCATTGGCCCGCTCTTAGGTAGCAGTGGCCTTCCGTGGGTGATGAGCTATGCGGGAGTGGCTTTCGACCTGCTGGTAGCTCCGCTGCTGCTCTGGCGCCGCACCCGGCCGTGGGCGTTTGCAGCAGCTATGGTTTTTCACCTCTCCAACGTCTTGATATTCGGACTAGGAACGTTCCCGTGGTTTTCACTGCTGATAACGGCCGCTTTATTTTTTCCACCCGACTGGCCTCGTCATACCCCCGGGCTGCGTCGGTGGGTGGCTAACCGCGTTCCGCTGCCGCACCCGGTGGCGGAACCCGTCAGGCCCACTGTGCCACGGTATACGCCAGTTTTGCTGGCTGGGCTGGGCCTGTATGCACTGGTACAGCTGCTGATTCCGTTGCGGCATTTCTTGTACGCCGGTGATGTACACTGGACCGAAGAGGGCCACCACTTTGCCTGGCACATGATGCTGCGCGCTAAGTCCGGCTCCCTTCTGTACCGCGTAGTGTTGCCCGACGGCCGCACCGAAACTGTGGTTCCCACCACGTACCTCACGCCCCGCCAGTACAGCAAACTAGTCGGGCAGCCCGACTGTATTCTGCAGTTTGCTCATTTCATAGCTGCCGAATACGTTCAGCGCGGCCTCGGAAAGGTGGCCGTTTATGCCGACTCCCATGTGCAGCTCAACCGTCGGCCTAGCCGGCCCATTGTGGCGCCTACTACTAACCTGGCCGCCGAGCCCCGCACTCTGCGCCTCTACCCCTGGATTACTCCCGCGCCGCCAATCGAGTAACGAGTTCAGCTGCTCTGGAAGCCCACTTTAGTTGATTGCGGACTGTATGAGTTGCGCTACACCTTGTTGGCTCGGGCACGCAGAAGCATGTCGGCTAGCACGAGGCTGGTCATGGCATCCACGATAGGAACGGCGCGTGGAAGCACGCAAGGGTCGTGGCGGCCACGGCCAGCCAGCATGATTTCCTCGTTCTGGTCGTTGAGTGTTTGCTGGGGCTGCAGGATGGTCGCAACGGGTTTAAAGGCCACGCGGAAATAGATATCCTGTCCGTTGCTGATGCCCCCCTGAATACCTCCGGAGTGGTTGGTGCGGGTGCGTACGGCCCCGGCCTCATCTGTGTAGAATGCGTCGTTGTGCTCCGAGCCGAATAACAGCGTACCCGCAAAGCCAGAGCCGTATTCGAAGCCCTTCACGGCATTTATGCTCAGCATGGCCCGCCCTAGTTCGGAATGCAGCTTATCGAAAACCGGCTCGCCGAGGCCAGCCGGCACCCCTTTCACTACGCCTGTTACTAGACCCCCCACCGTATCCTGCCGGTCCCGGGTCTGCCGAATGAGCGCAGCCATACGCTCTGCCGTTTCGGGATGCGGACAACGCACAGGGTTGCTGTCAATAAGCCCGAGGTCTAGCTGCTCGTACCCCACGGGCACCTGCACCGCCCCTACCTGCGACACGTAGCTCTGCACGATTATGCCGTGTTGGGCCAGAAACTTCTCGGCTATGGCGCCTGCTGCTACCCGGGCCGCCGTTTCGCGGGCCGAGCTGCGGCCACCTCCGCGGTAGTCGCGGCGACCATATTTCTGGTCGTAGGTGTAGTCGGCGTGGGAAGGCCGGTAGGCGTGCTCGATATGGGAATAGTCGTGGCTGGCCTGGTCCTGGTTGCGGATGAAGAGGCTAATGGGCGTACCCGTGGTATGCCCTCCAAATAAGCCAGACTGTATTTCCACCTGATCGGCTTCCTTGCGCGGAGTGGTTAGGTCACTTTGTCCGGGTCGGCGCCGGTCTAGCGCCGCCTGGATGTCGGCAACCTCCACGGCCAGCCCAGCGGGGCAGCCATCTACAATTACCCCAATACCCGGCCCGTGCGACTCGCCGAAGGTGGTGATGCGAAACAGGGTGCCGAAGGAATTGCTCATGGGTAACCAAGTAAAAGAGTAGCTGAGTGGCCGCAAAGGTAACAGCCGCTCTCGCCCAACATACTACTGCCGGAGCTACTATGCCCCTCAATTGCTTTTTCGCCACCACCCCCAAACCGCTACCGCCAGCAAGACAGCCAGGATATAGTTGGCGTAGCGGCGTACATCGGAGTAGGTGTCAAGGGGCTGCAGAGTGTTGTTAGCGTCGAAGAGCTGGTTCTGGTAGAACGGGTCGTCGGAAGGGGCCCGAAAGGTGCTGGCGGTCCGCACCGGGCCACGCACCGTCGGGCGCAATTCGGCGTGTAGCGTGTCATAGCGGCCGGTGGCTGGATCAAAGAATACCAGCCCCAATAGGCTGTCTAGCGGCAATTGCCCCGGCCTACGTGCCACAAAGCGGTAGGTGAATACCTTGCGGCCACCCACGCGGCCCGCTTGCCGGGTTATTTCCTGCCGTATGTCGGGGCCATATACTTCCAAGCCGAGCCGAGCTGGCACGGCCGGTGCGCTGACAGCCGCCAAATTGCCTTCGCCCTCCACCCCAAAACTATACGTGAAGGCCTGCCCTGTTTGAAATGTTGATTTATTGATGGATTCACGCAATTGATAACTCCCAACGGGCACCTGGTCGCGGAGGGGGTGCGGCGGCAGTGGCTTCACTCGGATGGTGCGGGGTGTAGTAAGGTAGGTTTTGTAGCCTTCCAAACGGTTGTCGAGACCCTCAGCGGGGTTTTTAGCTAAGCGGTATTTCACCATGCGCAACGCTACCATCGGAAACACCAGCGGCTCGGCATTCAGCGGATAGTACTCGGCTTCATAAAGACGATAACGCAGAAAAGGCTTGCCCCCCATCGTCACCGATTCCGGCACTATCTCCTGCTCGTTGAAGGGCTCTTCCCACGCGGTGCGTTGCCGGAGTTGCTGCAGAATTTCTGGTAGCTGGCCCGCAAAATTGTAGAAGTCGAGCAGGCCCTGGTCGGCGGGCGTGAGGTAGAAGTACAGGCCCACATGCACGCCTTCCCCCACAAACACGCTGGTTTTGTCGGGCACTACAGCCAGGAAAGCGTTGTCTTTTGGCTCCACGTACTCCTGTGGCTTGGGCTTGCCAAATAGTTTATCAAGCAAGCCGATTCCCTGCAAGCCGCCCGGTGCGGGAGTGGGGGCAGTACCCGCAGCCGGCGCCGGCCCCACTCGCAGGGTAAGGCCTTCCGAGCGCACCGTTAGCCCGTTAATAGTCATGAAGAAGGGTTTTACGCTGTATTCCCCTTCCGCATAGGCGGCGTAGCGCTGCGTAATCCGTAGCTCAGTGGTGGTTTGTCCTTCTACTATGCGCGTGGTCGTGGTGTTGGACTTGCCGCTTTTCTTGAATCCCTCAATATCGGGGAAAGCGGAATAGCGTTCCAGCGCGGCGCCCCGCAGCCGGAAACTAATAGTAAAATACTCGGTGACCGGAAATGCGGCCGGGCCTAACTCCAGTTCTGCCTGCGCTGCTATAGCTCCTGGCACTGGCTTGGGAGGTTGCTGCGCGCTGCTTGGCTGCCACAGAAACGAGCAGCCAACAAAAAGAATAAAGCAGAACAGGTAGCGAAGCATAGAACGGGCGACAGCGCAATCAAAGCTACGCAAAAAGCCCTTTCAGCCGAAAGAATACGGTTTTCTATGCACCCGAGTGCGTTGGTAAGCTCGTCTTTTGTATGGTTGAGGTTAAGGGCAGTGCAAACCCGACAATAAAATTCTGGCTTTCGGCAATCCTCCCAGGCTTGGACGTCGTAAGTGCCTTCCAAATACCCAACAGTATTTCTCGGTAATCTTCAATACACAACTCCCTAAAAGCTGTGTACAGGCTGTTTTTTGCCGAAATTTTCCTTTACCAAAATCATTCCACCACATGTCCAACAATCTCAAAAAGGATAGCGACGAGGCAGCATTTGCCAAGCCGCTTTACGTTCCCATCAAGCGCCGCTCGTTCTTCATGTATGCTGGCGCTACCGCTGGCGCCACTGCCTTGCTTCTCTCTGGTTGCGAAGACGACGATGGTGGTGGAATGACCACTCCCGGCACTGTGAACTTAGGCTCCGGCGACGTTGGAGTATTGAACTACGCCTATGCGTTAGAGCAATTGGAAGCTGCCTTCTATGCTCAAGTGGTAGCCACCCCGTACACAGGCATTTCGACCGATGAGCGTACTGCCTTAACGGCTATTGCCAAGCATGAGGCCATTCACCGCGACTTTTTCAAAGCTGCCATTCCAGCTGCTTCCGCAATTCCGGGCCTGACTCCAAACTTCAGCGCGGTTAACTTCAGTGACCGTAACTCGGTACTGACCACGGCTCGCACGTTTGAAGATTTGGGCGTAGGTGCTTACAACGGCGCAGGTCGTCTGATCGGCGACACTATGGAAGGCAAAAATTATCTGCTATTGGCCGGTAAGATTGTATCAGTAGAAGGTCGTCACGCTGCTTATATCCGCGACCTGCTTACGGCAGGCAGCTTTGCAGGCAGTGATGTTGTAAACGCTCAGGGTCTCGACCAGGCGCTCACGCCGGCCGTAGTACTGGCCGCCGCTCAGCCCTTCATTCGGGAAACCATCAACGGCAGCAACATCGGCAGCTAATTCACCTTCTCACAACTGACTTCTCTTTCGTATGAATCTGTTCAATATAATCTCCGAGTTGGAAAAGGTGGATCCAGAAATTATGGACCGCCTCACGCACCGCCGCAGCGCTTTGACTGCGCTCGGTGATATCAGCAAAAAGATGGCCTTGGCTGCTGCACCCATTGCAATTGGCTCCGCTTTCAACAAAGCAGTTGGCCAGCAAACGCTTGGTGATGCGAATGCCGTTTTAAACTATGCGTTGCTGTTAGAGCGCTTGGAGTACGACTTCTACGTGCAGGCGCTGGCCGCTCCTACCCTAGCCGCGACGTTGACTGGTGCTGATCGGACGGCTATTACGGTTATCCGAGACCATGAGAATGCCCACCGTACGCTGCTTGCAGCCGCCCTCGGTGCAAATGCAGCACCAGCTCCCTCTCGCTTCGACTTCGGTAACGCATTCGCCACATACGGAAGCTTCCTCACATTTGCTCAGGCGTTTGAAGATGCAGGGGTACGGGCTTACAAAGGTCAAGCAACTAACATTCCGCGTACGCTTAACCCAACTGTGGGCGGCAACGTTGTAAACGTACTGACTGTTGCCCTTCAGATACACTCGGTGGAAGCCCGCCACGCCGCCCACGTGCGCGTTATGCGCCGCGCTCCTGCGGCTGGGAGCCAGACGATCTTCCCATGGATCATTAACGGTGATGCCAACGGCGCTCCGGCTCCTGTATATGGCGCTGGCAACCCAGTAGCTACATTCCCTGCTGAGGGCAACCTATCTCAAGGTGGTATCATGAGTCTTGCTACGGGCCTCGGTGCTACGTACACGGCCGAAGATGTAAGCGCAGCCTTTGATGAAGGCCTCGACAACACCACGGTTGTAGGAATTGCTGGTCCCTACGTTAGAGCATAAGCCAACCAAACCAGAGCTTCTCTGCTCACTAATAAAAAGGCGTCTCCATCTTGGGGACGCCTTTTTCATGCAACCTAACTCATGGTTAGAGCATCCCATTAGAACGAGTTATCTTTGTTGCATTCCAAGCCGAGTTTGCTGCGGCATTGCTTTCTGATTGTCTGTTTATGTCAACCTTATTTCTGGCGCGTGCCATGCAGCGCCGCTCTTTCTTTCGGGTGGCGGGGGCCACAGTAGCAGCCTCCACCCTGGTGCTGGCTGGCTGCGGTGATGACCCAGACCCAGCTCCAGCCCCCGTAGATAACGGCTTGGCACTTGTCGGCTTTGATGCAAACCGTAACCCTATTGACGATGGGCTACTGAACTACGCTTATTTGCTGGAGCAATTGGAGGCGGCCTTCTACCAGAAAGTGGTGGCCGCGCCACCGGCTGACTTACTGCCTGGCGAATTGGGGTACCTCACCGATTTGCGTGACCATGAGCTTATCCACCGCGAGTATCTGAAAACGATACTAGGTAGCAGAGCATATGATGCGACTCTGAGCACTCCGTTGGAGTTCAACTTCTCTACCTTCACGCTTACCACGCGGGTGGGCGTCTGGACGGCAGCTCGGCAGTTGGAAGACATTGGCGTGGCAGCCTACAACGGTGCCGGAAAATTGCTTGTGCAAAAATACAACCTAATAGCCTTAAGTAAAATTGCCTCAGTCGAGGCCCGGCATGCAGCGTTGGCGCACGAGCTTTTACAATCTGACTCCTTCGCCTCTACCGTAGGCGCCGATGGGCTAGACGACGCTAAAACTCCGGTTGAGGTTTTAGCTCTGCTGGAACCTTACCTTCCCATTAAAGTATCTGCGGCAGACTTGTCGACCACCTAAGGCTTGCTGGCTACTATGAATATTCTGAAGCTTCTGGCCGATCTGGCCGCTACCCCTACCACTCAATTCGAGAACAGCACCCCCCGGCGTGAGGCGCTCGGCGAACTGCGTCGTATCGGAGCGAAAACCCTGGCCGCTGCGCTGCCCTTGGGGTTGGGTGCTCTGCCCACCCAGGCCCGCACTACCCGCACCATCCTCGACTCGCTGCAGCTGGCTCTACAGCTAGAACGCCTGCAATCTGCGTTCTACACCCGCGCTCTAACTGCGCCCGCCTCGTTTTTTCCAGCTGATGGCAGCATTCGTGCTTCTATTGTGAAAATGCAGGCGCACCAGCAGCAACACGTGGCGCTGCTGACACGCCTTATTTCTTCCAACGCGGCTATACCAGCACTGCCTACCTACGATTTTACGGGCAGCAAAAACAACACCCAGCCGGCACTCTTCCCCAACGTGTTCAGCAATTTCGACCAGTTTCTGACGTTAGCGCAACTCCTGGAAGACACCGGCGTGCGAGCCTACAAAGCGCAAGTGGAATTTCTGACGGCCGATAACTACACGCTGCAAACTGCGCTACAGCTTCACTCCACCGAGGCGCGCCACGCAGCCCGTATCCGCACAATCCGGCGGCAGCGCGCGGCGGTAGTTAAGCCTTGGCCCAGCCCGACGGATGCTTCCATTACGGTAGCCGGCAAAACCGACGTGGTGTACGCCACAGAGCACGCTACCACGCAAGTGATTTATCAGGCCCCCACCTCGACGGGTGCAGCAGGAACCTACAAGCCGGTACCCTTCCGGCTGCTGCCAATTGGCTCTGGAATGGAGCTGTTGACAGTAAGCGTACCGGAGGCTTTCGACGAGCCCTTATCGGCTGAAGAGGCGGAAGCACTGCTGGGCTTGTTTACCTATTAAGCAGCGTTAGCCGGCGCAAATACGGTTAACTCCCACTTTATTTAAAAAAGGAATGGCATCCGCTATTCCTTTTTTTGTGAGTGAAGGGCACTATATAGATACATTGTTGTTTAGCCAAGTACCTCAATATCCAAATCTTACACCAGTAAATACAACCAGCCTTTTTATCTTCAAAGTACCAACTTCCTCCTTCCATCAACGTTCCACTCGGCCGGCGCGCACCCTTTTTTCGGCGTTCCGTATACAGCTCTACTGATGCTCCTTCCACCCACAAAAACACCCATAATAATTAGCTTACTCCTATGTTGGAATACGCAAAAACCATCCTGCTCAAGGTGAGCTTTGATAAGATCCTATTTGAAAAAGAGCTCCGCAAAGCTCTTCGCATGCTGGTACCAGCTGAGTTAGCTCAATTTCGCGTGTGGTGCTACGAACAGTTCTCTCGCATCTACCACCGCATCCTGAACCGCGTGTTCAGCCAACCCGCACTCTAAACTGAGAGACGAAAGAGGGAGGCCCCTGGCAGAGAATAAAACAGCGTGAATCTGTTTTATTCTCTGCCAGGGGCCTCCCTCTTTCCAGTGGGCTTTCTTTCACTATCCACTACATACCCCTGGTGAGCGGTGCTATTGCTAAGCTTGTTGCTCCCTAAGTACAGAGCACAACGCTCTTTGCTATCCTGTCTATCTAGTCATTCACGGCGTTAGCTCTCGTTGAGCGGCGGCTTATCCCCCGTCACGAAGCGAATATTGCGCTGCAAGCCGACGTATCCTGTCCGTTTTACTGCCGACTGCCGAAACAGCTCCGAAAACAGTTCGTGCGTGATTTCCTGCCAATCGGTAGCCTTGAGGTCTTTCAAGCCAGGATGGGGATTAAACTGCGGCTCTTGGTGGGGCTTAGCAAAACGGTTCCACGGGCAGACGTCTTGGCAAATGTCGCAGCCGAACACCCAGTTGCCGAATTTACCTTCCACCTCCCGCGGAATCTGGTCTTTCAACTCGATAGTGAAGTAGCTGATGCACTTGCTACCATCTACCACGTAAGGCTCGGTGATGGCGCCGGTGGGGCAGGCATCCACGCATTTGGTGCAGGTGCCGCAGTAGTCCTTAATAGGGCCGTCGTAGTCGAGCTCCACGTCCACAATCAGCTCGGCAATGAAGTAAAACGAGCCCGCGCCGGGTGTAATCAGGTTGGTGTTCTTGCCCATCCAGCCAGCCCCGCTGCGCTTGGCCCAGGCCTTGTCCATCACCGGCGCTGAATCGACAAACACCCGGCCGCCCACTTCTCCTATTTCCTCCTGCATGGCTGCCAGCAGCGTTTTCAGCTTGTCCTTGATGACGAAGTGATAGTCGCGGCCGTAGGCGTACTTGCTGACTTTAAGTGTGTCGTCGAACTGCTGGGCTTCCTGGGGCGGGTAGTAGTTGAGCAGCAGCGAAATCACCGATTTGGCCCCATCCACGAGCAAGCGCGGGTCGAGACGCTTATCGAAGTGGTTGGCCATGTAGCCCATCTGGCCGTGCATATTGCGGTTCAGCCAGTTTTCGAGGCGCGGTGCTTCTTCCTCTAGAAACTCGGCCTTGGAAATACCGCAGTACATGAAGCCCAGCTCCGCCGCGCGTTGCTTGATAAAGGCAGTATAGTGAGCGGTAGGGAGCATGAGCAGAAAGCACCAAAAGTAATTACATGGCAGCTACAAGACAGACTACCCAAGTAATTTCAAAGTTCACTCGAAAAATGAAAGCCCTACCGGCAGTGGAGTTTACTGGATAAATGCTGTGGCGCCAATAGGCTGTTGACAGCTGTTTTCAATATAATTTCAACTACCACACGCTATAAAATAAGTGGGCAACCCATTTATAATCTGCGGGGTATCGTCAGTTCCCTCAAAGAATATATGGTCGCCAAGGTCTTTATTTGCTTGCTGATTATGTGCCTTCATCAGGAACTCCAAGACTGTAAATTTTTCTCCGTCATTGGCTGCCAGCGTTGCCAAGATTTCAACCTGATGCATTTCTTCTTCAGGTTCTTCTTCAAAAACCTGCTTGTCTTCATCGATTAGCGTTTCGTTTTCCAGCAAGTCTGATGGCTGTTTCACCCATGCCATATATTGAACTTGTAATTCTGGAACAGCAAATACAACGGTGTTAGGTTCCCAATGATTATCCTTCTGATAGATTGCTAGTTGATGCGCCACTACATCTTGATTGAATCTTGCTGAGTCAGTATAGAGTTCTTTGGTAAAGCGCCAAGCAATACGGTTCAGTGCCATGGTTCGTTCGTTCTTGTTAATAGACTTTTCTTAATAATGTCGCCAGGAACGAAACCAGTAGGCGTTTTTCGCTCAGTTACAGATTGTCGGCTATATGATTCGCGTCCAAAACGAAAGTGGCGAAAAGTAGCTTCATTCACTACTTCTCGCCACTACGGTTGCTGGACTAAAATCTGTAATTACTAGCTGAACAGCTCACCAGTGTTGCCACGCAGGTGCTGAGGCATGAGCTTGCCGAGGTGCTGATAGGCATGCTCGGTGGCTTCGCGGCCGCGGCTCGTGCGCTTGATGTAACCTTCCTGAATCAGGAACGGCTCGTACACTTCCTCAATGGTCTCGGCTTCCTCGCCGCAGGCCGTGGCAATGGTGCTCAAGCCCACCGGACCACCTTTGAACTTGTCGATGATGGTGGTAAGGATACGCTTGTCCATGTCGTCGAGGCCGCGGGCATCTACGTCGAGGGCGTTTAGGGCAAACTGGGCTATTTCCACCGTAATGGTGCCGTTGCCTTTAATTTGGGCGAAGTCGCGAGTGCGGCGCAGTAGGTTGTTGGCGATACGTGGCGTACCGCGCGAGCGGCGGGCAATTTCGTAAGCCGCATCCTCATGAATAGGTGTGCCTAGGATTTCAGCCGAGCGCTGCACAATGCTGGTCAGCAGCTTAGAGTCATAGTATTCCAGGCGCGAGCTAATACCGAAACGGGCCCGTAGTGGCGACGTGAGCATGCCGGAACGGGTGGTGGCACCAATCAGCGTGAAGGGCGACAACGTAATCTGCACCGAACGCGCATTCGGACCCGAATCGAGCATGATATCGATGCGGTAATCCTCCATAGCCGAGTACAGGTATTCTTCCACCACCGGGTTGAGGCGGTGAATTTCGTCGATGAAGAGCACATCGTGCGGCTCGAGGTTGGTAAGCAGGCCAGCTAGGTCAGATGGCTTGTCGAGCACCGGGCCGCTGGTCATCTTGATGCCGGATTCCAGCTCGTTGGCAATGATGTGAGAAAGCGTGGTTTTGCCGAGGCCGGGAGGCCCATGCAGCAGTACGTGGTCGAGGGCATCGCCACGGCGTTTGGCCGCGGCCACAAACACTTTCAGGTTCTCCACTACCTTGTCCTGGCCGGCAAAGTCGTCGAATGAAAGCGGGCGGAGGGCCTTATCAATGTCTTTTTCGGAGGCGTCCATGTGGTCGTTGGCGCCGGTGAGATAGTTTTCGCGCATAGCAGCCGAAAGAAAGGTTGGTATCGGCAAGGTAACACCCTAAGGAGGTAAAATGTCCCTTTTTTAGCAAAAAACATTGAAATGCCCTATACTACTAATTACATTAGCAAAAGACCCGTGCATTTATTCGGTTTGTATACTGCTCTAACGGCCGTAACACCAAGCAGGAAGTGGCGTTGCAAGGCGTAGCACGCCATTTATTAGGAACGAGAAACACAAATGCCACTTATTTGTAAAGCTTGAAACGCTATGTGGCAGCGTCGGCGTCTGTAACTTGCAGCCTCAAATTGCCTTGCTGCCGAATGCCTTCTACTTCCTCCAACGACTGGCTCCAAACGCTTCCTGCCGATTTCTACGACCAATTGGCGCGTTGCCTTTCCCTGCATGGCATGGTCTGCGTGGAGCTTCTAAGCCGTTCCCAGGAGGAACTCCCTCGCCAAGTGGCCGCTCTTACAGATCTTACGCTTGCACGGGTAAACGAGCTGAATACCATTGCCAGCCACGAACAGCTACTGCTGGCATTAGAAGAGCAGCCTCGCGCTTTGTACAACTTACTGCTCGTAGGCCGCCTCGCGCTGGATACGACGCTGGCGGAACCGGTTTTGGCTTATGTGAGACGTCAGATGGACATTGGCATTGCGCAGATGCAGCAGCTGAAAACCTATTGCCAGGAACTGAGCGGCGCGTTTTTGCTTACGCTAGAGCAGCACTTGCCCCCTGCGTGGCAACTAGGGCTGCACCGGCTGCGGGTGGAAGAGCTGTTTCATGCTTATGTGGCCAAGCACCCTGTCATGCCGCCTCTGGCCGCTACCATCCGCTTTTCAGAGGCGCAGTTGCAGATGGTGCGGTTGGCGCTATTGCTGGTACACTCGCTCCCCGAAGCTGGCGACCATGCTTTCCTGCGAGCCGTGGCCGCTCTACCCAGCTTGCAACCAACTGCTCTGGAACCTATGATTGGCCGCTTGGGTGAGTTGCAGGCCGCTGAAGAACTGCCGCTGAGCATGCCGGAGCTAGTACAGCTCTATCAGGCAATGCAAGTGTGCGGCATGGTATTCGTTTCGGAAGTGCTAGAACGGCTCGGACTAGAAAGCCTATTCCCGGCACGGCCAGCCGAGGAAAACGCTACAGCCGCGCCTAGCCACCGACAGGCGGTAGGCGAAATGGTGAGCGGCTTTACCCGTTGGGTGCAGCATACATTTCCGCAAGAACCCGCATTGCTAACTGCTCGCCAGCAAGTATTAGCCCTGGCCGATGCACTGTAATCGGTGGCCCGGCGCGGTTGTTATTCCGCCGTCAGTAGGAAATTGCGTGCGTTAGTTGAACGACTTTCACTCAGATTCCTTCCGCGTTGGAATGACTGCTACTGTTAGGACTGATTGCTGGCAAGCAGTACCACTTCAATTTCCAGGTGCAGCCACTCGTCTTCCCAGGCTTTGTGGTTGAGGCGGGCTTCAAGTGGAAAGCCCGCGTCTAGGAGCCGGGCCACGGTCTCGTTGCGCCCTTCGGGCAGGTAGCCCAGCCAAAAGGGCTCGGGGTCAGCGGTCAGGACCCGGACCGCCCAATCATCGTAGGTGCTGTCGGCTTCACGAGTGAGTACTAAGCGCTGTCCTAGTTGCAGGTGTGGCTCGTATTCGGACAGGCCCGAGCGGTGGGTGGTACCGGCTACGAGGCATTCAAGCAGAACGAGGGCAGAGGAGTCGGGAGCGGCCATAGAAACGGAGCTGTTGAACCGTAAAGTAAAGAAGTAGCCAGCAGCTTCGTAGTAGCTAGCTGAAATTCTTCGGCCAAGTAGCTTGCCGAACCGTATTTCCTCGACTACACGCTGGCTTGGCTGGCTTCGGGCAGTTGTTATTTGTCACCTAAGAATATCTATGTACAGTAAAGCAGAAGCCTCCCAGATTCGGCAGGCCTTTTGGACCACCTTCGGCCAATACATGGCCCCCGTACCCTCGGCCGAAGGACTCCCGACCAACTGGATTAACTACAAAACCGGCCTCAAGCACGTGTATTTTCGGCTGCACGCCGATGTGCGGCTGGCTTCCATTGGCATTGAGCTAACTCACCCTGACCCTGAAATCCGGGAGTTGTTTTTCGAGCAGTTCAAGGAGCTTCAAACCATGCTGCACGAAACAGTGGGCGAAACCTGGCAATGGGAACTGCACGCCGAAGATGCCAACGGCCAACCGCTCAGCCGCATCTATCAGGAACTGCAGCCAGCCAACCTGTTCAACCGCGACGACTGGCCCCGGCTCATCTCGTTTTTCAAGCCACGTCTCGTTGCTCTCGATGAGTTTTGGAGCACCGCGCAGTATGCTTTCGATGAGCTACGGTAGGTAAGGCAATGCGAACTGAAAAAAGCTACCTCCAAGACGGGAGCAGCCTTTTTCATGCATTGAAATCTGCTGGTTATGTAATGGCTTAGGTCTGGTCGCCGCCCGGGCCTTTGCTGGTGTGCGATGCTTGAGCACTAGGCGTACGCAACTGAGGCTCACGGCTTTGAGCAGCGCCCATTGTGCCGCTTTGAGCAGCGCCCATTGTGCCGCCTTGGTCATTGTCGGAGCTGCTGTCTACTTCATCGAGGTTGTGGTAGCGGCCGCCGTCGCCGTCTATGGTTTTGGCAATACCGTCGGACGAGCCGGTTTCAGCTTCACTATCAGGAGTAAAGTTATTGTCGCTAGAGTAGGTACGTTCGTGGTGCTTTAGGCTTTGGTTGGGCCACCCTGGCGCATCTCGTTGTCTTCGTTGGGGTACTGCTCTTTATCATGCTCGCGGCGTTATTGCCGCCGCGACTCGGCATTTTCATGCGGCTGATTGATCGTTGTTCATAGCGTTGAGGTAGATTACTGGATGTCAGATGTATACGAACCAAAAACCCCTCATGGCTACAGGAAGATTTCCTACATATAGATCAACAAGGCTTGATTTTTAGTGACAGCGTCCTGTACAAATTGCTTTAACTCCTTGAAAGTAGTTACCAGCCATTCCACTATTTCCTCCGGCTTTTCCTCCTTACTCCATTCCAGCGGATATATTTCCAGCTCGTCCATTGCTGCGCTGTTATAGCGTGACTTGAACTCTGACTCAGACAAACTATACAGCGCAGCAGCAAAGCGGCTGACTTCGGCACTGGCTAGTCCGCGCGCGGGGCCGTATCCCAGGTCGTGGTCTTCCTCATTGCCGATTATCTCGCCGCCATCCAGTAAATACGCAAACGGCTCCGGCCCCTCCCAGTCCGAGCCTGTCAGCATGAAGTGTAGTCCGTGCCATGCTTTGTCCAGATCTAACTCCTGAGTGGCAGGCACTGAGTTATCCACGAAATCCAGTATTGAATCAGGCTCATTTAGGAACTCACGTAGCTGCTTATCACTCACTTTTCTGAGTGTCATGGTCATGCTCATACCTGGAGTGCTAGTCTGTAGTGCTAGTAAAGATGAAAAGGGATAAAAAAAACGGCCGCTCTGTTTCCAGAACGGCCGTTTCAAGGTAGACAAATCAGGGCTTACTTGAACGCCTGGATGCCGGTGATGTCGGCGCCGGTGATGAGCAGGTGAATGTCGTGGGTGCCTTCGTAAGTGATGACGGACTCCAGGTTCATCATGTGGCGCATGATGGAATACTCGCCGGTGATGCCCATACCGCCGTGAATCTGGCGGGCTTCGCGGGCCACGTGCAAGGCCATATCCACGGAGTTGCGCTTGGCCATGCTGATTTGGGCGCTGGTAGCTTTGCCTTCGTTTTTGAGCATACCGAGGCGCCACGCCATCAACTGGGCTTTGGTGATTTCGGTCAGCATTTCGGCTAGCTTCTTCTGCTGTAGCTGGAAGCCACCAATGGGCTTACCGAACTGCTCGCGCTCCAACGAGTACTTCAGCGCCGACTCGTAGCAGTCGATGGCAGCACCGATGGCACCCCAGGCAATACCGAAGCGAGCGGAATCGAGGCAGGACAACGGACCTTTGAGACCGTCGATGTTCGGCAGCACGTTTTCCTTGGGAATTTTCACATCCTCGAACACCAACTCGCCGGTGGTGCTGGCGCGCAGGCTCCATTTGTTATGGATTTCGGGCGTGCTGAAGCCCTCCATTCCGCGCTCCACGATTACGCCTCGGATGCGGCCGTTTTCGTCTTTGGCCCACACTACAGCCAGCTGGCATTCGGGGGAGTTGCTGATCCAGAGCTTGGCGCCGTTCAGTAGGTAATAGTCGCCTTTGTCTTCGATTTTGGTGACCATGCCGCCGGGGTTGGAGCCGTGGTCGGGTTCGGTGAGGCCGAAGCAGCCCAGCCATTCGCCGGACGCCAGTTTGGGCAGGTACTTGCGGCGCTGCTCTTCGGAACCGTAGGCGTAAATCGGGAACATCACCAACGAGCCTTGTACTGAGGCCGTGGAGCGCATACCGGAGTCGCCGCGCTCTATCTCCTGCATAATCAGGCCGTAGCTGATGTAGTCGAGCCCGCCGCCGCCGTATTCGGTGGGAATGGTGGGGCCAAAGGCACCAACGTCGCCGAACTTCTTCACAATCTCAGAAGGAAAATAAGCGTCCTGGGCCCATTTCTCAATGTTCGGGCTGATTTCCTTTTTCACGAAGTCGCGGATGCTCTGGCGAACCAGCAGGTGCTCTTCGGTGAGCAGCCCATCGATATCGTAGTAATCGGTGAAACCAGCAGCGTTGGTGGAGCCGTGGGCTTTGGTGGCCTTGGCCTGGGGCGAGAGGACGTCAGCTTGGGAAGACATACAAGGAATAGCTTGGGTGGGAATCAGTTCAAAGATAGTGGTTTCAATACGTGAAACCGGCCCCGTCAACCAATGGTTCGGCTGAGCTACAGGGTTCCTGCTCAGCGTCAGCCCAACGACAAGCGTCCGGTTGAAATCGGTTGACGCGGCAGGATTGTTCAAGTTTTTGTTTGTTGCGTAGAAGCAGCATTGCGTTCTTATGCCTTCACCCTCCTATGAGCCAAGCTACCCCACACAAAAAACTCAACGAACTGGAAGCCAGCGCCATTTGTGGCAACGACATTTCCTCCTCGTGCTTGTACGTATCGGCGCTAGCTATTGCGCATGCCGGCCAATACGCCTGGGTGGCGCTGTTGGTGGTGGGCGCCGTGTTGTTTTTGTTTCGGCGCATCTACGGCGAAGTGGTGGGGGCGCTGCCGCTCAATGGTGGAGCCTACAACGTGCTGCTTAACACGACCAGCAAGCGTAACGCGGCGGTGGCGGCCTGTCTCACCATCCTGTCATACATGGCTACAGCCGTTATTTCGGCTTCCGAGGCCATGCACTATCTGCACACGCTCTGGCACGGACTGCCAATTATTCTGGCCACCATCTTGCTGCTGGGCCTCTTTCTGCTGCTCACCATCCTGGGCATTTCCGAGTCGGCGGTGGTGGCAGTGGGTATTTTCGTGTTGCATTTAGCGTCGCTCACATTACTGGCGGGCGTTACGGGCTGGTACCTGTTCGTGCACGGCCTCGATACGTTGGTAGCCAACTGGCACATGCCCCTCAAGGGCAGCCTCGTTTCAGCGCTGTTTTTGGGGTTCAGCGCAGCTATGTTAGGCATTTCGGGGTTTGAAAGCTCCGCGAACTTTGTGGAAGAGCAGGCGCGTGGCGTGTTTCAGAAAACGTTGCGCAACATGTGGGTGGTCGTGACGGTGTTCAACCCGCTGCTGGCGTTTCTGGCCATTGCGGCACTGCCGTTGGTGGAAGTAGGCCAGCATACCGAAACGCTTCTTTCGCACCTTGGCAACCGCACTGGCGGCCCTTGGCTGGCCACGCTTATTTCTGTGGATGCCGTGGCCGTGCTCAGCGGAGCGGTGCTCACCTCGTTTGTGGGCGTGAGCGGCTTGATGAAGCGCATGACCCTAGACCGAATTCTGCCGCAATTCTTCCTCAAGGAAAACAAGCGGTGCAGCAACTATATCATTCTTATTACCTTCTTCCTGCTCTGCTTGTCGGTGCTACTTATTACCAACGGCGAATTGGGGCCGCTGGCGGGCGTGTATACCATTTCGTTTTTATCGGTGATGGCCTTTTTTGCGCTGGGCAACTTTTTGCTTAAGCGCAAACGCCCCAAACTGCCGCGCCCCGTTTATGCCAGCCTGCTTACCGTGACGCTGGCGTTGCTAGGAGTGCTGGCGGCGCTGTACGGCAACATCCGCATGCGCCCCGACTACCTCATTGTGTTCCTGCAATACTTCCTGCCGGCCATGGTAATAGTGTCGGCCATGCTCAACCGCACGGCCATCCTGAACCTAGTGCTGGATGCGGCCGAGTCATTTGCCAAACATTCGCCCCGGATTTCACGGCTCACGCAGCTCAGCATTCGGCGGCAACTGCGGGAGCTGCACCGGCAGGAATTCGTTTTCTTCACCAAAGGCGACAACGTATCGAACCTCAACAAGGTGATGGCCTACGTGGTGGAAAACGAGTTTACCAACCGCCTCAAAATTGTGACGCTACTTAAGAAAGGTGAAACCTACCCCGAGGACCTGCTGACCGACATTCGGGTGCTTGACCGCGCCTACGAGCAAATTGTGGTGGATTTCGTAACGATCAATGACCAGTTTGGCCCCGAGCTAATCGACCGGCTCTCGAAAGAGTGGCACATCCCGAAGAACTTTATGTTCATTGGCTCCCCTGGCAACCAGTTTCCTTACCAAATTTCCGACCTGGGCGGCGTGCGGCTCATCATATGACCGCCCGTTAGGCTCTCTAAAACAGCAACGCCCTGCCGTGCGCTTGAAGGCACGACAGGGCGTTTTCGTGTGCGGTGCGTGTACTAGAACTTCACTCCTACTGACGCTAGGAAGTTGCGGGTGGCCTGCGGAAAAAACCAGTTGAACGTTTCTTGGCTGCCGCTGGCGCCGACGTAGCTGTAGGTATAGCCATTGGCCACGTACTCGCGGTTAAGGATGTTATTTACCAGCAAGCCCAGCTCTATTTCTTTCAGAAAGGACGGGTGCAGGGCATAGCGCAGGCGCAAATCCACCGTTTCGTAAGGCCGGATGCTGCGTGCTGCGTTCTGCGAGTTGTCGAGGTATTGGCGGCTCACCGTTTTCAGCAACAATGCCACGCGCAGGTCTTTCACGGGCTGGCCTTCCAGGGTGTGCGCCGAAACCACGCCGGGCGAATACGAGATGGTGGAAGCGCGCGGCGCGGCTACCACGGGTTCGTAGTTTTCGTCATACACCACGTCCTGGTAGTTCAGAATGCGGTTGCGGCTTAGCGTGAGGGTAGTGCTCAAACTAATTTTATCATCGGCCGATACGAAGCCCGTCAGCTCGACGCCCCGGCGGTAGCTGCGGGCTACGTTGGTGCGCAAGGCCGTGCCCACGTCGTTGAGCTGGCCAGTGGCTACGAGCTGGTTGCGGTAGTTCATGGAGAAATAGTTGGCCTCGAAGCGCAACACTGTACCCGGACCGAGTAGGCTGGCATCGGGGCGAGTGAAGCGGTAGCCACCCTCGAAGTCTTCGAGACGCTCGGCTTTCGCGCTTTGGTCGCCGGCGGGGCGGTCGGTGAAGTCGGAGCGGACAGGTTCCCGCTGGCCCACCGCGAAGCTGGCATACAGTTGTTGGCCTTCCGCCAAAGAGAAGGTAGCACCGGCTTTGGGGTTGAAGAAGGTGTAGCGGGCACGGGTCGTGACGTCGTTTTGGTCGTCTTCTACCCCATCAATGTTGTACTCGATATGGCGCACCTGCACGTCGCCGTACGCCCCGAGCTTTGGCAACACCTGCCAGGTAGCGCGGGCATAGGCGTTGTAGTCGGTTTTGGTGGCGTCGTTGAAGTAGTAGCGGTGCCGGATGTTGCCGTTGGAAGCGTACTGCGCCCAGATTACTTCGCCGTAGTGGTCGTTGTTGAACTGGTTCCAGGCTCCGCCTACGGTTGCCTGAAAACGGTCGTTGGCCTGCGGTTGGTAGTTTAGCGCAAAGGTGCCGCCGTAGAAGTAGTTGTCGAGCCACTTGCGGTCCACCAGGTTGGTACGGGTCAGCGTATCGCCGCCAATCACTACGTCCTGGAGGTTGTAAGCGGAGAAACGACGGTTGGCGCGGTAGTTTTCATAGTAGCCAAAGCCGCGCGTGAGGTGCAGCGCCGCCCCCAGGTTCCAGTCGGAGCCCAGCCCCTGCGACAGGTGCAGTTGGTAGTGGTTTTGCTGGTAGTTGTCGGTTTGGTTGTCGTAGGTATAGTAGCTGTAGCGGCGGCCTTCTTGGAGCACCCGTGCCGCATCGGCTTCGCTTAGCTCTCCATTGTCGATGTACTGCTGCAACAGCGCCCGGTTGCCCGTAAGGGCTGGCTCCGGTACCCCGTTCCAAGCCTGGTAGGTTTTCTCGCGGCCCGAGAAGGTGATGAACTTCAGCAGCGTGTTCTTAGCTTGGTAGCCGGCCGCGAAATAATACGACTTCAAATCCGAGGAAGCCCGGTTCATATAGCCGTCGGTGGCAATGCGCGACAAGCGGCCATCCACGGTGAAGTGCCCGTTCAGCAGCCCGGTCCCAAACGAGACGTTGTTTTTCCAGGTGTTGAAAGAGCCGTAGGTGTTCTGCGTTTCGCCGTAAGCTTCGCGGCGCACATCAAGCGTGGAAATGTTGATACTGGCCCCGAAGGCCGCGCCGCCGTTTTGACTGGTGCCCACGCCCCGCTGCACTTGCACGCTGCTAATGGAGGACGACAAGTCGGGCAGATTCACCAGAAACGAGCCGTGCGACTCGGCATCATTCAGCGGCACGCCGTTTACCGTCATGTTGATGCCCGTGTTGTTGGTGCCCCGAATACGAATATCGGTGTAGCCCACGCCCGCGCCAGCATCGGAATTGACCACCACCGAAGGCGTTTGGTCGAGCAGATAAGGCAAGTCCTGGCCGAAGTTGCGCTTGGCTAGCTCTTCTCGATTGACGTTGGAATAGGCGGTGGCCGTGCGGTCGTTGGCGCGGGAAGCCGTTACGAGGGCTTCGCCGGTAAGCACCCCACCGGGCTGAAGTGTAGTGTTTAGGCGCTGCTCGGTGGCTTGTCCCTGCACGCGCCGCACCAAGGGTTCATAGCCCAAAAACGAGATGCGCAGTTCGTGTATCCCCGCCGGCACCGCCGACAACGAGAAGTTTCCGGCGGCATCGGTAGCCGCGCTAGCCGCACCGTCAAGCAAAATAGTAGCGCCAGGCAAGGCGGTGCCGGTACGGGCATCCGTTACGGTACCCGACACGGGACCTTGTGCCCAGGCCGAGAAAGGCAGCGCCAACAGCGCCGCCCCGGAAAGCAGTAAAGTTTTCAAAAAGGCAATGCGAAAAAGAAGAACGGGCCCTACGCCAGGGGTCGGCGGCTTGGCAGTATCGTTCGCGGATCGTCTGTTCCCTTCGCCGGCATTACCCGGATCAGGTTCAATGGGTATGATCTCAGCCTTGGCCACTGTGGCATGGGGCACCCCTAAACTTCTGCTGCAAAGGTAAGGGAGTTTCTGGTTGCGTGCTGCGGGTTTTCGCGCACTGGGGTTGTGCTACGCCAAGTGGCAAGCAAATCACAGCTGATATATGGTGTTATCCCATCCAGTTGCTGCACGCGCTCCGTATCACTCAGAGGCGCAAGCTCATCATTGCAGCCTGCCCGTGGAAAGTGAAAAACAAGAAATCCACTTCTCCTTTACTTTCGATTGATAATCAATTACCTTAGAAAGGCTTTCAGATCCCAAAACTCGGAGGCCAAGGAAAACAACATCCACCTCCGCTCCGTTATTTAGTCGGTACCCCACCCGTCTGCTCGTTTGTCCTTCCAGTCTACCCCGACCATGACTCCCCTCGTGTACTTACTTGTCGTCCTTGCTATTACCATCTACTTTCTGCTGATTCCTCGGCGGCGCTACCCCAATCCGCCTCAGCCCGACAACGACGACGACGGGGGCGAGCCGCTCGATGACGGCCTCCCCGACTTGGACCTACCCCCCGGCATCACGCGCCCCATCAACGACTGGGAACCGGACTACAACAGGCGCCCCCAACGGCCCGTACGGCCCACTGCTCCTCATCTTTTATAGCTCTACCTGCCACTACAGCCCGTCTGCGCGGCACCTCATACAAAAAACGACCCTTCTGGCTTTCTGCGTTCCGTTGTTAATCGTGGCCGATACAACAGGAAACAGAGGCCGGAAGGGTCGTTTTGGCTGAATGAATACGGTAAATCGTAGAAGTTACTGATCAGATTAACTAACAGAAACTTCTTGGAGGGTTCTGCTCATTTGCTCTTGCACACAGCGTCCTATAGCTCACAGCCCATGCGTAGGTAGGCAATGGGGCCCTTAAAGAATTCTGCGCCCTGCGGCAGTAATCCGAACCGGGCATAAAAATCGGCGCTGTCTTGGCGGGCATCACACCAAATATGGGTGGCTCCGTGGCGGCGCGCTTCGGTTAGCACACGTTTCAGCAAAACGCTCCCGATACCTTGCCGCTGATAGGTTGGATGCGTGGCGAACTTGCGAAAGCGCGCTTCGCTATCTTCCACGAAAAGCGAAACAACGGACACTAATTCCTCCCCGAGGAAAGCCCCGAAATGTAGCCCAGCGGCATCGTTTTCCACTTTTACGTACTCCAAGGGCTTGTCGGGCCACAGCACTTGGTGGCGCAACGTATAGGTATCAGCCGGGGTGATGGCGCGGACTTCAAAAGCAGGCATAAGAAGGCGCTATTCGACGGTGATGCTGTAGGAGGCCACAAACTCCTGGTTGGGCTGCAGCGTCAGAATCCCCTCTTTCTCGGCTAGTTCGCCCGAGTCGGTGGTGGCGCTGGCAATGCCCTGCCAGGGCTCGATGCACACGAAGCGGGCCCCAGGGCCTTTGGTCCAGAGGCCGAGGTAAGGAAAACCATCGAAGCGCACCCGCACCCCCCGGCCCGACCGACGACTGCGCAGCGTAACGTGCGTGAAGTCAAAGTGCTTCAGCACCAAAGCGTCTTGCTCGAATAGCTCGTAGCGCAACGGCAGCGTGGTTTCGTCTTGCAGCACAGACTCGGTTTGGCCGTTGAGCAAGCCGCCTTCCAGCAGATGCCGCTCGAAGCTAACGGGATGGTCGAACACGAACTCGTAGTCCTCAAATGCCTCATCAGGAAGCAAGGGACAACGGAAAGCCGGGTGCGCGCCAATTCCGAAGAGCAGTTCACCAGTACCTAGGTTGGTTACCTCCCACCCGATGGTCAGCATGGGGCCCGCCAGCCGGTAGCTGATCAGCAAGCTGAAATCGAAGGGGAACAGGGCACGGGTAGCATCGTTGGCACGTAGCTCAAACGCCAGCTCAGCGGGTGCTTGACGGACAAGCGTGAATTCCTGGTCGCGGGCAAAGCCGTGCTGCGTGAGGCGGTAGGTTTGGCCTTGGTAGGTGTAAGTATCGTTTGGCAGGCGGCCAACAATGGGGAACAGCACCGGCGCATGGCGTCCCCACACGGCGGGGTCAGCTTCCCACATATATTCCAGGTTGTCGAGGTCTTTGCGAACGAAGCTGCTCAGTTCAGCGCCGCTGGCCTGAATAGTTACGCGGCACTGTTCGTTTTCGAGGGTGTACGTCATATGAAGAAGAGGTAGCAGAGGCTTTTCGTGGCGCTGCCAGCGGCGGCAGGGTTCAGAGGCAGACGCAACACCATACGGCTAGGGGGCACTAACCGTTGGAGCGCGTCATACTCTACGCTGCCCGTCGTGGAAGGGTAAGGGCTCGTTATTACTTCAGCAGTTCATCTACTAGCAAACGTGCTTGCTCGAAGCGCTGGGCTAAGGCACCACGCACAACGGCGAAAGTGGCTTGCTGAACCTGCAAGGCCTGCTGATATAAGGTGAAAAAATGCTGGCGCAAGTGCGGGTGCTCACGCAACGGGTCGGGTTCCCAGGGCAAGTCCACGTCGAGCAGCAGCACCAGATCATAGCGTTGCTGTTCAATGCGCTGCAAAATCCACTCAGGGCAATGCCCAAAGGCATGCTCGGCCCATATTTTTATGACCAGCAAATCGGTGTCGCAGAAGCAGATGGCGTGGCCTTGCTGCTCGGCGGCGGCAATGGCTTGCGCTTCCTCATGAAGCTGGCCCCGGGCAATGGCTTCAAGGTCTGGCAAGGCGTATTCGGGGCCTCTTTCTTCTAGATAAGCGCGAGCATACTCGGGTGCCCACGTGGTATGGTAGTGGGCAGCCAGTTGGCGGCTAAGGGTGGTTTTGCCCGTCGATTCGGGGCCGGTGATGGCGACGCGCAGCATGGGTACAGGTAAGGCAGTAGCAACTAGAATACGAGGCTAGCACGCTACAGCCAATGAAAGATTCTTTAGTCGTTGGGTTCAAGCTTCAGCAGCAACTCATCTTTGCGCATGGCGCGGCGCCATTGTACATAGCCGTACACGGCCAACCCCAGGTACAAGGCATAAAGGGCGCTGGTCGGGTAAAGCTGTTTGTACCAGAGAATAGGCACGTAGATGATGTCTACTACTATCCAGAGCCACCAGTTTTCCAGGCGCTTGCGCATCAGCAGATACTGCGCGGCCAAGCTACCCGCCGTGGTGAAACTGTCCCAATGCGGCACCGTGGCGTCGGTGTTGTGCTCTAAGTAATAGCCAAAACCCGCCGTGAAGCCCGCCACAAACAGCACACAGACCACCCATTCACGGCGGCGCGTGTGCGACACAGGCAGTTCGGTTTTGCCGCGCCCCCCGTACAGCCATTCGTACCAGCCGTACACGCTCAGCGCAATAAACATCACCTGGAGCATGGAATCGGAATACAGGCCGGCGCGCAGATACACCACGATGTAGATGCCGCAGCTCACAATGGCCACCGGAAAATTCCAGAGCGATTCGCGGGCGGCTAGCCACACGCAGGCAAACCCCGTCAGGACGGCCACCCACTCCAGCGGACTGTTGCCGACGGCGGCGGTTAAGAACTCGTATAACGACTGCAACAAAACAATAAGCTAAAAGCGGAAACCTCCCAGGCGGCAACGGTAGTCTGGATGAAGAAGCCAAAGCTAACGAGCCACCAACTAATTTTGTGTTTCGCCTTTCCAACCACTTGCCATGCTCCCCGAACTCACGCCCGAAGAACTGAACCGCCGTCTTGCCAACGGGGAAGATATGCAGCTCATCGACGTGCGGCAGCCCGAGGAGTACGCGTATTGCCGCATTGAAGGCAGCCACCTGATTCCGCTCGGCGACCTACCCCAGCGCGTAGAAGAACTCGACGAAACGCGGCCCATTGTGCTCATTTGCCACCACGGCGTCCGCTCCATGCAGGCCCTGGCGTACCTGCAGCACCGCCACGAAAAAACCAATCTGCTGAATCTGCGCGGCGGTATCCACGCCTGGAGCCTCCGCGTGGACCCCTCGGTGGCGGTGTACTAAGTGGCCGATGCTTTTAGCCCGTGGCGGGGCCTATTACCGAACTACTCTAGCCTGTGCGTTTCCCCGACCTCCCCATAACCGCCGCGTTACCGGATTTGCTGGCGGCCCTCGCCGCGCATGAGCGCGTGGTATTGCAGGCTCCACCGGGCGCGGGCAAAACCACCGTTGTGCCGCTGGCATTGCTGGAAACCGCTTGGCGCGCAGGAGGCCGGATTCTGATGCTGGAACCCCGGCAACTAGCCGCCCGCGCCGCCGCAAACCGGCTGGCCAAGCTGCTGGGCGAGCCGGTAGGCGAAACCGTGGGGTATCGAGTACGGCTGGAAAGCAAGGTGTCGGCGCGCACGCGCATCGAGGTTATCACCGAAGGGATTTTGACACGCCTAATTCAGGACGACCCCGCACTGGAAGGCGTGACGGCGGTAGTATTCGATGAATTTCATGAGCGCAGCCTACGCGCTGACCTTGGCCTAGCCCTGACTTTAGATGTGCAGGCCGTACTGCGGCCCGAACTGCGCATTCTGGTGATGAGCGCCACCCTGGAAGCCGAACGGTTGGGAGCCTGGCTGCATGCACCGGTAGTGAGCAGTGCTGGTTTTCTGTTTCCAATCGAGACGCACTACCTGAGCCCGCGCCAAGCCGCTGTGGGGGGCACCCGGCCCGGTGAACGGCTAGCTACCTTGGTACCGACGGCCGTGCGCGAAGCCTTGCGCGCACATGCAGAAGGCGACATTCTGGTATTCCTGCCTGGCCTAGCCGACCTGCGGCGTGTGGCCGATAAGCTAGAACCAGCGTTGTCTGAAACCACGCGCCTGCACCTGTTGCACGGCGAGCTGCCTCTGGAGCAGCAAGATGCCGCCTTGCGCCCCGCCCCGGTAGGGCAGCGTAAAATTGTGTTGAGTACGGCCATTGCTGAAACCAGCCTAACCATTGAAGGCGTGCAAGTGGTAATAGACGGCGGCTTTGCGCGAGTACCGCGCTTTCAGGCCCGTACTGGCTTCACCACTCTCGAAACGGTGCCCGTAAGTACCGCCGCCGCCGATCAGCGCCGCGGGCGCGCGGGCCGCTTGGGGCCCGGCACCTGCTACCGCCTCTGGACCACCGCAGAGCACGATGCCCTCCCTGCCCACCTGCCCCCCGAAATTCTCACCGCCGACCTGAGTGGGTTGGCTCTGGAACTGGCCTTGTGGGGCGCCACGCCCGCTGCGTTGCGCTGGCTTGATACGCCTCCTACTCCTGCCCTTGCCTTAGCGAATGATCTGCTGCGCCGACTTGGAGCCGTGGAAGCGTCAAGCCAGCAGCTAGCAGGGGAAGGTGATAAAGCGCTGGATTCAACAGGTGCCGGTACTGCGCCAGCTTCACTGTCTGTTACTACTGCGCCGCAAAAACCTACTCCCCACGGCCGGGCACTGGCACGGCTGGGCCTAGCCCCCCGATTAGGCCATTTGGTGGTACGAGGCCACGAGCTTGGCCACGGTCCAGCCGCTGCAGCGCTAGCCGCTTTGCTTTCGGAACGCGACGTGTTGCGCTCCGCCGATGCTCACTCCACCCCGCCCGATCTGCGCCTGCGCTTCGAAACCATTGCGCACGGCCGCCCCGCTCTCCCCGGTTTGCTGGTACAGCACAACACACTGCACCGAGTTCGGGATGCGGCGCGCAACCTGCGGCAGCGGGCAGGTATCCGGGATACTGCTACCTCCACCGATGCGGATGCTGCCGGCTTATTGACGGCCCTGGCTTACCCCGACCGGATTGCGCAACGCGAAACCACCGACCGAGTCCGCTTATCCACTGGCCAACGGGTGCTGCTGCCAGCCGAGTTTTTTGGGCGCGACGACCAGTTTTTAGCGGTAGCGTATCTAGAAGGGCCGCCCCACCAGTTGCGTGCGGCCTTAGCCGCACCCGTAAGCCGCACGGAGCTAGAACAACTATTCTCCGACCAGATTGACACCCGCGACGAAGTCCGGTGGGATGCCCCCACGGGCCGCGTACTGGCTAGGCGCCTCAAACGGCTAGGCGCGCTGGTTCTTTCCGATACCGCTCTCGCGCAACCCGACCCCGAGCTAGTAGCGCAGGCATTGTTGGAAGCCTTACGCACCGCGGGCATTGCGCGCCTGCCATGGACTGAGGGTGCCGTTGCGCTCCGCCAACGACTGGCGTTTCTGCACTACCATTTTGCCGCCACCTGGCCCGACGTATCGGATGAAGCTCTACTGGCGCAGCTAGAGGACTGGTTGGAGCCACACCTGGTAGGGTTGAAAAGCCTGAATGAAGTCAGCCGGCTCGATTGGCAAGAGTTATTGCTCCAACAACTGCCTGATGGGTGGGCACAACGCCAAGAGCTAGACCGCCTGGCGCCTTCGCACCTCGCCGTACCCAGTGGCTCCCGCGTACCCCTCGACTACTCCGACCCTACCGCACCGGTGCTGGCCGTGAAGTTGCAAGAAGTATTTGGGCTGCTAGATACTCCGTATGTGGCCGGCGGCCGGGTTCCACTCACGTTGCATTTGCTTTCACCTGGTGGTCGGCCAGCGCAGGTTACGCGTGACCTACGCAGCTTCTGGCAAACGGGCTACTTCGAGGTGCGCAAAGACCTGCGCGGCCGCTACCCCAAGCACCCCTGGCCCGACGACCCACTCACAGCCATTCCTACCAAGCTAACCAAGAAGCGTTTCGAGGCCGGTCAATAGCACCTACTAGGTTAAACAGAGGCAGGTGTAAAAGCCGGGCACCCGTAACAACTCACAAACCCAGCAAGTACTTTCCGCTACCTGCTTGACAGTCAGTTCTTGAACAAATTCTAGCTGGTCAGTATTTCTCTCCTATAAAATACGATTATACAAGCAGCATTCTGTTCATCTAACTCCTTGAATAGCAAGGATGAAAATATAGTTGGTAACATTGGGATAATACTAGTCATGATTTCATAATATAGAATTATGAAATCAATTGTACACTCCACTGCGGCAAAACTGCTTGTTCTGCTACTGTTGAGTTTGGCGAGCGGGGCGCAGGCACAAACTCAAACAACCACTGCTACTCCTACCGCATATCAGCGCTTCAATACTTGGCTGATGGTTTTCAGCGACGCCCGTTTGAGCAATAAATGGGGCATCCATACGGAGGGGCAACTACGGCAGGTTAAGGGCCCGAACTCGCCGCAGCAAAAGTTTCTGCGAGTTGGCGCCAACTATTATGTGGCCAACATCTTGGTTCTGACGGGCGGTTATGCCAATACTATGTCCTACCCAGATGGCAATGATTCGGACGTAGGGGGCTTGCCAGAACACCGCAGCTATCAGCAGGTATTGCTCCGCTTCGATAGCAGCCGAGTTATGTCGCAGCACCGGTACCGCCTCGAGCAGCGCTGGGTACAGCACCTCGGCGACAAGAAGTTCACGTATCTCAACCGCTTCCGGTACCAGCTGCGGCTTACACTGCCACTAAACCACGAGCGAAAGATTGCTCCCGGAACCCCGTACGTACTGGCCTCCAATGAACTATTCGTCGTTTTCGGACGCAATGATGCGGGCAAGTTTTTCGAACAGAACCGCGCCTGCCTAGGGGTTGGCTACCAAGTCAATCGTGCCACTTCCATCGAAGCTGGCTACATGAATCAGATGAGCCAACAGGAAACTATGTCCTCGTTGGTTGCGGGCCACATTTTGCATCTAGGCCTCAATTTCAACCCGGACTTTCGCAAAGGCAAGCTGACAATGGCTAATAATTAGGCGAAGCCCTGTACGAGCATTACGACATGGTAATTGCTTGATCTGTAAGAGACATTTCGCTTTTTAGAGCAGTCATTTGGCCCTAGTTCTGCTCTACCAGCCGCTACGAACATAGCTTGCTCCCTTCTGTAGCCACACTCTGCCCTGTTGACTCTATCAGCCCGGAATCTGGTCTTCGTCTGAATCTAGCAATTGCTGACCGGGAGTAGGCGTGTAATGGCGGTGCAACCAGCGGCTAAGGCCCCCCAAGCCCGGAAACAGTACCCGCTCCGTGATATTGGCTTGGTCGAGTTTGTCGCGAATTTCCCACTTCAGTTGAGCTGGGATGATGATGCGGAAGTACAACTCGGGGCGTTGCTCCAACCACTCATGCAAGCTAGCCTGCGCGGTGTTCATCAACGAAAACAAGGCATATTGATGTACAATGCGGGCATCCAGAGAAGGTGGCTCCAAAAACAGCAGAAATTGCTCGTCGCGCAGCAATTCCAACTCGCGTAGGGTGGTACACAGCGGCTCCAGCAACTCGGGAGTGAACACATTCGAGCCTTCGGCTCGCAAGGCTTCGCGCAAACTGGGCGGCAAAGATTCGGCTGCCAGCACGTAGTTGATGGCCCATATCACCCCGTCTTCGCCGTACGCTTCTAAGTCGTCGGTGGCGAAGTGCAAGGCAACGTAGGGCGAATAGGTCCAGTCGAGGAGGCGGGTGGGGAGGCCGTGGTGCTGCGCCAGCGCCAACCAGTTCCAAACCGATGCGCCAGGCTGCGTAAAGTCGCGGCCGTATTTGCGGAAGTTGCGCAACAAGTGGTTTTCCAACTGCTGATACTCGCCCCCTAAGCGCTGCAAACTAGTGGTAAGCAACCAGTTGGACGAGCGTAGCCCCCGGTACACGAAAGGCGAGCGGAAGCGCCCGATGCGGCTGTCCCACGTGTCGCGGAAAAGTGCTTGCTGCAGATCGGTCCAGGAAGTAACGTGGATATCGTTGACGGAAAGCGGCACGGAAGAGTAGCTGAGAAGATGAGCAAAGAGGACATTCAGGCTGCAAGAAGGCTACCAGACAAAGAAGATCATACGCCTACCCTGCTCCCTACAAAAGGTACTGCACGTAATCTGCAAAACACTTACAAACAAACAAGCCCCTGCTGTTCATGCTGACAGCAAGGGCTTGCCTATGTGAGAAAAGAACTGTCTCAGGTTAGTAAAGCTACTCTAGCGGGCTTCCAACCGTTAACGGCTTCCTGTTGGACTGCTTTATTCTCCTTGTGGAAAATCAGCTGAGTCGCCTGTTTCGGCTACGCCAGCCAACTCTTCTAGGAGGCTAGTGAACTTGTCACGAGCGCCTTTCACGGCCGCTTTGCCGAGTGGCAAGTGCAGTGGCGGGTTTTCCTGGCGTACCAAGTCAAACATGATGGTAGCGGCCCGTTGCGGGTCGCCGGGCTGTTTGCCGCTGTAGCTTTGGATGCCTTTCAGGTTCTCGCCCACAGTAGCACGGTAATCTTCTATGGCTGTGTCTACGAAGCTAGCGGAGCGACCGGCCCAATCGGTGCGGAAACCGCTAGGCTCGATGTTGGTGACGTGAATACCAAGGGGTTTTACTTGCTGCGCCAGGCTCTCGCCAATAGCTTCCAGCGCAAATTTGCTGGCGTTGTACACGCCCACACCCGGGAAAGTTTTTAGGCCCCCAATGCTGGTGATGTTGAGCACGTGTCCGCTCTTTCGCTCACGCAAATGCGGAAGCACGGCCCGCAACACGTGTAAGGGCCCGAACACGTTCACGTCGAACTGGCGGTGTACTTCTTCGGCCGAAATT
Organism: Hymenobacter tibetensis; assembly: GCF_022827545.1. Lineage (NCBI taxonomy): Bacteria > Pseudomonadati > Bacteroidota > Cytophagia > Cytophagales > Hymenobacteraceae > Hymenobacter > Hymenobacter tibetensis. The sequence continues at coordinate 4,676,529 of NZ_CP094669.1, forward strand.
TCTTCGATGCTGCCCATGGAGCCGTAGCCCGCGTTGTTCACCACCACATCAATATGGCCGAGCGCCTGAATAGCCTCCGCCACGGCGGTTTTCACTTGCTGCTCATCGGTCACCTCGCATACCAAGCCGCGGCCATTGGCCCCAGCTTTTTGGGTGAATTCGTCGGCCTGCTCTTGTTTGCGAAAGGTGGCAGCCACTTTGTCGCCCTTGCTCAGGCAGTATTCGGCTAGTTCTTTGCCGAAGCCAGTACTCACACCCGTTATAAACCAGTTTTTGTTGTCAGTTGCCATTGTGTGGATCTAAAAGGAACGCCTGGCATTCAAGGCCATGGCGGCCTTTTCAACTCCTAAAGGGCCGCGCAGGTTTTGACAACTTCACTAAAATACGGCGGGGTCAGGTGCGCAAATGCAAAAGCTAGCACGGTTCAACAGCTAAAACCAATGCCTTGCATGCCACTTACTAGTAAAGCTCCACTTGCCACTGCGTACCTTAAGTTCTGCGTCTGGTAGCTGTGCTAGCGCAACAGCATGTTTTCTTGTCCTTGGTCTGCGCCTTCAGCGGAAAGTCCTGCCCCGTAGCCTAGACGCTTTTGTTTGTATTAAAATCAGCCACATACCATCACAATCAACACTAAAACAATCTTCTGATAATCTGCATCCCAACTTTTCGCCGTAGCTTTGACCGGCAATAAGAGAAACCTAACTTCCTTGTTGCCATGGCCGATTACGCCACCCCCAATTCCAAAATCGCCTTCGAGGCGCTGACCTACGACGATGTCCTGCTGCTTCCCGCGTATTCGGAAGTACTGCCCCGCGACACGGACCCGAGCGCTCAGCTTACCCGCAACATTCGCCTGAAGCTTCCCTTCGTTTCGGCCGCTATGGACACCGTAACGGAATCGGAAATGGCTATTGCGCTGGCGCAGGAAGGCGGTATCGGCATCATCCACAAAAACATGAGCATCCGGGCGCAGGCCGAACTGGTGCGCCGGGTGAAACGCTCGGAAAGTGGGATGATTCTCGACCCCTTCACCCTACAGGAAGCTGCTACCCTCGCCGATGCCAAAAAGCTGATGCGCGACAACAACATTGGCGGTATTCCTATCGTCGATGAGCAACGCCGCCTCAAAGGCATCCTCACCAACCGCGACTTACGCTTCGAGAAAGACATGGGCCGCCACGTGACGGATGTCATGACCCATACGCCCCTCGTAACAGCCAAAGCCGGCACCGAACTAGCCGACGCCGAAGATATTCTGCAAGAGTCGAAGGTGGAAAAACTACCAGTGGTAGATGCTGACGGCCGCCTTGTGGGCCTTATCACATACAAAGACATTCGGAAGCGCCGCCGCACGCCCAACGCCTGCAAAGACGAGTACGGCCGCCTGCGCGTAGGGGCTGCTGTAGGCGTAACCCCCGACTTGTTGGACCGGGTAGCGGCTTTGGTGGAAGCTGGTGTGGATGTGGTGAGCGTGGACACTGCCCACGGCCACAGCAAAGGCGTACTGGATGCTGTTCGTAACCTTAAACAGAAATTCCCTACCCTCGAGATAATAGCCGGCAACGTAGCCACGGCCGAAGGGGCCCGCGCCCTCGCTGATGCCGGCGCCGACGCGGTAAAAGTGGGAGTTGGGCCTGGTTCTATCTGCACCACTCGCATCATTGCTGGCATTGGTGTACCACAGCTGTCGGCGGTGCTCGAAGCTGCCCGTGGCCTAGAAGGCACGGGGGTTCCGCTTATTGCTGATGGCGGCATCAAGTTCTCCGGCGATGTTGTGAAAGCCTTGGCCGCGGGCGCCAGCACCATTATGATTGGTTCGTTGCTGGCCGGCACCGAAGAGGCTCCCGGAGAAGTTACGCTGTTCGAAGGTCGCAAGTTCAAGAGTTACCGCGGCATGGGTTCAGTGGAAGCTATGGAAGATGGCTCGAAGGACCGGTACTTTCAGGATGCTGAGGACGATGTGAAGAAGCTCGTTCCGGAGGGCATTGTTGGCCGTGTAGCCTATCGGGGCCTTGCTGCCGAAGTGCTGTTTCAGCTAGCTGGCGGCTTACGGGCCGGCATGGGCTACTGTGGAGCCGCTACTATTGAAGCGTTGCAACAAGCCCGTTTCGTACGCATTACCGGTGCTGGTCTGCGCGAGTCGCACCCCCACGATGTGCAGATAACGCAAGAAGCTCCTAATTATAGCACTAAGTAAAACTCTCAAGAAGCAACTAATAAGGAGCCAGCTCTAAGTAGAGCTGGCTCTTTTTGCATGCATTTTGTAGGCTAGCCACAAGGAATGTAATTTATCATATATAAATTTCTTATTATAGAACAAATAATTGTATTTTCGTCGGTAGCCCATTCCACTAACATGAATGCTGACCCACTCATTCGTGTTTTTTCAGCTTCCTACCTACGCATTCATCACGAGCCCAAATTGCGCTCGATAGAACTGGAGTGGCACGCTCACCTCCAACCAAACGAGGTGCGTACTGGCTTCCAAGTAGGAATGCAGATAGCAGAGCAGCGCCAGGTTCAGGCCTGGATTGCGAACATGACTCACATGGGCCCCATCAGTTCTGAAGACCAAGAATGGATTGTAGCCAACTGGCTGCCACGGCTGCGGCTTCTCGGATTGAAATTCTTGGCCATCGTAGTTTCCGATGATGCCCGCAACCGCCTCAGCATACACAATATTATGAGTGCCAGCGAGCAGAAAGGCTACACTCCTGCCGAAACGGTTTACTTCAGCTCGGCGCAAGATGCCCGCGACTGGGTGTATCAATCTTGTTGCCAACCAACTTCTCTACCCGTAGTAACCCGCCGGTTTTAGCTAACCTGTAAGACAGCATGTTGCTCTCGTCTTACTACGTACGGGTGGGCACATAGTCTTACGTGGGCATCTGTCCTCAAAAAAGCCTATCTAGCCTGGCCTAAAGTACGGGTACTGCGAAATTCCGCCTGCCCCTATATCTTAGCGGTTCGTTTCGCTTGAACCCTGGGCTGTTTCACAGTCGGGTTTGTTTCTCTGTCTATGCTCTTTCGCCAGAAGCTGAAAGCTATTATTTTTCCTTTTACCGTCATTAGCTGGCTGTTGCTGCTGCTGAGTACGCTCAGCAATACCAATGGCCAAGCTGCCCAGTGGCTAAATGGACCGTGGCCCGAATGGGTTACGCTGTTGGCGCAGGCAACTTTTGCAGCTGGTGCGTTCATCTACCAGCGCGGCCGCCCCGATCCGCTTCATGGCAATGACTTTGTGGGGCTGCTTCGCCGCTTGGTACTGGGCCCTGGCATGATGGCAACGGCCTGCGTGGGTTTGCACTTGCTTGAACGCTTCGTGCAAGTAGAGCTTCCCACCAACGACCAAACCTTTTTCGCCTGTATCTACACGGTGAACTTGGCGCTGTTCGTTGTTTTTCTGGCTTACACCAACTATTCCTGGCGCAGCTTGGTGTTGTTCCGAGCTTCGCCGCAGGTCCAACGTCAATGGGTGTGGTTTGAAGTGCTGCTGGGTTTCACGCTGCTGTTTCGCTTGCTGGATTGGGTGCCGCCCCACCCGTTTGACTACGTTATTGTGGGCGGGCTGGGCGTTTTTGGCGTGTACCTGAGTGGCAACCAGCAATGGGTAGCTTACCTAAACCGGCGTCAGAAATGGGAGGCGGTACTGCTTCAAATAGCTATCCTGCTGGCTATGGCGGTGTTCGTAGCTTACTTCTTGCGCATTCGCTATGATTTGAAGCTGGTAGCTCCGGCTCCTCAGCATGCTTTCCTGCTACTCAATGCGTTCTTCGGTGCCTTCTATGCTTTCATGGGTCTGATGGTTACCGTATTCAATTTGCCTACGGCGGGCGTATTCGAACAGAAGCGTGAGGAGATTTTGAGCATGCAGCGCCTGACGCAGCTGATTCAGAAAGGGCAGAATGAGGATGAGGTGTACGCCATGCTTTTCGATTCGGCCGTGCAAACCATGGATGCCGATGCTGCTTGGATTACGCTGGAAAATGATGAAGGTGTCTCAACAGTACAGCACTACCGCGTCTCGCCCGAACAGGCCGAAGGTGTGCAGCGTTTGCTACAGGAGTACAAGCTCCAACACATCGAATACCTCAACAACGACTTATCGAACAGCAGCGGGTTTCGCGACTTGAATCTGCCGTACGGCTCCCTTATTGTTATGCCGTTGCGTTCTGCCAAGCGGCGGTTTGGAGCCTTATATATGCTTAAAAACCCGCGCTACGGGTTCGACCGCGAAAACCTTAGCATTCTGCAAACCTTCGCCAGCCAGACGGTACTCAGCATTGAAAACCTGCAACTGGTGCATATCTCGCTGGAAAACCAGCGCGTGCAGGAAGAACTGAAGATTGCTTCGGCCGTGCAGGACAGTCTCATTCCTAAAAACCTGCCGATTGATAGCTGGTTCGACATCAGTTCGTATGCCGCTTCGGCCAAGGAAGTGGGCGGCGACTTTTACGACTTCTTGCATCTGCCTGGCCGTCGGCTGGCTATTCTCATTGGCGACGTATCAGGTAAGGGCGTGACAGCAGCGTTCCACGTAGCGCAGATGAAGGGTATTTTTCATGCGCTGATGCAAGAAAACCACTTGGCCCGTACCGAGCGCGAGAAGTTCCCGGTACCCAGCCGGTTTATGACGCAGGCCAACACGGCGCTGTCGCGCTGCTTGGAGAAGGTGGCGTTTATTACAGCCTCCCTCTACATCATCGATTACGAGAATGGAGGGTTTGTATTTGCGCGGGCCGGGCATTGCCACACGCTGTACTACCACTCTATCAAGGAGGAAGTGTCCTACTTTCAAACCACCGGCTTAGGATTGGGCATCATCCGCAACGAGTCGTACGAGAAGCACATCAAGAATCAGTTTTACGACTACAACCCCGGCGACGTAATGGTAATTTACACCGACGGGATAGTGGAGGCGCGCAACGCCAACCAAGAAGAGTACGGGGAACAGCGGCTGCTTTATATGCTGGAACAGACCTTTTCTATGGAAGCCGATGAGATTAAAGAGCAGATCCTGAACGACCTGGGGCAGTTCAGTGCGGGCCAGCCCATGCACGACGACCAAACCTTGCTTGTCGTCAAGTTCAAATCCTCTCAACCCGACATGGCGAACTGACGTACCCTGACCTTATGAAAATAACCCAACATTCCTCCGCCGGTACTCTCACGCTAAATCTTGATGGTGAACTAGATGCCAGTTCTTCAGTATCGCTGGACACGGAACTAGGCAAGCCAGATACACTTAAGTTTCAGAAAGTACTTATCAATTGCAAGCAGCTCAACTACATTTCTTCGGCTGGCCTGGGGGTTTTTATCTCCCATTTACAGCAGTTTCAGGATGCGGGTGTGAAGCTGGTTTTCTTCAACATGCAAGACAAAGTGTACAACGTGTTTGAGATTCTCGGCTTAGATACCCTCATGACTATAGTACCCTCAGAAGCAGAGGCTACTGCTATCTAACTTATTATAAACCAATCAGCGGGGATGAAAAACGCACTTCGGATCAGTTGTAGCCGAGGCAACCTGAAGGCTGTCCGTGACTTTGTCACGACTTCCCTGCTGGAGTGTAACCTATCGAATCTGCAACTCAATCAGATTGTATTGGCTGTTGACGAAGTGGTAGCTAACCTCATTATTCACGCCAACGGTGAAGACGAGTCACAGTATCTAGATCTGGCCATAAATATCGACGACCATTTATTTGGCATCGAAATATTTGATAATGCGGCTACAGTTTATAAGCCCTCCACGTATCATGAGCCTGATTTGCCAGAGTTTATTCGGCTCGGTAAAAAAGGAGGTGTGGGCATGGCCCTGGTCAACCGCATCATGGATAGAGTGGAATTCACTACCAACGGCAGCCAGAACGTGTGTAGGCTTTACAAGCATTTAGGCTGACGCTCGCCACGTACGCACACCTTCAGTCCCGTATTTCTCTTGCTTTGCGCCTGCACTGGTCCCGACCGATGCAGGCGCTGCTATGTCCACTACCTGCATCTGGATAGCGGTGCCTTGGAACTAAGCCACTGAGACGGATGGTTTGCAGCGGCAACTATCAAGAAGTAAAAGCTGCTAGCCGGGTTCCAGCCCGTCGGTTGATTTAACGTTTAGGACAAAAAAAATACGTAAAATTGCAACTGGCAGTTAGCCACGCTCAGTTGGATTGAGAGGCAATTGTCTCGCATTGCAGTTTCTTATATCTCATATGCACAAACGCATTCTGTACGCCGGCACTGCTGCCGTCGCGCTGCTGGCCGCCTGCCAGGCTACTAAAACTACTACCACCTCCAAACAACCCGCTATTGAGACGCTCGGCACTACTACGGTGCCAGCTGGGGAGTTTGCCTATGTTTATCGCAAAAACAACAGCACTGCTCCCGAGTACGGCACACGCCCCAGCGTAACAGAGTATTTGGACTTGTATACCAACTTCAAACTGAAAGTGCTGGAAGCCGAGCAACGGGGCCTCGATACCACCCAGGCCTTCAAGCGAGAGCTAGATGGGTACAAGCAGCAGTTGGCGCAGCCCTATCTCACCGAGAAAAGCGTAACCGACCAGCTGGTGCGGGAAGCCTATGAGCGGATGAGCAAAGAGGTGAATGCCTCCCACATTCTGATTCGCCTGCCGGCCGAGCCTACTCCCGCCGACACGCTAGCCGCTTACCAAAAGGTGGTAGCCTTGCGCCAGCGCGTAACAGGCGCTGCCAATTTCGAGCAAGTAGCGCGGGAAGTAAGCGAAGACCCGTCGGCCCGCGAAAACGGTGGCCGCCTCGGCTATTTCACGGCCATGCAGATGGTGTACCCCTTCGAAACGGCGGCTTTCAAAACGCCAGTTGGGCAAGTATCGCAGCCAGTGCGCACGCGCTTCGGGTATCACCTGATTAAGGTGAATGATATGCGGCCGGCGCAAGGCGAAATTAAGGTGGCACACCTGATGATTCGGGCAACGCCCAATATGCCGAAAGCCGACTCCGTAACGGCCAAGAAGAAAATCGACGAACTCTATACTCGCCTCACCCAGCGCAAAGAGAACTGGGACAAGCTGGTAGCTCAATTTTCCGAAGATGCTGGCTCGGCGGCCAATAGCGGCGAGTTGCCTCCCTTTGGCACAGGCCGCATGATTCCTTCCTTCGAGGAAGTTGCCTTCAAGCTTCAGTCGCCCGGTCAGATTTCAGCTCCTGTTCAGACGCCTTATGGCTGGCACGTAATCAAGCTGATTGAAAAGCAGCCGGTGCCCACTTTCGAGGCAATGGAGCCTACGCTGAAAAGCAAAGTGGCCAAGGATTCCCGCTCAGAGCTCAACAAAGCAGCTTTTCTGAAGCGCGTCCGCACCGAAAACAACTTCCGGGAGTTTTCGGCAGGCAAGGAAGAAGCCTTCGCCAAGATTGACACCTCGGTGGTTAATGGGCGCTTCAAGTACACGGCTCCCGATAACGTTATTACCACCTCGAAAAACGGCAAAAAGCAAAGCGGTACTGCACAGTCCGTCATTTTTATCATCAAGGACAAGCCTTACCAAGTATCCGACTTCCTGACCTACGTGCAGAAAAACCAGCGGCCCCGGCCCGGTGCCGAGCCGAAGTTCATAGCCCAGCAGCTCTACGACCAGTATGTGGAGCAGAGCCTGACGGAGTACGAGAAAAACAACCTCGAAAACAAGTACGAAGACTACCGCATGTTGGTGAAAGAGTACCGCGACGGTATTCTGTTGTTCCAGCTCATGGACGAGAAAGTATGGAGCAAGGCTATTGAAGATACCGTAGGTCTGCAGAAGTACTTCACCGAGAACCAAAGCAAATATCAGTGGGAGAACCGGGCACAAGGCACCGTTATTAGTGCCGCCACCCCAGAGCTACTCACCCAAGCTCAGCAGCAACTCAAAACGGGCCGCTTCGCTGTGTCTCGCTTGGCGCCACCGCCCGTTAAATTCACTGGCAACACCGATAAAGTAACCAAAGCTTCACTCACCGCGCTGGACCGTTTAGCGGAATCAATGCAGGCAGATACTGCATTGAGCGTTACGCTAACGGGTCGTTTCAAGCAAGGCGAATCGGCGGCTGTTGCTAAGCGCCGAGCCGCAGCTGTTGCTTCCTACCTTGGCAGCAAAGGCGTAGCAAGCCAGCGTATTCGGCAAGCCACTCAAGTCAAAGCCACCACTGATAACACTCTCACTCAAACTGTTTTCAGCGCCAACACAACTGCGCTGGAAGAGCAACTGAACGCTCAAAACCCACTATCGGTGCAAATCACGCAGAAGGCGTTTGCCAAAGGCGACAACAAAGTGGTGGATGAGCTGATGAGCCGCGGACCAGGTTCGTATGATGTCCAGAAAGATGGCCGTTACTACACCGTCATCATCGATAAGGTGCTACCAGCCGGCCCCAAAACCTTGGCCGAAGCCCGTGGTATTGCCACTTCTGACTACCAGAACTATCTGGAAAAAGAGTGGATTGCGCAACTCCGTGCCAAGTACCCGGTGCAAATCAACCAGCCGGAAGTAGACAAGCTGGTAAGCAAATAGAGCTTACTCTACCCAACAAAAAGCCCTGGTTTCAGCCAGGGCTTTTTGTTGGGAAAAGAGGCCCAGCAAACTACCAACGCGGTAGTGCAACCAGCCTGCTATTGGCTCGTGCAACCTGCAGGCTTCCCCTAGGCTCTATGCCTTACATCCTGGCGCTGTTTGGTTTTTGTCGGTGAAAGGATTTATGTTGAAATTTACGGGCGACTTTCTGCGTTCAGGTAGTTGTCTGGTTCGGTAGTTCCGTTGTGCGGCACCCGACGTATCCTTTGAAGTATTCCATGACTAGTTCTTTTGTTTCGTTGAAACGGGCAGCTACGCTGACCGTAGTGTTGTTGGCTGGTACCGTTTCGGCTGCCGTTGCGCAGCTAGGAATGGCACGGCCTGTTGGTCAGCGCATTGTTGATGGCATTATTGCCAAAATCGACAACCAGATAGTGCTTCGCTCTGACCTTGAAAACATCATGGCGCAGGAAATGGCCCGCGCCGAAGGCAAGCCGTTGCCTCCTGACATGCAATGCCGCGTTCTGCAAAGCCTAGCGCTAAACAAGCTCCTGCTGGCCAAAGCCGAAACCGACTCCGTGGTAGTGGAAGATGCTCAGGTGAAAGGCGAGCTAGACCGTCGAATGAACTACTTCGCGCAGCAGATTGGCTCTGAAAAGAAGCTGGAAGAGTACTACAACAAGCCCATCAAGCAACTGAAGGACGACCTACGGCCGCAGGTGAAAGAGCAGCTCGTTCAGCAGAAGATGCAGGAGCAGATTGCAGGCAAAGTAACCGTGACCCCACGGGAAGTGCGCCAGTATTTCAACCGCATTCCGAAAGACAGCTTGCCGTATTACTCCACCGAGGTGGAAGTAGGCCAGATCATCAAGTTTGCCAAGGTAAACTCAGCCGCCAAGCAGGCCGCACAAGCTAAACTCAACGACTTACGAGCCCGTATCCTAGCTGGTGAGAGCTTCGAGACACTAGCCAAGCAGTTTTCCGAGGACCCCGGCTCTGGAGCCCAAGGAGGCTACCTGGGCTTCTTCAAGCGCAAAGAACTGGTGCCGGAGTATGAGGCAGCCGCACTGCGGTTAGAGCCTGGCCAGTTGTCGCCGGTAGTGGAGTCGCAATTCGGTTTCCACCTTATTCAGCTAATTGAGCGCAAAGGTGACCAGTACAGCACCCGTCATATCCTGCTGAAGCCCGGTACTGGCACCACCGACGTAAACGAAGCCGCCAAAGACCTTACCAAGCTTCGGACCCGCATCTTAGCGGACAGCCTCACCTTTGCTAAAGCTGCTAAAGACAACTCCGACGATAAGCAAACCGGTGCTAGCGGCGGCCTGTTGCAAAACCGGGAAGACGGTAGCACCTACCTCCCGCTCGACAAGCTCGATCCGGCTATCTTCTTTACTATTGATACCATGAAGGTGGGCGGCATCACGCCTCCCATGCCTTACCGCACCGACGATGGCAAGGATGCGATGCGCATTATCTGGCTGAAATCGAATACCCCGCCTCACCAAGCGAATTTCAAGGACGACTATCAGAAGCTGGCTCAGGCTGCTCTCGCCGAAAAGAAAAACAAGGCGCTTGATGAGTGGTTTGAGAAGAACCGCGGCAGTGTCTATATTGAAGTTGACCCTCAATATTCTGGCTGCAAGCTGCTGAATTCCGTGAATTAATGCTGATTGTTGAATGGTTGGTTGTTGCTTTGCTCGACGAGCAAGCCTAACAGCCAACCATTTTCGCTACGATCAACCAAGCAACAATCGGCCTCTAACCCCTATAGAATGCGCACATTTTCTTCTGATAAAGAAGCAGCCGATGCCCTGGCTCAATCATACCAAACGCTACGTAAGGAAATTGGCAAAGTAATTATCGGGCAAGACGAGGTGGTGCGCTTAGTGCTGACGGCGGTATTCTCGCAAGGCCACTGCCTGCTGGTAGGCGTGCCGGGTTTGGCCAAAACGCTTCTTATCCAAACCATTGCTGACTCGCTGGACCTCACGTTCAACCGCGTGCAGTTCACCCCCGACCTCATGCCTTCCGACATTGTAGGTTCGGAAACGCTCACTCAGCAGCGGGATTTCCAATTCGTGCGGGGGCCTATCTTCGCTAATATTGTACTGGCCGACGAAATCAACCGGACTCCTCCCAAGACGCAGGCGGCCCTGCTGGAATCGATGCAGGAGTATGCGGTGACGGTAGCTGGGCGGCGTTATCCGCTGGAACGCCCGTTTTTCGTGCTGGCTACCCAAAACCCCATCGAGCAGGAAGGAACCTACCCCTTGCCCGAAGCCCAGCTAGACCGGTTTATGTTCAACATCGAGCTTGGCTATCCAAGCTATGAGGCGGAGCTGCAAATCGTGAAGAACACCACTTCTGACAGCAAGCCCACGGTAAGCAAAATCCTGCACGCCGACGAAATTCAAGCATTCCAGCATCTTGTGCGCCGCGTACCAGTTGCCGATAATGTGGTGGAATATGCAGTTAGCCTTGTGCATAGAACCCGCCCAAACACCGACCGGGGTGCCGCGCGCGCCACGCAGTTGTTGGAATGGGGCGCGGGCCCACGGGCATCACAGCACCTCATTGTTGGGGCCAAATGCAATGCGCTGCTCAACGGTAAATACTCTCCCGACATCGAAGACGTGAAAGCGGTGGCGTTGCCCATTCTGCGCCATCGTTTGGTTCGCAATTTCAAGGCCGAGGCCGAGAATGTATCGGTGGAACAAATTGTGAAAGAACTTCTCTAGTTCACTGACCACGCACCATTCACCTTTCCATCCGCTGCCATTACTTCTGGCTAAGCAACGGATAAGTGGTGTTTGCGAAGTGATAAATGTAAATTGTACCCATGGAAGCATCCGCTTACTATCAGCAATTCGAGCGCAACGTTTATATCATTCTGGACGCCTTGGCAGTCGGGCTCGATTTGCGCACAACGGCCTTGAGCACCTCTATTCCTCTTGAAGTGTATGTGCTTTGCGAAGTGCTTAACCAGGGCGGAGCGCAGTTCCAGCTCACTACGGAGGGCTTAGACCGGCTGCGCGAGTTTCAAACCCAGTACATGCAGCGCGAGTCTGAAACAGAGGCTATTATGCGTCGGCTGTTAGAAGACAAACGCGCCATGATGCGTACGCCCGAAGGCCGCGTCTTGATCAAAGAAATGCTGATCCGCCGGCTGGAATTCTTCAATGAGGCAGCCCGCCAAGTGAACGTGATGCGGATTCAGCAATCGTTAGGCAGCCCGCCACAGCACCGCTCAGGTATCGGGGCTGCGTTGCAGAAATAAGCCACAGCTCTTACGTCTGGCTCTAAAAAGAAAGAGGCTTGCCGTATTGGCAAGCCTCTTTCTTTGTCTATACCACTCAAGGTTCTGGCAAGTGGCTGCAAGAGCTGCAACGCATTTAATCGGTAATTACCATGGTGCCAGCAGCTTCTTCCCGGATCTTGGTGTTGCCATCTTTGGCGTGCTTTAGGTTAAGCTCTCCTTCTGGCTCGCGGCGTAGGTGGCTGGGCACTTCGGCACCCGGAGTGCCTTTGGAGTTGGTGATGCCGCCATCCACGAAGAAGAGGGCACCCGTCACGTAGCTGGCTTCATCGGAGGCCAGGAACAAGTACACATTGGCTACTTCCTCCGGTGTTCCGCGGCGGCCCAGCGGCGGCCCGTCTACGTTTTGCTTTTCCATCTTGGCATTCATTGGGCCCGTTTCTTTGTGGGTCCAGGCAGTGTTAATAGGGCCGGGGCAAACGCAGTTGGCGCGCACACCGTGCTTGGCTTGTTCGGTGGAAACCCCTTTCATAAAAGCATGGTTGAATGCTTTCGTGCCGCCGTAGGGTGTGTTTTCCGCAATGCCCATCCAGCCAGCTTCCGAGCCAGCCGTTACGATGTTGCCACGTGTTTTCTGCAGCTCCGGTAGCGCGGCCCGCGTCATCATGAACGTGGAGTAAATGTTGTTCTTAATCATGTACTCGAATGCGTCTACTGGGTAGTCTTCGAGCACGGAGGTGGCTGGAAACACACCGGCATTGTTGATCAGAATATCCAGCTTACCGAAATCATCAACAGCCAGCTGCACGCACTCTTCGGCGCTTTGCTGATGCGAAATGTCGCCCAGGTAGCCGATGGCTTTACCACCCTGCATCTGGATTTCGTCGACCACTTTGCGTACGGGGTCACTTTCCAGCCCCACTACTACCACGGCCGCTCCTTCGTTGGCAAACTTCTTACAGATGGCTTCGCCAATACCCGAACCGCCACCCGTTACAATGGCTACTTTTCCTTCAAGTCTTCTTTTCATAGCAGATAGGTCGATGTGAGGTACTTCAAAACAGGGCGACTCGTCTGCTGCACAACCTTGCGTCGGCAGGCACCAGCACACCCCAAAAAAGTAACGACATCCGGCACCGAGAGTTACTGACGACCTTACCTGCAAACAACTTTTTCGCCATTGAGGCCACGCAATGCGTACGTACCGGCACTGACTTCCCCGAATCATGCACGCTGCTCTACCCCCACCCCTTGTTCCCCTGACCACCTCCCGCCTCGTGCTTCGGCCCTATCAGCCCACCGACAAGGCGGTGTTCTTTGCAGTACTCGACCAAAACCGTCGTCGTCTGGAAGCTGCATTTCCGGCGCGTGTCGCCGCCGTACAGACCTTGTCTGATGCCACGCGCACCCTAGCACAGTTTGCACACGATTGGCAGTCGGGGCGCCTCTACGTGCTGGGCATCTGGCACCGTGAGACGGACGCGTACCTCGGTGATATTAGTTTACGCCCTAGCTGGCAATCCCCGTTAAGTGCAGAAATAGGGTATTATTTAGCAGCGGAGGCCGAAGGCCACGGGTACGCCCGCGAGGCACTGGCGGCGGCAGTGCAATTTGGGTTTGGCGAACATCTACGGGCTCACCACCTAACGCTTCGGTGCCGCCGCAACAATCCGCGTAGCTTAGCCGTGGCCGAAGCAGTAGGGTTCCGCCCCGTAACCACCACCCGACGGCGCCTGTGGCCCCTTCGCGTGAAAGATTCGGACATTATGCACTATCGTCTGGAGCCAACTTCTCTATAAGTGCTTTCGCACTTTATCCACTGCTACGGATTCTTACTTATCCAGCCTTTCTAGTGTCACAGCCTTACTCATCTCGCTGCAGTGTGCTCAGCAGAAATTCGTAGTTGAAATTCAAGTAAGCTCCAAAGGAAAACTCGACTTGCTTGTTTTGCAGATCATAGAAGGGTTCGAAACGGCTAGTCAACGTTACGTTCCCAGGTAGTTTAAAGTCACTGAAGAACCGGAGGATTAGCAGTTGTCGGTTGCGCTCCGTGTAGCCGGGGTTATTGACGGTGCTGGAAATGGACTGGTAAAGCAGCCCGCCTTGAGGCGCCACAAACCCGTTGCCCGACCAGTAGCTGATCATCACATTGGAAAGCCGCGTGTTGATGCCGCCATTGAGGTACAAGCCAGTACCACGGTTGAAGGGCAGTACTTCCTCGAAGGAATAGTCGGTGTAACGCGTGACGTAGCCATCGAAAGACAACGCCCGTACGAACCCAGTACCAGCACCCAACTTACGCCGCACCCGCACACCGGTGGCAAAGTTGAACAGCGTTTGCAGTGGCGTAGCAATGGTATCTAATTGTCCGCCACGGTGGATTGCTAAAAACTGCATAGGCACCACGCCCAAGCGCCAGCCTGCTGAATCCTGATAGGCCGTAAACTCAGAAGTAAGACCACCTGCTACTTCTTCCTGAAAGTTGCTGAACCGATACTGCTGCCGCTGCCAGTCAACCCAGGCGTCTAGCTGCAGGCGGTTGGTTTGCAACTTATACTGCATGCCCTCTTCTAATCTGTTGAGCATTACCCGTTCAAAGTCGAAGAGCGGCTCTATATATCCATGGTGCAGATTCCCCTCAATATTGCCGAATAGCAGGCTGTGGGGGCCGTTTTGATACTTGGCGGTGAACAGGGGACGCACTTGCCGCAGACGGGGCGTGCCGTAGTCTTTGTAGAGAAAGATACCAGCCTCCAACCGCAGATTAGCGCCCGGAAAATAAACCAGACGGGGGGCAAGTTGCGTACCGTAGAGTGTCTTGCCTTCGTTTATCTTATTGAAGTACTCGTTGTCTTTCGAAAACAAAAAGCCTTGTACAGCCAAACGAAGCTGCCCAGTGTACTCTGGTTTGATGGGCAGGGGGTGTAAAAAAGCTTGATTATTCAGTTGGCCCCAAGCCAGGTTCGTTCCACTCAAATAGCCTACCAACGTCAGTATCAAGACGGTAGAAAACGACCTTTTTCCTAAAATTTTTAGCACAGAAAAATTTCCCTAAATTCAACGAAAATTTTTAGCATTGCGGGGACAAAATATAGGCTAGCGGCGTTACCACTAGCCTGCCCCAACAGAGTAGCTTGGCACATTGCGAAGCCACTTCTAGGTTGCGCAGGCAACCCAAAACGCCTACATTCACCAAACCTAAGCATTTCCCCCAAACCCTATTCTAATGGCTGCTACTACTGACAAAGCCGAGAAAGCTGACAAGGTTGTCAATCAACAGACTGAGAAATTGAAAGCCCTCCAGCTCACGCTGGACAAGCTGGACAAGAACTACGGCAAAGGAACGGTCATGAAGTTGAGCGACAACAAAGTTGTCGACATTCCGGCCATCAGCACCGGCTCACTGGGCCTCGACATTGCGCTGGGCATCGGGGGTCTGCCCCGCGGCCGTGTAGTCGAGATTTACGGTCCGGAATCTTCAGGTAAAACTACACTGACTCTGCACTGCATTGCCGAAGCGCAAAAGAAAGGCGGCATGGCTGCTTTCATTGACGCCGAGCACGCCTTCGACCGGAGCTACGCTGAGAAGCTGGGCATCGACACCGAGAACCTGCTTATTGCGCAACCCGACAACGGTGAGCAAGCTCTAGAAATCGCCGACCAGCTGATTTCTTCGGGCGCTATCGACATCATTGTTATTGACTCCGTTGCGGCCCTTGTACCGAAAGGCGAACTCGAAGGTGACATGGGCGACTCGAAAGTGGGTTTGCACGCTCGTCTGATGAGCCAAGCCCTCCGGAAGTTAACAGGTACCATCAACAAGACCGGCTGCTGCTGCATCTTCATCAACCAGCTCCGCGAGAAAATCGGGGTGATGTTCGGCTCGCCTGAAACTACTACGGGTGGTAACGCCCTCAAATTCTACGCTTCCGTCCGCCTCGACATCCGTCGTATCGGCCAGATCAAGGAAGACAAAGACAACGTAACTGGTAACCGCACCAAAGTGAAGGTGGTGAAGAACAAAGTAGCACCACCGTTCAAAGTGGTAGAGTTCGACATCATCTACGGTGAGGGTATCTCCAAAGTAGGTGAAATCCTTGACCTTGGGGTTGACATGGGCATTATTGCCAAGTCGGGCTCCTGGTTCTCCTACAATGGCGACCGTCTGGGCCAAGGCCGTGAAGGCGTGAAAACCATCCTCCAAGACAACCCAGAGCTAGCCGACAAAATCGAGGCGCAGATCCGGAACTTGGTGAAAGGTGAGCCTGAAATAGCACTAGCGGCTATTCCAGTTGACACCACCGTTGACGACGACGACACGCTGTAAGCGTCGTTGGTAACTTGAAAACGAAAAAAGCGCTGTTGGTAATTCAACAGCGCTTTTTTCGTTTTAGGACCAAGACTTAGTTTCTTTCGTAAGTTGAGTCCTTTCGGCTTGTTCGGTGCCTCAAGAAGAGTGTCTCACCCCGTTCATACATTGCTGTATATTTGCTGGCACCTCTTTTGTCTGAGACATCAGGAACCTCTTTTTTCCTGTTAGCTATTTTATGAATCGTTGTTGGCTATCGACTTTTCTTCTTGCGTTGCCCTTGGCCGCGCTACTGGCATTCCAGCCTTCCGATGAGGTACGGTCGGTTCCGAATACCAGTATCGCAAAAGGAGAAATAATGCAATACAAAGTGCACTACGGCCTTATTAATGCCGCAGAGGCCACTATTGAAGTTGATGGCAATCTGCACCGCGTAAATGAGCGCCCTTGTTTCAAGGCATCTGTCACGGGCCGTACTACAGGCTCTTTCGACGTGTTTTTGCGTATTCGTGACACGTGGCGCACCTACATTGATACCACGACCATATTGCCGCAGCGTTTCTTCCGCAACATCGAGGAAAACAACTACCGCCGCCGCGAAACAGTGGACTTCGACCACATCAAGCACATGGCTGCTGTGGAGCGGCATGGCAAAGACAAAAACAAGGTGAAGCGTGGCACCTACAAAGTCCCTAACAATGTGCAAGACATAGTCAGCGGCTTCTATTACCTGCGTACCCTCAGCTACGACCAGCGCCGTATTGGCGAGGTTATTCGAGTACAAGGCTTCTTCGATGAGGATGTATTTTCCATGGACGTCATCTACAAAGGCCGCGAAACGGTGGAAACCAAAGCAGGCACCATTCGGGCTATCAAGCTGGTACCAAAGATGCCTAGCAACAAGCTTTTTAAAGGCGAGAATGCCATATCGGTGTATCTCTCCGACGACCGGAACAAGATTCCGGTTTTGATTCAGGCTGAAATGTTCGTGGGAGCCGTTAAGGTGGATATGTACAAGTATCAAGGCTTGAAATCCCGCCTCAACCTGGTGGCTCACAACTAACAACATGCGGCGGCTCCAACTTGGAGCCGCTTTTTTTATGGCTTCTTCGCGTTGTTTTGTGGTTCGGGTCTAGGCACTCTTCTTACTCTCTCCTAGATCAGGTTTCTGAACGAACCGAGGGTTAACGAAAACGTAACACGCCGGACACAAACGCGGCGGTACTTTTGTCTTCGCGCATTCATTCTTACCAAACACCCCGTACTGTGCAAGCACCCGCTAATCCTAATGCGTACAAGGTCCTGGTGGTCGATGATGACCCCGACATCGTGGAGCTATTGGAGTACAACCTGCGCAAGGAAGGCTACTCTGTTTCCTCGGCTCCTGACGGACGCCGAGCCCTGGAAGTCGCCCCTCAGTTTGCTCCGGACATTATTCTGCTTGATGTGATGATGCCCCATTTAGATGGCATTGCCACCTGCCGCCATCTCCGTGAGTTGCCTAAGTTCAAAGACACGTATATCATTTTCCTGACGGCCCGCGCCGAGGAGTTTTCGGAAGTAGCTGCCTTCGAGGCTGGCGCCGACGACTTCATTGCCAAGCCCATCAAGCCTCGTGCCTTGCTTAGCCGCCTCGCAGCCTTCGTCCGCCGCGACCGGGACCCGCAATCCGTGCAAGACACTATCGAAATAAACGGCCTTAAAATAGACCGGACTGGGTTTTCGGTGTATCAGGAAGGACGCAAAATCACGCTACCTAAGAAGGAGTTTGAGCTGCTAGCTTTCTTGGCCGCTACCCCACACAAAGTATTTGGCCGCGAGGAACTGCTCCAAAACATCTGGGGCAACGATGTATTTGTGTTGGCTCGCACAGTTGACGTGCACGTGCGCAAAGTGCGCGAGAAGGTTGGTGACCACCACATCCAAACGATTAAGGGGGTAGGCTACAAGTTCAACACCGACTAACGTCTAGCGCTGGCAGTCTACGTTACACAATGCCCCTCATGCATCAACATTGCCGGTATCAAGTACCGCTGCAACGATGTGTGAGGGGTCTTTGCGTGTTATGCGGGCAGTGCTGCTGTCATCCGTACTTCATCATTTATATTTAACGTTGAATTAACGCTTGTGCTTGGTTTGAATATCTCTTCGCGCATCATTGCCGTCATTTTATCGCTGCTGGTTGCTGTTGTGCTTACCACGTTGGCATGGGTAGGACCAACTATGGAACTACGGCAAGGCGTATTAGCAGCCGGTATCACGGTGGCTGCCTGTTTTCTGTTGCTATACCTCATGTTTGAAGCCCTGATTTTCAGGGAAATCAATAGCATCTATGCCAGCCTGGAGAATGTAAAGCGGAAGGAATTCAAGAAGCTCTCCAATAAATTTCTATTTCGGCCCGAACCCCTCAAGCGCATGCGCGACGAGATTGTGGAAATGGCCGAGCGCAAGCAAAAGGAAATTGACGAACTGAAGCGACTACAAGCTCTACGTCGTGAATTTCTGGCTGATGTATCGCACGAGTTAAAAACGCCAATATTCGCGGCCCAAGGCTTCCTTCACACCATCTTAGATGATGAAGACGTAGATGCTTTCACGCGGCAGCGGTTCCTGCAAAAAGCCGCCAACAGCCTTGACTCCCTCGATACCTTGGTGCAAGATTTGGTTACCATCTCTCAGCTGGAAAAGGGAGTAGTGCGCATGCGCCGCCAAAGTTTCGACCTGGTAGCACTGGTGCAAGAGATTTTCGAACAGTTGGAGCTGAAAGCCACTCACCGCAACGTACGGCTGGAATTGCGGCCACTCGACCTTCCCGAAGTTGGTGTACGCGTATTGGCCGACCGCAACCGCATCCGGCAAGTGTTGATCAACCTCATTGACAATGCCATTAAATACGGACGCACAGATGGCCACGTCGTTGTTACGCTACAAGAAAGCGGGAAAGCCATCCGCGTAGCCGTCACCGACGATGGCACAGGTATTCCAAAACAACATTTAAACCGCATCTTCGAGCGGTTCTACCGCATCGATAAGAGCCGCTCTCGTGATTCCGGTGGCTCTGGTTTAGGCTTAGCTATTTGCAAGCATATTGTAGAAGCGCACAAATCCACCATCAGGGTGCGTAGTGAAATGGGGCAAGGAACAACATTGGAATTCAAATTACTGAAACCCAAGAACCCAGTTACAGCAAGTAAAGTCACGAGCGAAGATGCTACGGGTGAAGCGTAACGCACAACCAAGAAGTATGGGCTTTACTAGCGCCTGTTCGTTATAGGGGTGTCGCCTTTCCCCCGCTACCTCGTTACCTTTGCAGCTTCTTATGAAGCTACCTAATTTCCAAGACCTAGTTCTGTTCGAAGACGAAGACTACGTCGTCATCAACAAGCCCCCTTTCCTAGCCACACTCGACGAGCGGTTCGGCGGCGCGCCAAACATTCTGCGCCTCGCCCGTGAGCAGTACGACGACGTGCAAGCTTGCCATCGTCTCGATAAAGAAACCAGTGGTTCCTTAGCTCTTGCCAAAAACCCGGCTGCGTACCGCCACTTGGCCATGCAGTTCGAAGACCGCAAAGTGCGCAAGGTATATCATGCCGCGGCGTGGGGTGTACACCAATACGATGGCTTGCGCGTGGACCGCAATATCGAGACGACCACCAAGGGCCGCGCCCGTTTGGCCTACAACGGTAAGCCTGCCGTGACGCTGGTACGCACCATGGAGGCGTTTGCCCGCCATACCTTGCTGGAATGTCAGCCCATTACGGGCCGTATGCACCAGATCCGCCTGCACCTCGCCTATTTGCAAGCGCCTATCATCGGCGACAAGATGTACGGCGGTGAGGACTTCTATTTGTCGTCATTAAAGAAGAAGTTCAATATCAAGGAAGGCGAGGAAGAGCAGCCATTCATCAAGCGGTTTGCCTTACACGCTGCTAGCCTCACGTTTGCTAAACTGGATGGGGAAAGTGTGACGATTGAAGCTCCTTATCCCAAAGATTTTCGGGTGTTGGTTGACACGTTGCGGCAGTATCAGTAAGAACCAAGAGTTGGGGTCAGCGCATCCACCTGTACAATAAGGCGGAAAGTGGCAACCTGCTCTTTACCACCCTAGCTCCTGTCTTATAGCTGCTTGCTAGGCATAATTCTCAATCCCTGTGTTGCAAATCCGCCGAAAGGCGGTAACTTTGTGTCCGTTTTCCCGGACCGGGTTTCGGTTTCATCTCATTTCCAAACGCTTACCTTCCTCCCAATGGATCATCTGAGCTTCAAGACGGTATCCGTCAACAAAGCCAACGCCGATAAGGCCTGGGTTGTGGTTGATGCCAGTGTTGCGCCCCTGGGCCGTCTGGCCAGCCAGATTGCCAACATGCTGCGTGGCAAGCACAAGCCATCGTTCACGCCCAACTCTGATTGCGGCGACAACGTTATTGTCATCAACGCCGACAACCTGCGTGTGACTGGCAAGAAACTGACCGATAAAATCTATGTAACCCACTCGGGTTATCCAGGTGGTCAGAAGCGCGTTAACCTGCGCGACAAAAAGGCCAAGAACTCGGCTAGCGTAATCGAGCACGCCGTAAAAGGCATGCTGCAAGGCAACCGCCTTGGCCGCGAGCAGTTCCGCAACCTGTACGTGTATGCCGGCAACGAGCACCCCCATCAAGCGCAGCAGCCGCAAGCTGTTGAACTGAAAAACCTTTAAGCCGATCGTTCGGCGTCTCTTTTCTTTAATTTTTTCACTTAATGGAAATTACCAACACCTCTGGTAGAAGAAAAACCTCGGTGGCCCGCATCTACATGCAGGCCGGGCAAGGGAATATCACTATCAATGGCCGGGACATGAAGACTTACTTCGGTAACGAACTCCTGGAAAACATTGTGAACCAGCCGCTTGCTGTTGTTGAGCAGGTTGGTCAGTACGACATCAAGGTGAACGTAGGCGGTGGCGGTATTTCGGCTCAGGCTGAAGCCATCCGTTTGGCCATCTCGAAAGCCCTCGTAGGGAACAGCGAAGAAGTTCGTCCGGCCCTGAAGAAGGAAGGCTTCATGACCCGCGACCCGCGCATGGTGGAACGCAAGAAATTTGGCAAGCGCAAGGCTCGTCGTTCGTTCCAGTTCTCGAAACGCTAATCCCAGAGGAAATTCATCATGGCTCAGTCCACATCATATAAAGATCTGCTTGACGCTGGTGCCCACTTTGGTCACCTCACGCGCAAGTGGGACCCGAAAATGGCTCCGTTCATCTTCATGGAGAAGAACGGTATCCACATCATCGACCTCAACAAAACGCTTGTTTCGTTGGATCAGGCGGCTAACGCCATCCGCAACATTGCAAAGAGCGGCCGCAAGGTAATGTTCGTTGCAACCAAGAAGCAGGCGCAAGAAATTGTAACGGCTGAGGCTACCCGCCTGAAGATGCCATTCGTGACCGATCGGTGGTTGGGCGGTATGCTCACCAACTTCGCCACGGTGCGTAAGTCGTTGAAGAAAATGAGCACCATCGACAAGATGGTGAAGGAAAACACCGCTTATGCTGCCCTCGCAAAACGTGAGCGTCTGATGATGACGCGTGAGCGTGAGAAGTTGGAGCGTGTACTTGGCGGTATCGCCGATCTGAGCCGCCTCCCCGCTGCTTTGTTCGTGGTAGACGTGAAGCGCGAGCACATTGCCGTGAAAGAAGCCAAGAAGTTGGGCGTTCCGGTATTCGCTATCTGCGATACCAACTCCAACCCTGAATTGGTAGACTTCCCGATTCCAGCAAACGACGACGCTTCGAAGTCTATTCAGCTCATCGTGGGCGTGATTGGTAAGGCTATCGAAGAAGGCCTGTCGGAGCGCAAAGTCGACAAAGAAGATGCCGACAAGAAGCAAGCAGAAGACGAAGGCATCCAGGAAAAACTGACTGCCGACGAATAAGCTTTCAAGAAGCTAAAATGTGAAGTCAGAAGCTAGAATCCGATGGTGCATACCAGGTCCCGGGTTTTGCTTCTGACTTCTTCTTTTGCCGTTTCCACTCACAAATACTAACACTAGCTAGTAGCTACTAGCCTCTAAACTTTCCCAAGAATGGCAGCAATTACCGCCCAAGACGTGAACAAGCTGCGCGCCATGACCGGCGCCGGCATGATGGATTGCAAAAAAGCTTTGGTAGAAGCCGAAGGCGACTTCGAAGCTGCCCGTGACATTTTGCGCAAGCAGGGCCAGAAAATTGCTGATAAGCGCTCCGACAACGCTACCTCTGAAGGTCTGGTGTTGGCAAGCGTGAACGAAGAAGGCACCAACGGCAAGTTGGTTGCTTTAGCTTGCGAGACGGAGCCTGTATCAAAGGTGCCTGATTTCCGCAACCTAGTACAGCAAATCCTCGACTCAGCTGTGAAAACCAACGCGGCTACCAAAGAAGACCTACTTGCTGCTTCGCAAGAAGACGGCCGTAGCCTGCAAGACCACATCACCGACTTGATGGGCAAAATTGGCGAGAAGCTGGACGTAGTAGCCTACGCTAACATGAGCGCCGAGAAAGTAGCTTCTTACATCCACTCTGACGGTAAAAAAGGCGTACTCGTAGGCCTGAAGAACGTGAACGGTGCTGATGTAACCACTGTAGGCCGCGACGTAGCAATGCAAATTGTAGCGATGAAGCCTGTAGCGGTTGACAAAGACGGTGTGGATTCTGCTACCGTTGAGCGCGAAATTGAAATTGGCAAAGAGCAGGCACGTGCTGAAGGCAAGCCTGAAGCCATGCTCGAGAAGATTGCGCAAGGTAAACTCAACAAGTTCTACAAAGAAAATACGTTGTTGAACCAAGAGTTCGTGAAAGACAACTCGGTAACCATCGCTCAGCTGCTCGACAAAACGTCGAAAGGCATGACGGTAACTGACTTCAAGCGTGTAGCCATCGGTGCTTAAGCTTTAGCCTAACATATTGAGAAAGCCCCGCTAGTATAATGCTAGCGGGGCTTTTTGTTATTTGCGGCCTATGGATGAACACACGAAAAGAGCTCATCGGTATTTGCTATACCACTTTTTACAAACAATCCGCAAACCCCCACGTGGTGTTAGTCCAGCCGAAAGACTCACAGATGAGCAGCGTAGGCGTTATGTCAATTACGCTGGGCCGGTTGCTTATCTCCTCCATAACTTGGCATTACTAGGAGCAGATGACTTTGAAGACTTCAATGAAGAAGCCTTTTGGAATGGATTTGACGATTTTAGTCAGCACTGTCCTGAGATAGATGTGAGTCACTTTAGAAGGGTTTTTGAGTCTGAGTTGCTCCGACATTCCAACGATTAATGTCCTGCCTGTTTTTGATACGCATGCACCCGCGCCGCGGCATTCTGCCGGATGTTCATGTAGAACAGTGCATAATCGACGAGGTGAAAGGAATGGCTTAGCTCGGGGCGGCCGGGCAGCAGGAAGCGGGGGTAGCCGTAGGATTGCGGCCGATGAATCCAGAGTAGCCCGTTATGCGCTTTAGCATCCACAACGGCGGTATCCACTTTGCTGAAACCATAGGAAGTCCCCCCGAGGTTGAGGTGCGCTATAGCTGTAGCCGTGTCGCGCTTCCACGTTAGAGGGTTGGTCACGACGCTATGAGCATAGGGAGCGTATTCCTGTCCCCAATCCACGGTGTTCCAGGCTACATAGCAACCGGTTTGGGTGGAATCCTCACAGGGGCGGACAACGTTCAACGTACTGTCAGGCACATTGAAACCAACCAAGTAAGCCGCTACCAACTTGCGCCGAAGCACTGGGTCGTTGTCGAAGAAGTCATGCATTAAATGGGTAAGGTGGCGTGTACCCTGGCTGTGTCCGGCCAGGATAATGGGACGGCCTTGGTTGTAATGCGCGAGGTAATAACGGAATGCTGCTTTCACGTCTTCGTAAGCCAGGTTAATAGCTTGATTGCCATTGCTAGTCTGCTCGTCGAAGAAAGAGAACAACGTAGCTTGCCGATAGCGTGGGGCATAAATGCGCGCAGTAGCGTTGAAAACGGATGCTTGTCGGCGCATGGTGCTTATATCTGTTATGTGGTTGATCTGCTTGTTGCTGATGTCGGCGTTCCAACCAGTCCGGCTTAGGTAAGTAGTTGGGTGAACAAAGAACACGTCAACGGGGGCACTGGCTTGCTCGTCGTGTAAGCCCGAATGGGTGGGTACTGCATCGGCGGCATCGGCCCGAGTAGGTAAGGCGGCCCAGCTGCTAGGTAACGCATAGTCGGGAGCAGTAGGGATCGAATAGCTAGGAAACTCGCGGCTAGGCTTGATAGCTTTAAGGCAAGACCCAAGCACTACAGGCAAGCAAATTGTTAACCAAGCAAGGCGATACGAAATAGCAGAAATCATAGAAAGCAGGCATAATTACCGCATGCGCTACCCAAGCGCACCAGTTCGCGTCCGATAAGATACAGTAAAGGTAGTGCAGCCACGTTACGTAACTGGTTGATAGCAGGCGACAACTGGAGTGCTGATCAGATTTAAAATGGAATTCTCTTACTTGCACGTAGCACCACTCCTGCAAGGCATCTGACCTTGCGAGCTTTTCTGCTTATACATAGTTGGGCGGCTCAGACGTTTAGCACCCTCAATGTTGATCAGAAGTCATCTACCTCTTCGCAGGAAACAGACAGTTGTTATGATCTTGTACTTTTTGGCTACCCTTGGAAATAGCTAACGAGCGAAACAGATATTTTTAATGTACACGCCACGAAGCATATACGCTACAGCAGCATTCCAACCTGAACCGAATGGCACGATATTGCCTTGCTACTTTCTGCTTTGCTAGTCCTTGCCTCACCTCCAACCAATACTCTTGCCGGAATACATTGTTAGCGAAAGCGCCGAATGAACGTATTAGCTACTCAGTGCCTCTCCTGTACCCTACTCTGCTTTCATTCTTTCATGGCCTTGACTAGTAAACGCCACCTCTCTTTTTGGGCCTGCGGTTTGGCCTTGTTGCTAAGCGCCTGCGACGTGCCAGGCGAGAAACGAGCCGCCAGCAAGGTTGCCACTGCTGCAAGTCCCAAAACTGAAGAAGCAACCACCAAAACCACTGGTCTGCGCCAACTCAATGTATTCGTTGACATATCGGGCGGCATGCAGGGGTTTGTGCGAGCCAACCAACCAGGCGACCCAGGCAGCGAATTTCAACGCACCGTTACGGCACTACTTTCTGACGTACAGGGCCGCACCACGCAAGGCACAACAGCTGGCTACTATTTCGTGAAAGAGAATCCGGTAGTTCAACCTACTTCTTACGCTGAGCTAAGCCAGACTATCAGCCGGGGCATCGAGAATCCGGCGGCGGGCACCGAAATGCCGGATATGCTACGCGAGGTGCTAAAGCTGCAAAAGCCTGGTACGGTCAGCATTATCGTTTCCGATTTTATCTACGGCCCCAAGGACCCGACGCAAACGTGGCGCGTGCGCACCGATGTAAAAGATGCGTTAAGCACCGCGAATCCGGCAGAATTAGCCGTGTCGGTGTTTGCGAATACGTCGGAGTTTCGGGGCAATTTCTATCCGGGCAACCGCACCAAGCGGCAGACCTTGGCCGGGACCAAGCTCCCCTATTATGTGTGGGTGCTCGGGCCAGCGCCGTTGGTAGCGCAAGTAAACCAGCAGCTGATGGGGCGGCTCGACCAGCAGCCGCAGGTGCATTTCAATGCTAAATATGAAGCACCTACTTATGGTGTCGTGACGGGCTACCAAGGCAAGGGTGAATGGTATACTGAGCCCGGACCCCAAGGGGGTAAGGCCACGGGCGTATCGTTCACTTCATTGTCGGCGAAAGAGCCCGCACAGTTTGTGGTGGGATTTGATTTGAAAAACCTTCCGCTGGCCGCCCGAAAGAGCTTTTCTGTGTCGCAATTGCGTCTGGAGCCAGGCAACACTGATGCCAAGCTGGTGAAAACATGGGCGGCGGCTGGCGGCCCACCCGTGCCGGCTGCGGGCCGGGCATATACGCATTTCACGCAAATCAGCGTTTCGAAGCTTCCTTCGACGGCCTCGCGCCAGAAGCCACAAACGCTCCGGCTGGCGCTGGCGCCTACCGCTCCAATATGGGCCACCATCTACTCCACCTCCAACGACAGCAACATTGCCAGCCAAGGACCTAAAACTTTCCTGCTAACGGAAGTACTGGCGGGCGTTGCGGAAAGCTTCGGCGGTCAATCCGCCACTGGCCCCGTACTCTTCGATGTGCCAGTGGCCTTGCGCCGTGACTAACACTAACACGATTATCTACCAACTCTCTACTGCCTCTTCCTTTCTCTTCCAACTCTATGCTCCAATCGTTTTTCACTGCGCTTTATCAGGCCTTGTTGGGCAACCCGGACCCGTCCAGCCTTATTCCCGTGTACCGGCAAAGTATTTTCCCGGGAGTGGGTTTAACCACCTTCTTCGTGGCCTTGGGCATGGCGCTGCTGTTCTATGTGGTGCTAAACCGCGTTGTCACTACTTCTTTTTTTAAGACGCAACATTGGGCCGTTATGCTGTTGCTGACGGCCATACTGGGCGCCATCATTGCCTGGCAGCAGGCCGCCGCCGCAGTGGAAGCACAGCTGGCAGAAACCGGCGAGGAGCTAGCCGTGGCGCAGGTTTCCACGCTGAAACGTTACCTGTGGGGCTTCACGGCCACGAATACGTTAGTAGCAGTTCTGTTTTTCATTCTCTGCTCTTTCGCGGTGAAAAGCCTTTCCGTGAGTGCCCGCACTACGCCGGTGCGCTGGCCTAATTAGACTATCAGCCAACCTGCCCGTCCTGCTCTGACAAGCGCAGCACAGCATTCTGGTACCATCCTCAAATCTGGCAGAAACCGTGCTCAGCACCTTTTCAGCCACTTCCTTTTACATATGGCAACGCTTTATATTTTCGGCATCGGGGGCACTGGTTCCCGGGTCATTCGTTCGCTCACGATGCTGCTGGCCGCGGGAGTGGAACTTCAAAATTGCAACCGAGTCGTTCCCATCATCATCGACCCGGATGCGCTGAACGGTGATAAGCAGCGCACCATTGAACTGCTGAAAACCTACCAGCGCCTGCGCCAGCAATTGCGGCCCGCGCCGGAAGCCGGTCAGTTTTTCCACACCGAAATTGCAACGCTGGCTTCCATGGCTGCTACTTCGGGGCAGGAGCGCGACCCGCGGGTGAAAGAAACCTTCGAGTACAACTTCAGCGGCATGGATGAGCCGTTGCGCGACTATCTGCACTACAACTCGCTGCCCGTTGAAACCAAGCACTTGGTTGATTTGCTGTTCGACCCCAAGAGCCTGAACGAGCCGCTGACGGTCGGTTTTAAAGGCAGTCCCAACGTAGGCAGCGTTGTGTTGAATCAGCTGATGAACTCGCCGGAAATCGAGTTTTTCGCCAACGGCTTCGGGCCCGACGACCGGGTGTTCTTCATCTCGTCGATCTTCGGGGGCACGGGGGCGGCTGGCTTCCCGCTGCTGCTTAAGAATCTGCGTAACCCCAAGGGCAACTTGGCCAAGAAGCACCTGCTGAACACGGCCCCGATGGGTGCGCTGACCGTACTGCCCTACTTCGACCTGAAAAGCGACGAGACCAGCTCCATCGATTCCAACACTTTCATCACAAAGACCAAGGCGGCCCTGGCGTACTACCAGCGCAACCTGCCCGACCTGAACTCGCTCTACTACGTGGGCGACCAAGCGCAGAAGCAGCAGGAAAACCGCGAGGGCGGCAACCAGCAGCGCAACGATGCCCACTTCGTGGAATTGGTAGGCGCGCTGTCGGTGCTGGACTTCATGCGCCAGCCGGCTGCTGTGCTCCAAAACGACACGCATTTCTACGAGTACGGCCTAGAGCGCGACGATATGGAAGTGCGCTTCGAGAGCTTCGACCCCAACCAAACGCGGCCGTTGCTCGGCCCGGCTCTCACCCGATTCAAATTCTTTGCTACGTGGCTGGAACATCATTTCCCCGAAACCGACGACGCGGTGTACGCCAAAAATATCAACCTGAAGAGTGCCTGGCAAACTGCCCCATTCTTTCGCGACCTGCGCCGCTTCCTATTCGACTATAACTCGCCTGAAGGCCAGCCCATCAGCTTCAAATCCTGGCTGCGCGAACTGCGCGACAACGCCCGTCACTTCGTCCCGTTCCGCCTCGATGAAGCTGATTTCGACAAGATCGTGCAGGGTCAGGAAGTGAAGAAAGGCTTCTTCAACTCCGACACCATCAGCCGCAGCTACGTGCGCGAACGGCTTGACAAGCAACTACGCAAAGTAACCGAAGCGGAAGCGCCTGGCGAGTTTGTGCGGGCCTTCAGCGAGGTGATGGAAGACGTAGTAGACGCCAAAGTACCAGGGTTTTAATAACCTCACCCCCGGCCCCTCTCCTCGGGGAGAGGGGTTCCAGACGACGCAGTATAAACTATATTCTTCCTCCCCGTTGAACGCACCCCTCTCCCTGAGGAGAGGGGCCGGGGGTAAGGTCCAACGAAACGTACTACATGAGTAATATCTTACAGCTGCTGGAGCGCGGCAATGCTAACCTGCGCGGCTGGCAGGAATCCAACCAACTGACGGCCTTGGAAGCCGAGCGAATGCTCGACCCCGCTGGCGGCAACTCCCGCCGCACGGCCACCGCCATTCCCACGCCTTTTGGCCGGCTGCACTTGCTGGAAACTGCTTTCAAATTCGTGAAGCAGCAGCCGCAGGGCCACTCGCTGTACCACCGGCAGGTGTCGCAGTGTTGGGACTTGCTGGAGCTGCTATTCTACAGCAAGCCCACCGACGAGTACCAACTGCGCTTTGTAGCCTGGCACAAGCAGGAGCAATTGCAGCAGTTGCAAGGCAGCTCCGACCCGCGCGTGAAGCTGCTCGGCGACACACTGGCGCTGTACCTGGCCGATGAACACTTCCGCGAGGTAGACGCGCTGTATTTGATTTTCGCGGACCGGCAGGATGCCAGCGGGCGCCGCACCACGCAGCTATTGGGCGGTACTTCGCCGTTTACGCTGGTATTTGTGCACCCGGAAGTACGGCCGCTAAACACGCAGCGCAAAGGCGGCACCGGCTTCTATTTCGACAACGAAGTAGTGCCCCTGACCGCTCGGAAAGCTGATTTTCAGACGTACATCTTCGGTCTGTTTGAGGTAGAGAAAAGCTTGCGCAGCAAAGACTTTGCAGGCAGCGTGTACGACTTCCTGACGGCGCTGGATCGGAGCCGCATGAATGAGCTGGCGGAGCTGAACCAAACGGCATCCTCCTTCAACCAGCCCTACGAGCCGCTGCGCGATGCGCAGGGCAATGCCGTGCAGATTCGGGGCGTGGAGCTGCGGCACCTGGCCGAGGCACAGCAGCCAATTAGCAGCGACTGGTTTGTGGCCGCTACGGTGCCACAACTCGGTAAAACGCCGCTGGCGCTGCTGCCGGGCCTGGATTTGCGCCGCGGCAACTACTTCGGTGGTACGCCCGGTACCGATTCCACGGTTATCAAGTGGAGCTACGACGAAGAGTTGGATAAGCGCCGGCTGGAAGGCTTGGGCGTGCAGTACCCCTTCCTGACGGTGAACGACTTGCTGGAAGACATGTTGGTGGAAGTCCCGTTTGCGGTGAACACCGAGCGGTTCCACTTCGGCACGGTGCTGCCGGAGCCGGGCACGCGCCTAGAGGACCGGCCGTTCCGGTTCCTGCTGCCGCTGAAGCGTCGCTACTTCGACTACTTCCGCCCCGAGGACCTGGACCGTTACCTGCGCCTCACGGTGTTTGACAATCACGTGCTAGTGCAGCTCGCTATACCCGTTACGAGTGGGCGTGAAGTGATGTACGAGCGGCGCTACTACTACCGCCCTGGGCCCGGCTCCAGTGCCGACCAGACGGTGGCCGCTGTGCCGAGCGACAACGCCAAAACCCCGTACAATGGCGGCCGGGTAAGTGCCCGCGTGAACGTGGGCGTGTTCCCGTTCTACAAGTTCCCGAACGTGGCGCAGGCTGGCGGCAACAGCCACTACTACGTGCAGCTAGCCGACCAAAACGAAGGTGCCGACTTGGCGCGTCTGCGCTTCTACACGGGGCAGCAAGCGTTGGCTCCGGCAGGCGCAGGCAATATGCGCGGTGTGCGCACGCACCAGCGCATGGGCCGCAACGCCCGCGGACCAGCCAGCACCTACTACGAGGTGGTGGGCACGCACTTCGATTTCATGGAAGTAGAAACGCCAGCCGCCGACTTCGCGCGGCCGGGCCGGGCGGTGAGTGGTTTGCTGGTGCCGCGCTGGCAGACGGCCGTGGGTGGTTCGCAACGGTTCACGTTTGCCGTGGACTTTGGTACCACCAACACGCACGTTGCCTTCGCGACGGCCGAGCGGGGCGAGCCGCAGCCGTTCAGCATCACCAAGGAGAAAGAACTTCAAGTGGTAACGCTCAACAAACCCCTCGCCACTTCCGATTATCTATTGCCAGTTCGCTACGGCGTGGGTAGTTTGGGCACTATGCCGCTGGCCGACACGGTGCGTAACCGCGAATTCGTGCCCGCCTTCATTGGTACCGATGGCGCCGACGTGGCTTTCCCTATCCGGACGGCCACGTGCGAGTCGCCGGCGTTTGTGGGAGAGGGCGACCCGATGCTGTTTGGCAGCATCAATATCGGTTTCCACTTGAGCCGCGACGGATCGTTGTACAACCACCCCGAGGATGGGCGCTATCAAACCAACTTGAAGTGGGATACCGAGGGTGCCCATCGCGCCGCCGGAGTGCAGCGCATTCGGGCGTACATCCGGGAGCTGCTGCTGCTTATTAAGCACAAAGTAGCGCTCAACGAAGGCGACGTGAGCCAGACCCAAGTGGTATGGTCGCGGCCTTTGAGCATGAAGAAGAGCGGCATCCGGGACTTCGAGGAAATCTGGCAGGAAGAGTTTTCGCGCATCTTCGGGCAGGAAGCTGGTACTCGCCTAGCGCACATCAGCGAATCGTGGGCGCCGTACCTGTACCTGACTGACCCCCGTACCGACGGCGGCATTGTGCCGACCGGCGACGAAAACGTGGTGAACATCGACATCGGTGGTGGTACTACCGACGTGCTGCTGTTGCGCGGTCGGCAGCCGGAAGCTACCCTCTCGTTCCGCTTTGCCGGCGACGTGCTGTGGGGCGACGGAGCAGGCGGCGGGTCGCGGCAGCAGAATGGCTTGCTGTACTACTACGTGAGCCGCACGGCCAACAAGCCCATCAGCCAGGAAGCGTGGGCAGCGCGCGAGGTGGTGAAGGCGGCGCTGGAAAGCAAGGCTGGCTCTGCCGACGTGGTGAGTTTGCTATTCGGGTTCGATAAGCAGCTGGAATTCTCGAAAGAGCTGCGCGGCGCCAAGCACTTGCGCGTGGTGCTGTTCCTGCACTTTGCGGCCATCGTGTACCACGTGGGCCAGGTGTGCAAGGCTCGTGGTCTGGATGTACCGCGTCATTTGTGCTTCAGCGGCAAAGGCAGCACCTACCTGCGCATGCTGGATTTGAATTCCAACTTGTCGGCGCTGACGGAGCTGGCGAAGCTGGTGCTGCAATTTGCCTCGGGCCAAACCGCGCCACGTGACTTCCGCCTCACACTAGTAGGCCAGCCCAAAGAGGCTACCGCCAACGGCGCCGTGCTCTGGAAGATGAAGGACGGCAATCACCTCAACGACCCCAAGGAGTTCGTGCTGCCGGGTACGGTGCCCGCGGACGTGGAGCCCTTTTCCGCGCCAGCCCCAACCTCAGTGCTGACCTTGGGCGACGCCACTGCTCTGCGCGAAGACGTGCTAGCTAATGCCCGCCGCTTGGTCCGTTTCCTCACCCACGATTCGCAGGAAGTTCGCGACTTGTTGGAGGACCTGAACGTGGAAATGAATCCGGACTTCGTGTACAACTTCCTCGATGGCCAACTCAAAGACAGCCTGAATGCCGGTCTGAACTCCTTGCTTAACAACGGCGCGAAGCCGGACGACCGACTGCCCGAAACGCTGTTCTTCTTCCCCTTCCGCGACGCCTTATTCCAGTTGGGCCGCGAGCTATTCAAACGGAACTATGCCACGCAACCGCAGTAAGAGTTCGGCCGCCGGTCAGTGGCTACGCGCCGCCGCGGTAGCCGCCTCGCTGCTATCCGGGCCGGCGGTACTGGCACAAACCAGCGGCAACGCGGCGGGAACCACCGAGGTGGTTCCCGCCAACGCCCGCGCTCAAATGTGGGCCGCTACTGCCCGGTTTGTTTACACCGACGACCCTGCCCTGAAGCCAATTCAGGCAGAGCTACTGAAGACTATCCAAGACAAGAGCATCTCCGCTTTCAACCAGGGAGTAGATGCGGCGGTGGTGCTAGAAAAGCAGAAGCTTGGTGCGCAGCAGCGGGTGCTGAAGTTCCGGGGCGTTGTCAGTACTATTCAAGACAAAGTCAACCCGAGTGACTACGGTGGGCTGGCCCAAGCCATAGTGGCAGAGCTGCAAAAGAACCCGGAACGCATGGCGGACCTGGAGCGCAAAAGCAGCCTCACGGCGCTGTCTAGGCAGCTCAACCAACTAGCTACCGGCACGGCTACTACGGCGGCCGAAGCAGCCGACACCGCCCCCACCATTGCCGACGTCACCGAGGTAGCGGCTACCCCGGCTCAAGACTCCGGGGCCGATGCCTACGAAGTACCCGAGGGGCAGCTACAGCCCGAAGCACAAACCGATATTCCTACTTCAACCCCTGCTCCTGCTATGCCCGATTCCGCTACTCCCCCGCTTCTTTGGGCTGCTTTGTTGATGTCGGGCCTGAGTTTGCTAGGCGTGCTGTACTTGCTGCTGACGCGTAGCAAATCGGGCGGGCGGCAACGCTCTTCGTCGTATGACGCAAGCACGTACGATAGTGAGTCCGCCAGAACCTCAACGCAACGGCAACAGTCTTTCAGTCAGGACGGTCGTTTGAGTAATGCGCAACTCATGGAAGTGCGCGAAGTGGTGTACAAGGCCTTGAATGAAGCTAAATCGCCTTCAACAGCACCAGCGGCGCCAGCGCCCAAGCAAAAGCAAGCGCCTAAGCCGCCAACCCGCCAAGCACAGCCCCAAGCGGCGGCACCAGCCCCGGTAGTTCCTCCGCAGCAGGCGGTTTATGCAGCTCCAGAACCCGACCAAACCGACCATTTGTTTGCCGTTGAAGCTCCGGCCGCCCCGGCACCAGCAGAGCCCGCAGCCCCGCGGGTGCATGTCATCTATGCCAATCAGCAGCCCATCAACGGGGCGTTTCTGCGCGACAATCTAGCCGACGCGCCTGCATCGTACACCATTTTTGAAATAATGGTGGACGAGCGGACTCCCGACCAAGGCACTTTCGTGGTCACGCGCAACGAAAGCGGCCATGGCGGTTACATTGGTAGCCACATGAGCATCTTGGAGCCGGCTTGCACCTACAATTACCCTACCGGCCCAGTGTCGCGCATTATCACCGAAACGCCTGGCACTGTGCAGCGCACTCCATCCGGCGACTGGCGCATCAACCAGAAAGCCCGGATTTATTTCGTGTAGTCGAGTGTAACTTTGTAAAGGAACGTCATGCTGCGCTGGCCGGAGCATGACGTTCTTATTTTGATTTAATACAGCACACTTGTTAAAGTGATTTATCCGCTGATGTTGTCAAACTATATCCGTCATGCTGAGCGCAGTCGAAGCATGACACTCTTACCACTCACACTTCTCTTTTAAACCGTACGTACCAATGGTAATTGCCCTGCTGGAACTGCTAGTAGTTATAGGCATTCTGACGGTGCAGATACTGGCTTTCCGCCGTAGCCGCCTCGATATTGAGCGACTGGCTACTCTGTTTCCGACGGACGACCAACTGCGCCTGCGCCGGGTGGAAGACGCCACCACTGGCCAGCAAGTAGACACGCTAGAAGCCCCCGCCGCTTCCCCCGACTTCAAGGACGTGCTGGTAGATACCAATGCCTACCTGCTCAAAAATAAGGGCACCGCCAGCTTCGATATCCTGCAGAACATTGCCGAGCGCCGGGCCGAAGCGCTGGACAATGAAGTGCAGCAAGGCACTTCTACCCCCCTATATGTCGGCTTGATGGGCACCTTTTTGGGCGCCATTCTTGGCTTAGGCAGTTTGCTGCTGAGCGGGGGCAAGTTCGATGAGGCCGCCATTCAGTCGTTTTTGCAGGGCGTGGCTATTGCCATGGTGGGCAGCTTACTCGGGTTGTTTTTCACGCAATGGGCTGGTATGCTTTACCGCGCCGCACACCGCCAGGCCGAGGAGCGCCAGAACGACTACTATACCTTCCTGCAAGTGGAGCTGCTGCCCATTCTGCACTCCGATATGGCCAGCAGCCTGAGCAACCTCAAGTCGGTGCTCGACAGCTTCAATAAGGAATTCGTAGATAAAATCTACGAATTCGGACCCATTATCAATGCGCTGAACGAGAACATCAGCACGCAGAAGAACTTCCTGGAGGAATTGCAGAAAGTAGGCTACACCCAAATGGCCGATGCCAGTATCCGGGTGTTCGATAAGGTGGCCCAAAGTGCCCACCACTTCGAGAACTTCTTGGTGTACCAGGATAAGCTGAATGCCACCATGATAGCCGGCAACGCCGTGGCAGACCGGGTTTCGGGCTTGCTCAACCGCCTCACGAATCTGGAAAAAGGCTTGAACGCCGTGCCGGAACTGGTTTCGCAGCACGATGGCACGGTGCGGGCGCAGCTCCAGTTTTTTCAGCAGAACCAGGCCGAAATGGCCCGCATGGCCGGCCAGACGCAGCAGTTCTTTGACGAGCAGTACCATCAGCTGGCCGATGTGATGCGCCGCCGCATGGGTCACTTCCAGAAGGAAGCCGATGAGGCCGCTAACTTGTGGCAGGACCATTTCAAGACCCTGAACCGCGACAATATCTACGAGAAGATTGTGCGCTACATGGAGCCGTTTAAGAACCTGCACCACCAGCAGGCGCAGCTTAACGCCCAGCAAGATATCCTGAGCCAGTCCATCAACCGCACCCACGACCGGCTGATGCAAAAAATGGCCGATGATGCGGCCATCAACACGCAGCTTCTCCAGCAGATGAGTACCCTCAACACGCTGCTTGAAAAAGCCACGGCCAAAGGCCCCGTCGGCCGCATGATGGAGAAGGTATTCGGGAGCCCAACTCCTGCCAAGCCCAAGGCCCGATGAAGACGACCGGCCGCAACAACTTCTTCTGGCCTAGTTACGTGGACCTGATGACGGCGCTGTTTCTGGTGATGTTGGTCTTGTTCGTGCTTAGCTACAAACGCTTCCAAGACCAGCAAAACAACAACGAGCGCCTGATTGCTGAGCTCCGCGTGCAGGTGCAGGAGAAGCGCAAGCTCGATGAAATCAAAGCCGCCCTCCAACGCCTGGAAAGCGACTATTTCACGTACAACCAGCGCTACAAACGCTACGAGCTGAACTTCCCCGTCACGTTTGCGCCCAAGAGCGACGCCCTACCCGATGTGGCTCGCACGCCCCTCACCCAAGCCGGCCGCTTCCTGCAACGCCAAATGCAGACCCTAGGCAACGACAACGTGCAGTACCTCATTGTGGTGGAAGGCCGCGCCGCCAAAGACCTGCGCTACCCCGACGACGACCCGCGCAACCTCGATGGACCAGCCGTACGGCAGCTTAGCTACAACCGCGCCCTGGCCGTTATCCGTCTGTGGGAGCAAGCGGGTGTCCGGTTCCCTTCCAATCTGGAAGTGGTAGCGGCGGGCAGCGGGTTCCGCGGCACCGGCCGCTACACCGGCGCCGAAGAAGGCAAGAACAAGCGCTTCATCATCCAGATTCAGCCCAAGATTGGCTCTTTGGGGAAGTAACAGGAGAGCTACTTGCCAAGCCCCGTATCATTTGGCAAGGGCAGCACCTCGTAGTGCGTGACGTACGGCTCCATTTCCAGCAGAAACGCCGCATCTTCTGGGTAATAGCGTGCTTGCTCGTAGGTAGGACCGGCGAAGGCCTGGATAGCAGCGTAGGACTCCCAAAAAGTTAGTAGCTGAAAGTGGGCGACCCCATCCTGTACTCTGCGCAAAACGGTTACGCCCTGGTTGCCGGGTGTAGTGCGGTAATCAGCTAAGCCGGTGCGAAGCAGGTACTCGTAGTAGGCGTCGGCCTTGGTTTCGGGCACGGCTCCATGCCACATTCTTGCTATCATGTGCTTTGCTTTTAGAAACGCAACCTATTCAGGAGTGGGCGGGGGTGCCACCGGATCGGTGAGCGTATTTTCTAGCAAGCGCTCCTGTTTTTGGTAGGTGATTTTATAGTCGGGGTTGAGGCGCAGGCGCATTTGGGCGCGGATGTACTGGTTTTTCTGAAGCGACTGACGAAAGCCGCGGCCCCGCTCGATGTAAGTAACCACCCGCGAACCGTCGTTGGCGGGGGCGGCTACTCGCAGACTACCGGGCTCCACTTGAAACTGCGCGTCTTTTAGCTCAGCAAACCGATTCTGCTCCAACCACGCGCTAATGGCCGCAGGCGTAGTGTTACGCAAAATCACAAACAGATCCACTTGCGGTGCGAAGTACTGGTCGGCGTTAAACGGTGGAGCTTGGATATCAGCGTAATAGGCTGCCAATACGTCGCGCACTCTATCAGTGGCCTCGTTGGTATTCTCGGCCGGCTTCGTTTCCGTGACGGGAGGAGTAGCCTGGGTTGCCTGGGGGGCATCTTCGGTAGTGCCGGAGGACGCCGCAACTGCCGCAGAATCAGTGGTTACGGGTGGAATTACGGGGGCCACGCGCACCGTTTCGGGCGCGGCGGCCGGTGGCAAGTCCAGCTGCTCGGCCTGGGGGCCAGTTTCAGGCGTGACGGCTACCGTATCGGCGGCAGTCTGGCTGATGCTGGTGAGGTGTTCACTGGACCTGGATTGTCCGGCAACCAGGTACCAAATAAGCGCTAGCAGCAACAGCCCACCGCCTATAGCCAGAATTTTGCCAAGCGGGCTTTTAGCTGGCGCATCTTCTTCCTCATACTCCTCTAAGTCGGGTGCTTGTGCTGTCGGCGGTGGCGTCACCACCAAGGGCTTCACGGCTACCGGTGGCCCAACCGGACGAACAGGTTCCACGGGCGGCACGGGCGGTGCTGGCGTTCTGGGTGGAAAGAAATCCGGCGGCGCGGTTGCAGCGGGCGGCGGTGGAGTTGGCGGGTAGAATTGCGGGGGCGTAGGCGAGACGGGTGGCGTGGGTGGCGTGGCTGGCCGCGGCGGATAGAAGTCCGGGGTAGAAGAGGCTGGCGGCACAACGGGAGCCGGCGTAGGAGCGTTGTAGGCTGGCTTATCGGGGCTTACTGGTGCAGCGGGCGGTTGCGGCGGCGAAGTTGGTGTTGATGGTTGCTTGAAGAAGTCCAGTAACGGCGGCAACTCCTCGGCTGGCCCGTTCGCCGGACTTGGAGCGGCGGGCGGCGCAGTTTCTGGCTCTGGCCGAACGGAGGTGGGTGTCTCAGGAGTTGTTGTGGGAGCCGTAAACGTAGGATTCAGTGGAACCGTCGGCGGAGCGGGTTGCTCGGCCAGCAGTCTGCCCTTCAGCGTCTCGAACTCCTGCGGCGTGATGGTGCCCGCATCAAGCAACTCCCGGAGTTGGCGAAGGGTGTCGAGGGGTGAAGAACCTTTTTCCATGTAAGCAGGGCGAATAAACTAAGGCAAGTACTGTCAGGCCTTAAACGAGAGTGAGGAAGTGGTGTTGGTTGGCGCCAGCGAAAGAACAGCTAGTGCCGTGCTTGACTAGCAAGCTGTTAGCGCCCGAGGGTGGAGAGC
Source organism: Hymenobacter tibetensis (assembly GCF_022827545.1). NCBI lineage: Bacteria > Pseudomonadati > Bacteroidota > Cytophagia > Cytophagales > Hymenobacteraceae > Hymenobacter > Hymenobacter tibetensis. The sequence continues at coordinate 4,714,336 of NZ_CP094669.1, forward strand.
CGGTCTTTGCGTCGCTGTAGCTTGGCCTTACGCAATTCCAGTTGCTGCGCGTTGACGAGTAGCTGCGCGGAATCCTGACTGGCCTTAAGCTTGTTGTCGATGTTTTGCTTCTTCAACGCTTCAATTTTCTCTAGGTTATTCTCGGTGTTCTTTGCTAGGCTTGTCCGCTCTTTTTCCAGCCGGTCTTTTTCTTTTTCGGTTTCGCGCAGTTCTTTCTCCGCAGCCTCAATTTGCTCCTGATACGCTTTCAGGCGAGCCGCTTTGGCGAAGTTCTGGGCCATGGTCCGCATGGCTGCAAACTCAGTTGGTGTGTTTTCCGGGCTGAAGTAGGTTTTGGCATCGTAGCCGCCAAACACGGCCAGCTCCGTTACACTATCCGACGGCGCCGTTACCATGGCGTAGAGGTCAATCAGCTTGCCCGACACGCTAGAAGCGGGCACCTGCTTGGCAGCCAGCACGTCGCGCTTGCCCACCCCGAACGTGCCGTTGCCCTTGCTCTTGATATTGTAGGTATCTTTCAGCCAAGACTGCCAGAAGTTGCGGGTCCACTCAGGCGTACCGTCTACCAGTACCTTGGCCGCGGCCCGCTCTTGCTTTTCGTAGTTGATACTGTTGTCGCGCACTTCGTACATCTGCGCGCTGGCGGAATACCCTGTTAGCACAAACGCCAGCAGGAAAAGCAAAAAGTGAACTTGATTTTTCATGGGTTCAGAAGGGCAGTGAAGCACTGAAAGCTGCTGGGGGTGAAGCAGGATAATGAAAGGGCGCTAATAGATGTCGTGGCGTTCGAAGGTGGCTTGCAGATCCTGGTGCATCTGCTGGAACCGATTGATAACGGCGCGCACAAACTCTTCATCGAGTAAGGTGCGGACTTCCTCGTCGCTGGTCACGTCCATCTCGCTCACCTTATACGTTTGCTCGTACGGGCCTTTTTCGAGCTTGATGAGGTACTTCCCGTTCCAAGAAAAAAGTGTGATTTTGACCTCTGGATGCGGAATATCGGCAAGCTGACGCATGGTAGAAACAGAAGATGAAATAAGAATGCACGAAGATAGGCAGGACCACCCGACCAATGCCAACAGCTCGACATAACACCCTACGGCCAGAGTCGTACCACTACTGCACAGTACGCGCTTTTTATCAACTTAACCCATCTGGCACCATGGCACAAGGAGACAAGTCGGCTTACACCGACAAGCAGAAACGGCAGGCTGAACACATCGAAGAGAGCTACGAAAAGCGGGGCGTACCCGAAGAAGAAGCCGAAGCTCGGGCTTGGGCCACCGTCAACAAGCAAGACGGTGGCGGCAAGAAAAGCGGCTCGGGCCGTAAGAAGCCCGCCAGCCAAGACAAAAAAGACTAACTGACAAGGAGGTAGCGCGAAGCTTGGGCCAAGCGCTACTCCCACTCAGACCTCTGTGGCCGCCAGCAGGCAGCAGTACCACCTGCTTGACCCTCAATTAGCCCACTGACAAGCAGACAAACGCTACTTTTTTTTCTGCGCCACCATTTTCACCAGCCGCATCTGCTGCAAGCCAAAGTCCCCGATGCCTTCGGTTTCTTCGTAGCGCACAATGGTAAAGCCGGCAGCCGCGTACAGCTTCTTTAGCTCATCGGTGTCGAACACCACACTCTCTCCTATTTTGCGCTGCCGGGTAGCGTCGCGGTGGAAACCTTCGATAACCACCAATCCGCCTGGTTTCAGGCTCTGGTGCACTTTCTCGACGTGGTTACGCCCGCCCGCATAAATGAATGCCACCAAGTCCCACCGGTTGCTACCGAAATCAAACTCGGCATCATCCTGCACGAAGGTGGTAATGCGTAAGTTGGCTTTGCGCGCATTATCCTGCGCCAGGGTTACCGCCTCGTCGGCTATATCTACCCCGTAGGCATCCCAGCCTTGGTTTGCTAAGTACAACGTGTTGCGTCCCTGGCCCATGCCCACATCGAGCGCCTTGCCGGTGGGCCGGCCTTTTATGGTTTCAGCCAGCAGCTTGTTGGGCCGGGCATTAAAGGCCACGCGGGTTTCCTTGCCGGTAAGCACGGCATTCCACTTTTGACGCTCCAGTTCCTTGGTTTCCCGAGGGCTGGGCGCTGGCTTCAGCACAGAAGCCGACTGCTGTGCGAAGCCCGTCGTGGACAGCACAAACAGCAAGGAGACAGTAAATAAGGATTTCATAGGAAAGAATAGCTAACCCAATTTACGCGTATTAGAACGTCTGCCGTGCTATCGACTCGGTCAAAGACAACTTCTTCTGGCTGAAGTCGAGCACAAGGCAGGTGTTCTTATCCTATGAACGCAAACTGCCTTAGTATTAGTTTTCATAGATATTAAATAGTCTGTATCCCTCATATAGAGAGGTTGGGCAGGTACACCAGCCGGCCGCGGAGCGCTGAAGACGCAGTACTGGGTTGGGGCTTTCTTGCTGCCAGCGAAGTGGCAAGCCCCACCGATTCATACCTTGCACTTCCCACTTTTGCTTGGTTTTTTCCTTATGAAAATTTCCTTTTTGGCTGCGCTGACGTTGTTGCCGCTAGCAGCAGCAGCTCAACAGCAGGTGTACACGCCCGAGCTGCTTTGGAAGCTTGGGCGCCTCGGCGAAATGCAGGTGTCGCCGGACCGCAAGACGGTGGCTTACACGGTGACCCGCTTCAGCCTCGCCGACAACAAAGGCAATGCTGATATCTGGCTGGTGCCGGTAGCGGGCGGTCCGGCCCGGCAGCTCACCAACTCGCCGGACTCGGAAAACACGCTCAACTGGCGCCCCGACGGCAAGCTTACGTTCCTGTCGGCGGAAAGCGGCCGCGACCAACTGTACGTGCTAAACCCCGACGGCACGGGCAAGCAGAAGCTCAGTGAGTTTCCGGAGGAAGGCTTGGCCAACCTGCGGTACGCGCCTACCGGTAACTTCATCTTGTACACGCAAGATGTAAAAACCGGCAAATCGGTGCAGGACTGGTACCCCGACCTTCCCAAAGCCGACGCCCGCATCATCGACGGCCTCAACTACCGCCACTGGAATACCTGGGACGATTTCAAGTCGAGCCACGTCTTTTTTCAGCCTGTGGGGGAAGATGGGCGCCCAACGGGCTATGGCAAGGATGTCATGCCGGGTGAGAAGTTCGATGCGCCCTTGCAGCCCTTGGGCGGTGCCGAGCAGTTGGCTTTCGCTCCGGACGGGTACCGGCTAACGTATACCTCGCGCAAGCTCACGGGCAAAGCGGAGGCCGAAAGCACCAACTCCGATATCTATCTCTACGACATTCGAGCCGGCAAGACGCTGAACGTGAGCGAAGGCCTCGGCGGCTACGACACAGAACCGGTTTTCTCCCCCGACGGCAGCAAAGTGGCGTGGCTCAGCATGGCCACTCCCGGCTTTGAGGCCGACCGCACTGGCATCGTGGTCTATGATTTCAACACCAAACAGCGCGCCGACATTACAGCCAAGTCCGAGCAAGCGGCTGCCAACATCCGTTGGAGTCCGGATGGCAAGACGATTTACTTCGTGAGTGTCGTGGCTGGCACCGAGCAGTTGTTTTCTGTACCAAGCAAAGGCGGCAAAATCCGGCAACTAACCACAGGAGCGCAGAACTACAACAGCTTCGAGCTAGCGGGCCCCGACGTGGCCATCTGCAATAAAACCACCCAACGCCACCCCGCCGACCTGGTGCGCGTCGATCTGAAAACCGGCCGCGAAACGCCCCTTACCTCTATTAATCAGCAGGAGCTAGCCGGCATCAAAACCAGCAAGAGCGAAGCCCGGATGGTGCGCACTACCGACGGCAAGCAGATGCAGGTGTACGTTATCTACCCGCCGGACTTCGACCCGAGCAAGAAATACCCAACGTTGCTCTACTGCCAGGGTGGGCCCCAAAGCCCCATCACACAAAGCTTCTCGTACCGCTGGAATTTTCAGCTGATGGCGGCCAACGGCTACATCGTGGTAGCCCCGAACCGGCGCGGCCTGCCCGGCTTCGGCACCAACTGGAACAAGAGCATCTCCGGCGACTGGGGCGGCCAAGCCATCCGCGACTACCTCTCCGCCATTGACGCCGTGAGCGAGGAGCCGTACGTGGATAAAGACCGGCGCGGGTGTGTAGGGGCTAGCTACGGCGGCTACTCCGTATACCAGCTGGCGGGCAAGCACGAAGGCCGCTTCAAAACCTTCATTGCCCATGCTGGCCTCTACAATCTCACCAGTTGGTACCCAACCACCGAGGAAATGTTCTTCGCCAACCACGAGCTAGGCGGAGCACCTTGGCAGATACCCTCAAAGAGCAGAACACTTTCTAGCGCACAGAAAGATTCAGCTATGCGTGTTGAGACAGCAACACGCATAGCAACCAACCCTGAACCGGTAGCAGCTACAGACAACCTAGCAAATAGGTCTGCCCTCCTTGGTGCGGATGCTGAGTTCGAAAGGAAGCAACATGTAGCTCAGTCCTATCAAGAGTTCAACCCGCAGCTTTTCGCCCGAAATTGGGATACGCCCATCCTTGTCATCCACGGCGGCAAGGACTTCCGAGTACCTGAAGACCAAGGCATGGAAGCATTTGGCACGGCGCAGCTGCGCAGCATCCCGAGTCGTTTTCTGTATTTCCCCAACGAGGGCCATTGGGTTCAGAAGCCGCAAAACTCGGTGCTTTGGAACCGGGTGTTCTTTGACTGGCTGGGCCGAACGCTGAAGCCAGGCTCCTAGGCCGAGACTATTAAACAGTGGTATACTACCCGCTTGGCTAAACCAAGCGGGTATTGCTTTTTGGCTGCCGTGACTTATCGGGCCATACCAGCCCAGCAAGTCCCTGCTGCGCACCTCAGCTTCATGCTACGCTCATCAACCTGGTGTATCAGAAACGTAACACCCCAGATTGCTCGGCAACAACACAGTCTATAGCGGATTGACTGTCAATTACTTTGCTACAACCGAAGGTGCGTTGTGGTAACACGATTTTATAAATATTTATACGTATAAACACTGACAAAATATTACTAACCAACTAATGTTTTGTATTATGCAGATTAAATGCAGAATATTTCACATATATGATACATAAGTTGAGCTACGCTGTATATGCTTGGTTTATAATTATATGTATTCTGTGTGAGCACACAACGCAAGCAGCCCCAATAGAGGCGCAGGTGTTGCAGGACACGCTTTTGCTCAAGAATCCGAAAGGGGTTCACATTTCAGAGGCCTACCGCTATTATACTGAACCCTTTGCGGCGGCTCCCAACCCGGAGCAAGTGGAGGCACAATGGCGGGCCGGCAAGTTTCGGCCCGGCCCCTGGCACCAACCGCTGAACCTCGGCATGCTACACGAACGGGTGTGGATGCGGCTAGCGGTGCGCAACACCGAACTACAGCGCTTGCGCTACCTGTGGAGCATCTTCAACTTCGTTGATAGCGCCACGCTGTACTGCCGTCGGCAGGGCGAAACCACCTTCACTGCGTTAGGCACAGCCAGTTCTTGGACCCCTGCCTCCGAACGAGAGTTCCCGGCCCGGTCGGTGAGCTTTCCTTTCACCCTAGAACCCAATGAGTCGGCAGTGTTGTATCTGCGCATCGAGTTGTATTCCGGGGCGCTGTATTTGCCTACCTACATCGAAACGGCCGAGCACTTTCTGTCTTGGGAGATGAACTTTCCCTTCGAACGTCATTGGGTGTGGCTGCTTGGGTTTTACTTGAGCAGCGCCTTGTTCAACCTGGTGCTTTTCGCCTTCCTGCGCGACCAAATTCACACGTGGTACGTGGCCTACGTGGTGTGCGTGACCCTATTTCTGATGATGGAAGACAGTTTGGATGCTATGCTGCTACCGGCGGCGCTGTACAAACTGATTTGGTCGGTGGGGCAATTCAACTTCATGCTCTTGGCTGCCGCTGCTGGCATACGCATCATGCAACTGTTTCTGCGGCTGCGCAGTGGGTGGCGGCGGCTGTACCGGCTCGGCAACTGGCTGGCGGGCGTAGCAGTGGTGTTTGTGGGGGTGTACGCAACCCTGCTGCCCTGGGCAGTGCGCTACAGCATGTCGGTGGTGTTGATCTTGAACAGCATCCGCGAGCTGCTGCTCGTTAGCTTGTTCGCCTACGGCTGGGTGACGCTTATTGCCGTGATGCTGTCCTGGCGCCGCCGCCGCTTAGGCTTCTACTACACCCTCACCTACCTTTTCTTTTTCGTTGGGGCTGCCGTGTTCTGGCTGAATCACATGGGGCTGACCAGCTTCAACCCCATCTACCCTAATCCTTTGGCATGGGGACTATTTCTCGAGCTCTTGGTACTGAGTGCGCTCCTGACCGGACGCTTTCGGTACACGCTTCGGCAGAACGCGCAGCTACGCATCAAGCAGTTGCGGCAGCGCAATGCCTTGGGAGCCCGGCTCATTGCAGCGCAGGAAGAAGAAAGAGAGCGGCTAGCCCGCGAGCTGCACGATGCCCTGGGCCCCAACCTGGCGGCCTTGCATCTGGCTTGGCAGGGTCAGGCAGTGCAGCAGGCCATATCTAGCTCCCCGGAAGCCGCTGCCGCTGGCCGCCACACCGAACTGCTGCTGCGCCACCTGCGCGACGAAGTACGCACTTTCAGCCACGCGGTGCTGCCTGCTGAGCCCGGCCTCGGCAGCCTAACCGAATCTATAGCCGCCCTAGCCGAACTGCTCAACCTCTACGGCAGCCCCACCGTGCGCACCTATTGTGATGCTGGCCTTGAACAGCTGCCCCAGCCTCTTCAATTAGCTGCTTACCGCATTGCGGCCGAGTTGCTGAACAATGCCGTGCGCCACTCTCACGCCACTGAGGTTCAAGTGCAGCTGCTACGGCTTCCTGCGGCATTGGAAATCATGGTGGAAGACAATGGCAGCGGGTTCAACCCTACGGCTACAGGCCCAGGCATTGGCCTGCGCGGCGTCTATGCCCGAGCCGAGTACTTGCACGGGCAAGTCCATATTGACAGCACAGAAAAGGGCTCCTGCATTATGGTCCGGCTGCCCTGTTGACGCACCACATTTTTTTACGTGTGCGCAGTACCTGTTGAGTTGGGCAACAGCTATTTCCTGCTGAATTTGGTGTATTGGCCCTGTGCCCCCTGCCCCAACCCGTTTGCCTATTCAAGAACCTCTACCTCCACCTTTCCTATGCCGTGCCGTTTACTGATTCTAGATGACCACTTGATGCTGACGCAGAGCCTGGCTCGGCTGCTGGCTGAGCAGTCAGATTTGCGCGTGCTAGGGCAATTTGGTTCTGGCAATGCGCTATTGGCATGGTTACACGCGGCAAGTGAGGCACCAGCCGACGTACTCCTCCTCGACCTACACTTACCCCCCCCCGATGGTCTGACCTTGCTTCCGTTGCTGCGACGCCAATGGCCTAGCCTGCGCGTGCTGGTGTTTAGTACGGCAGCCACTCCCGAGCTAATGAAAAACCTGGAAGCGGCCGGGGCCAGCGGCTTCGTGCCGAAATCAGCTGATGCGGCCGAGTTGCTGACGGCTATTCGGGTGGTGCACGCCGGGAAGCGCATGTTTCCGCAGGTGTGGCAGTCGGTGGCGCAACCGCTCGATGGCGTACTTCCGCCATTGCACCATCTTTCCCCTCGGGAACGAGAAATTGTTGGGCTGGTGCGCGCCGGCCTAACCACCCGCGAAATGGCCGACCGGCTTTCCTTGTCGGAATTTACGGTGAGCACCCACCGCCGCAACATCATGCACAAGCTCAAGCTGCACAACGTGGCCGCGCTCGTGCAGTTTGCGCATGAGCACGGCCTGTCCTGATATGGTGCCAGCAGGCAGGATGCACAACAGAGTACGCTAAGCAAGCGCCAAGGAAACCGTTGCGCCGAGCCGGCCTACAGGCCGGACGTAGTATAGCCCAGCACAGCCGTTTCGCCTTCGTCTGATAGCACGAACGATTGGGTGCCAGGTGCCACTTCGTAGCGGAACACCACGTCGGTTTCAAAGGAAATAAAGTATCGGCACAACAAGTCTAGTGCGCGCGCCTGCCACGTACCGGGAGCCAGATATACTTCCAGCTCGGCCGTTGACAAGGAAAGCAAGCTAACTTCCAGGGCCGGTAGGGTTTCCTGGTACGCGCCACTCAACACCAGGTCGCGGCCAAGCTCGCCCTGCCCCAATATGGCGCCGGATGCTCCATCGGCCAGCTCAATAGCCTCGGCGGGAAACTGTAGCGGGGCCACGGTTTGTAAGTGCACGGGCACTTCCAATACGCTTTCAAAGACCTGCTGCGTACGAGGCAAATCACCAACAATGCGGTGCGCTAAAGGCAGCAAGTACAATAGTGTGGTTACCTGTTTGGGGGGCAGTTGGCCGGCTAGTTCCCAAAAACGGGCCAGCACTTCGTTGTACCACTCTGCCGACAGGTTGGTCATGTACCGCCGCTCCTCTTGCTCTAGCAGCACCCGGAAGCGGTAGAGCTCTTGCTCGAAAGGCAGAAAGAAGCGCCGAGAAGCCTTTTCGCGGCGGCGCTGAGCCTGAATATCTTCAATCATGGCCCGCACTCCTTGCTGGGGTGTGGGGTCGCCGGGATGATGGAAAAGCTGCTGAGGCAAGGCATCATACAGGCCCTCGCGGTGCACCTCAATGGCAGTTTTCAAGGTTCGCCACTGTTCGGTTTCCTCTTCCTTTACGTCGCCGATGTCGCGGCGGTAACGACGAGCAAACAAACTAACGGGCCGAACAATGAAATCGTCGAATTGGTAGCCATAGGCCAATAAATCGGCTAGCACTACCTCCAGGCGCAAGTCCAGGGATTGGCGCCGCAGCTTGTCGAGCAACAACCGGGGGCCATTGGCGGCGAGGTACTTAACGGGGGCCGCCGGAGTAGCTGGCACTGTCCCGAATAAGCGTCCATATGCGCTTGGGTTTGGCATACTATCTTTTTTCTGACAACTTACAATCAAATGACGGAATGTTTAAAATCAACGCCAACAACCCGTCGGTCCTAAAGTAGGTAAAGCAAAGCGTTCTGCGCTTTACTTCTTGTATGGCTTCAACTAGGATGCTACCCTGTGTCTTTGTTTTTTTCATTAATATAGAAAGACTGATTAAGCTAGCTTCAACTATGCTGACTCCTAATCCGGAATCGCACGCGCGCAGCGCAGTAAGCAATATATTCTCGAACGCCCGCTCTAGCCTGCAACAGAGTCCGACGTTTGTAAGCGTGTTTCTGTATTTGCTTAGCAGCCTCTTGCTGTTCGGCTTGCTGGGCGTGGGGGCCGTTTACAGCCCGCTGGCATACAAGCTCACCTTTCTGCTTATGCAAGTGGCTGCGCTGCTCTTGGGCTGCCTGCACCTCTACACGCAACAGCGGTGGCTGGCCTGGTTCAACCCCGACGATTGGATGCACGGCACCGTGATGACGGTGCTGAGTTGGATGGCCGGTGCCCTGGGCGTGTCGTTGCTGGTATGGCTGCCGGCGCTGGAAGGGCGTACGGCGCCTTCGGCCTTCATCATGGCTACGTTGCCGGTTGTTATTCCGTACTTTTTTTATGAGGCTTACCGCGCGTGGCGTCAAATTCCGCACAAGCAATACCAGCTCTGGTATTATCAGCCCAACTCGCCCGGCCCCGACCTGGCCCGCATGGACCTCAGCAATTTCATGGTGGTGCACTTCTGGATGTCGCGCCGCTTCGGCGAGTCGCTCTACCACGACTTCTCCACGAAGGCGCCGCACGAAATGCTTTTCAGCGACCTGTTTCAGATTTTCCTCACCGACTACAATGTGTTGAAACCCGAGCAGGCGCTCCAGTACCTCGACGAGCAGGGCCAGCCCTATGGCTGGATATTCTACGCCAAGCAGCGCTGGTGGAAACCTCGCCGCTACATCAATCCGGACTATAGTTTCCGCAACAACTTTATCAAGCAAGGTGACATCATTGTTGCCCGTCGGATGGTTCGTTAGCCCCTAGTGTCGCGTTGCTGCGAGGCACTTGCTAATTTGCCAAGCCAAATAGTCTTTCTCGCTTTTCTTCTATCTGTTTATATGCTACCCGAAATCAAGCATTATCCTGTGAATTGGGTTGATGGGATGAAAATCTCCCGTCGGCATTTCACCGAGCTTGAACAATTCACCACCGAACATCTGCGTGATGCCACCGCGGTTGGCCTCAGTGGCCACCGCTACGGGCTGTTGCCCACCGACCCGCACGGCCTTTCCTCGTTTGAGTTGCAGCTGAGCGTCGACCAGCAGCAGGGCGTGCAGGCTCGGCTCAGCTATTGCCGGGCTATTACGGCGGGCGGTGCCCGCATCGAAATAACGGGTGGCAGCACGCCGCTTACTTTGCGCACCAGCCTGGCGCAGCTTCTAAAAGAGTTTAATTTACCGGCAGCTACCGAGCAACTGCGCTTCAGTGTGGTCGTATCCGTGAATCCGTACGTGCGGGTGCCCATGGGCCAGCCGGCCCCTGAGGAAGTGCCACCCCGCCACCCTTACACGCTCCCGGAGTACAAGCTGAGCGTAGTACCTACCCAGCAAGTAAATACCACTGCCGTCAGCTCGTTCCATTTGGTGGTAGGCGAATTGCTATATGCCGATGGCGCTTTGCGGCCCGTGGCGCAGTTTATTCCGCCTAGCACGTCGCTTACCAGCCACCCGGCGCTGCTGAAGTGGCTGCACCAGGTGGAGCATATACTGCAGGAAATCGAGACGGACGCCTTCAAAATCATTCATAAGGTGAAGCTGCGGCCCGACAAGAAAAGCCACCTGAGCGAGCAAGTGCAGTTTCTGGCGGAGCGCACTGTGTTTGCCTTGGCGCAGCACATTACTAGCCTGCACCTAAGCGCCGCCGAGCAGCCGCCCATCCACTTACTCGATACGCTGCTGCGCGTAGCCAAGCAAGTGAAAACCGCCCTCGATTGCCTCACCGAAGCCGAGCGGGAAGAGTTGTTAAAGTATTTCGAGCAATGGTCGGAAACGCTGCCCGCCACGCTGCTCAACGCCCTGAGCGGGGCCGTGACTATGCGCTACGACCATCACCGAGTACACGAGCATTTAGAGCAGCAGTATGCGCTATGGCAGTTGGTGGCCAATGTGTTTCGTCAGCTAACCCAGCTCGAGTACATCGGCAAAAACAAGGAAGGCTGGAAAACCTTCATCAATGAGAATCCGGTGGAGCCAGCAGCTGCCCCAGAAAAGCCCGTTACGCGGTGGAATCCATTTTAAGTTCGTTTTTCGCTCGTTACCTCTCCCGCCTGCATGAAGCCCCTCAACCACGTTGAACGCACCACGCGCCTGTGGAAATTTTCGCTCTTCTATCTTCTGGCGCTGGCGCTACCGCTGGTAGCCTCCTATTTCCTGTTCTCCGACGGTACTGCCACCGCTGAAAATCAGAAGCTGAAACTTGAACTGCAACGCACCCGCGACGAGCAGCAAAAGCTGCTTGCCCAACTTGATACGCTCACGGGCCACCTGCAACGCATCGAGCTAACTGACCGCCAGCTACGCACCGAAAGCAACGACTTAGTTATCGGCGACCTGAAAAAGCGCACCCAGGACTACTTGAACGCCATTGCCGTAACGCTCAGCGAATTACGCCGCGACTCCACGCAAATGCAATTCGTCACCAACAAGCGCCTTGCCCACAACGTGCTGCGCGACTTCGACCTGTTCCGCAGCAACCGCAGCACGGTGGACTTCCTGCGTGAGTCGCTCGACAGGCGGGGCATCGATGTATCGGGGCGAGAACAAATGGCCGCCGAGCTAGCCCAAACCAAGCAATTGCTGGCCACGTACCAAGCTGCTGCCGCCAACCGCCCAGCTCCGGTAGCTAGTGGCGGCGGGGGTGGCGGAGGAGGCGGTGGTGGTGGCAACAGTGCCACCAATGCCCGCAATGCCGACCTGCAGCGCCGCTTGCAGGAAAGCCTCAATGAAGTGGCCTTGCTCAACGACCAAGTGAGCTTCGAGAAAGCGGACTGCCTACGCTTGCGCGCTTCAGGCCTAGGCAAAGAGCAGCGCAAGGAAATGCTAGAACAGTCGCGCAAGGGCTTTGTAGCCATTCTGCAAAACCCTAACTCGACTTCGGAGTCCATGAAAGGCAGCGTGGAAAAAATGATTGATTCCATCGACAAGGAGTTAGGCCGCAGACGAGGATTGTTCAACAACTAGTGCTAGCGGCGCTTCCTTCTCTTCAGTTGAAGTCAACAAATCAGTTTTCGATGAGCCAGGAGTACTACCGTTTGCCGCTGAACTTCGAGGAGTTGCTTCAGCGTCGGCCGCTGGCCCGCTGCTCGGTGCAGGAGTCTATTGCGCAGCACTTGTATTTGATGCTTACCACTCACTTCGGGGAGTCGCGCTTTGATCCGGGCTTTGGCTGCGTGGTATGGCAGCAGGATTTCGAGGTCATGACCACTATGCGCTGGAAAGACAACGTGCAACGGTCAGTGGAGCTAAGCATTACGGAGCGAGAGCCTCGGCTAGAGCAGGTGAAAGTGGTAATCAGCATCGAGGACTTCGAAATGAAAGGCGTGAATCAGCGAATTCGTAAGCGGCTGGAAGTAACGGTCCGGGCCGTGCTGCACCGTACCAACGAGCCGTTTGCCTTTCGAGCCAGCCTATTTGTGGCGCCCCTCGCCGTGGTGTAACCACAGCTCCGAGCCCAAAAAAGTAACAGAATAGGCTTTTGTCTGGGCTTACGGCCAGTCTTCAACTACTTATACTAGCCGAACACGCCCTTCTCCCCTCTACCCTCTCATATACCCAGTTCTATACCTATGCAGGCATCTGAAGATTTCACTAAAGCAGGCATTAAAAGCCGCCTCACCCAGAAGGCCGCCGAAATGTGGGGCTACAGTGAGGCCGATATGGATGGCTTCGACCCGCTGGTGCAAATGCTACTGGAAGCCTGCGCAGTGGAGCTAGAGAAGATAGGCCAAGAAATCAACAATACGCAGTACCGACTAGTAGAGCGCTTAGCGGGCTTGCTCAACCCCGACGTAGTAGACGCGCCCCATCCAGCCCACGCCGTGGCGCAGGCCCAACCGCGCGAACCTATTCTGCACCTGCCTGCCGATGCACAGTTTGCTTTTCAGCGACCAGCAGCGGGCCGGGCAGCGGCGGGCCCGGCCATGTTCTTCTCACCTTTGCAAGCCACTCGCCTCACCGAAGGGGCCGTGCGCTACTTAGCCACCGACAGCCAGGTGTGGCGCGTGGAAACCGCCGCTCAGAAACGCCTGACGGCCGTTGCCAGCCAGACAGCCCCGGCGGAGCATCGTCGCCTTTGGATTGGCTTGGAACTGCACCCCGATATAGAGTCGCTGGCGGACCTAACCTTTTATTTCGATTGGCTGAACGAGCCCCGCCGCGAAGCCTATTTTTCCTTCCTGCCTGGGGAAACCTGGCGGTTAGGCGAGCTGGTGCTACCCGTTGCGCAAGGCCTAGATGCCAGCCTCCACGACGCAACGCCTTTACTCCACCAGGAATACGACTTCCTGCAACGGGTAGAGCAGCATGTGCGCAACTTCTACGCGCCTGGGTTTGTGCGCTTGCTGGGGGCTCCAGATGCAGAGCTGCAATTCTACATGCGCGAAACGTTTCCGGCGACGTTAGCACCGCGCTTCTCAGCGGAAGTGATGCAAACTTTCACGCAGCCGCTGGTTTGGTTGGAGGTGCGCTTTTCTCATGCGCTGCCGCCTGAAGCGTTGAACACCATTGCCTGCGGCCTCAACTGCTTTCCGGTGCTCAACCGGCGGCTCAACAAACAGCTATTTCGGCTCCAACCCGCGCTCAACATCTTCCCTTTGCAGTCGGAGGAGGCGTTTCTGGCAATCCGAGAGGTGTACAGCTTGCGCAATGTGATATTCCGCTCCACTACGCTCAGCAGCTTGCAGGAAGGCGCAACCGATACGTACACTCTGCGCTACGGCGCCGGCCGCTTCGACGCCCGTTCGGGCAAAGAGGCCCTGCTGGAGTTGCTAGAGCTATTGCGCGACGAAAGCCGAGCTTTCACAGCCACTGGCACCGATTTCGTATCCAATACGCTACGCGAGCTAAACCAGAACCTAGCTCGCCTGGAAGAACGCCTCGCCCAAGCCAACTCGGAACTCGCCAGTGACCCGGCCCCCTACGTGATGCTACGGCCGCACGATCCCAACGACAGCGTGTATCTGGAATACTGGTCGAGCGACGGAGAAGGGGGCAACCGACTCCCCACGGGTTCCAACCTGCAAGTTTACGATGGGCACTACCTTGATAGGGTGCAGTTGCTTACCACTACCACCGGCGGCCGAGAGCGGCCCCGGCCCGAAGAACGAGTACACGCGCTGCGCAAAAACCTGCTTAGCCGCAACCGCATCGTGACGGTGGAAGACATTCGGGCGGCGTGTTGGGCCGAGCTAGGCAACCAGCTTGGGCAAGTGCGTATCGAGAAAGGCTTTCGTAACGGCACCACCCCTACGGCGGGGTTTGTCCGCTGCATTCGGGTACAGCTCACGCCCGCGTTGGGCAGTCGGCTGTCTGCCCCCGAATGGCAACGCACAGCCCAAGAGCTGCAAGTGCTATTAGCCAGCCAGTCCGCCATGAATCTGCCCTACGAGGTAAGCGTCGCAACAAACTAAACTCAGGCACAACACAGCAAAAGGGGCTTTCCACTACCTGGAAAGCCCCTTTTGCTGTTCGTGGAACCCTGATGGGGAACCGCCTACGAGCCAGCCGACGCAATGGCCGCAGCAGGCGTTTCCTCTACTACGCTTTCCGGCGTTTCTTCGGAGGCCTGCACCTGCCAAGTCAGCTCTTCGGCCTCGGGGGCTTTATCCAAAGAAATAATGGTGCCTTTGCTGGCTTCCCCAGCAATAATCATCCGCGAAATAGGCCGCCGCAGTTGCTGCCGGATTACACCTTTGATGGGCCGAGCACCGTAGCGCGGGGTAAAGCCCGTCAGCGCCAGGTGTGTTCGGGCGGCATCGGAGAGGTCCAGCGTTATGCCTTGTCGACGCAGCTGCTCCTGTAACGGCCGCAAGTGGATGTCGAAAATCTGCACTACGTTTTCTTCGGAAATAGGCGCGAAAGGCACTATCTCGGTGAGGCGAGCCAGAAACTCGGGCCGAAAATGGCGGCTCATCGACTCCATCAGCACGTTGGTTGCTGGAATCTGGCCGGCTCCGAAACTTTCAATGATTTGCTCGCTGCCGATGTTGGATGTGAACAGGATAACAGCATTCGAGAAGTCGCCTTCCCGCCCGAGGCGGTCATGTAGCCGGCCTTCATCGAGGATTTGCAGGAAGATGTCGAACACCGAGCTATGAGCCTTCTCGATTTCATCGAACAACACCACTGAATACGGCTTTTCCCGGATCTTATTGACGAGCATGCCGCCTTCTTCGTAGCCCACGTAGCCGGGAGGCGCGCCGTAGAGCAGCGCTGCCGAGTGCTCTTCCTTGAACTCCGACATATCGAAGCGAATCAGGAAAGACTCATCATTGAACAAGAAGTCGGCCAGGGACTTTGCCAGTTCGGTTTTGCCGGTACCAGTGGGGCCCAGCAAAAAAAAGGAGCCGATGGGCTGGCCGGCTTTGGTGAGGCCGGAGCGCGACTCCAGAATAGCTTCGCACAGCGCCTTCACGGCGTGGTTCTGCCCCACCACGCGCTGCTGCAGGGTTTGGTCCATGTTCAGCAGCTTGTCCCGCTCGTTGCTTTGGAGCTTGCCCAGCGGAATGCCCGTTTTGCCCGACACGACGGCGGCAATATCGGCCCGCTCTACGCTCTCCTTTTTGGTGCCCGACAGGCCTACTACTGCCGCCAGCAGTTCCCGAATGTAATTTTCCAGCGCCTCAGCTGTTTCCAGCGTTTCGGGCTGCTGCTCTTGGTCGAGCTGGTTCAGCCAGAGGTGGCTGACTTGGTTTTGCACCTGGTACAGAAACCAGCGCAGTTCTTTTAGGTAGTCGGCATCAGGTAACTCAGGCTTGCGAGCTTCCAAGGCCCCGAAGTCCTGCTGTAGTTGCAACAGTTCGGCACCCGCGTGTTCGTCTAGCATTCGGATGGCGGCCATCGTACGGTCTACCAGGTCAATGGCGGAATCAGGCAGTTGCCGGTCTTTGAGGTAGCGTTTGGCTAGCCGTACCGCTTCGCCTACGGTCCCCTCTCCTACTTGCAGGCCGTGGTGCGCAGCATAGTACGGCAGCACGCTTTCCACCATCCGCTCCGCCACCACCACACTGGGCTCTTCCACTCGCAACACCTCGAAACGGCGGTTAAAGGCCTCGTCGGCTTCAATGTACTGGCGGTATTCGTCGTTGGTGGTAGCCCCAATAACGGTGATTTCGCCCCGGGCCAGCTCTGGTTTCAGCAGCTGCGCAATACCAGCCCCAGCCGAACCCTTGGGGTCGAGCAACACATGAATTTCGTCGATGAAAAGAATGGCGCGGTTGTACTGCTTGATTTCGCTGAGCACGCTCTTGATGCGGTCCTCTACCTCGCCCTTGTAGGAGGCCCCCGCCACCAGTGTGCCGAGGTCCAGTTCGAACAGTACCACCTGCTGCAAATGGCCCGGCACCTTTTTCAGCACAATCTGCTGTGCAAAGCCTTCCACCAACGCCGATTTGCCTACGCCCGGCTCGCCAACCAGCAACACGTTGGGCTTGGTGCGCCGGCCCAGAATTTCCGCCATTTGCCGCGTTTCCCGGTCGCGCCCTACAATAGGATCCAGCTTGCCCGCTTCGGCCTGCATGGTCTTGTTGACGCAATACGTAGCCAGTGCGCCAGCCTTACCCGCCGCGGCCCGATCTGTAAGCGGGGTAGATTCCTGGCCGTCGGCCCCGACGGCTACGGGCTGCATCACGTCGGGCTCGGCAGCTTCCATTATCTCCCGTTGGGTGAGCGGCAACGACTTCAACTGCTCGGGCGTGTACGCCAAGCCCGGCCGCAGTACCGCTGCCAGGGCGCACAGCGGATCGGTTAGTTCTTTAGACAGTTGCAGCGCCACTAGGTCGGCCACTTCCAGCAACGCCTTCATATCCTTGTCGGCGGCGGGCATTTCGGGGGGGCGGGTAGCTTTCGGCAAGCTTTCCAGCCGCACCTCGGCCCATTCACGCAGATAGTGCACATCTTTGCCTAGTTCCACTGCCAACCAAGAGGCCAGCCCTATTTCGTTGTGCAGTAGCGCTGTGAGTAAGTGGGGCGCCGCGTAATACTCATGCCGGTACTCATGGGCCACTGCTTGCGCAATGTGCAAAACGCGTTTCAACTCGTCGGTGTAAGCCATAGAAAGGGAAATAGAAAAACGGAATTCGATAGGCCAATAGCACGTGCTCAGGACGCTCCTTTCGCACTCAACCGCTTAGGGGCTCCTAGTGGCAGGAACTACCCGTGGGTAAGATAGGCCAATATCAAAAGCGACGCTATATTGGGCTCTAGCACAGCTATAACTCGCTTCTGTAAGTGCCTGTAATATGCTAAGTTGCTTATATTAAGTAATGAATAACTTCTGATTTATCTTAGTTGGTTTCAAAATTTGACGTACCTTACTACTCCGTGACCCGTATATAGGCACAGATTAATTTTTAGGTCTTTAAGCTTAGGCGTTCTTCTTATGTATAACTACGGAATTGGTGGACAGGAGCGTAAACTCGATAACGCCCAAGAGTCCATTTCTGATATCCCCCTCAACCGCACGCTACTGGTTCAGAAACTGACCGCCGATGCGCCTGTGCGCGCTCAGGTGGTAGAAGGCCTGCGCACGCCAGAAGCCGTTTTTGCTCACTTCAAGCCCCAAGTGGAGGTTGAGTTTGAAAAAGAAGACGGCACTATCATCCCGGAGAAGCTGAGCTTTCAGTCGCTTGGCGATTTTGGCAAGAAGGGTATCATCAACCAGAGTGATTTTCTGCAGGATTTAAACACCCAGGCCGACGATTTGCAGAAGCTGTTGCGGCAACTGAAATCCAACAAGATTTTGAAGTCGGCCCTAGACACGCCCGAAACGAAAGCTGCTTTTCTGGCAGCCATTCAGGCCATGATCAGTGAGCTGGAGTAGCGCTTGCTTTTCCCTATCCTTGTTTTGATATTTCTCGCATCGTAATAGATAGAGCGCTCCTCTATGGCAATTGAACAACAGAATGCTGCCGCAGCGGCTAATTCCCGCGAACGGGAACACGCCCCCGGCCTTGAACAGAACACCCAAACGCTTGCTAAATTCGGCGGTTTCGACCTTTTGGAAACGACCATCGATGGTGCCTCCAACCTGAACCCAGAAAAGAAGGCCCGCAAAAAAATCTTTCTCACTGAAGACAGCAAGAAAGAAGACCGTCAGCAACTGAAGAAGCGCTTGGCCCTGTGGCACGAAATGCTCAGCAAAGCCGACACCGTCGCCGACGCCGTGCAGCAGTGTGAGCAGCAAGTGGAATCGTCCATCAACCAGCTCACTGATAATCTCAAAAAAGCTATTGAGGCTACGCACGACATCGAGCAGTCGTACCGCTCAGTGGCGCTTTTCTACCGCAATACCGACCAGGATCAGGTGAAGAACATTTCCATCCTGAACGCAGACAAAGATCAGCTACAGGACCTGGACAATACCACCTTTATTGATGCTGTATCCAGCGAGCTAGAGCAGAACTTTGACCGTCTTGACCTGCGCGACAACTATTCACTGTTGGTAGTGCCTGGCTACTTGGGTTCCAACAAGGTGCTTGACAAATGGGCTAAAATCGCGCACAAGAACAAAGTGATGATGGTCACGGACTTCGAACACTACGATACGCCCGACGATGTTATCGAATTGTTCGAGGAAGCCAACCTAGCCGGCGGCGATGCCCACAAGTCCAACGTTATTATGGCGTGCAACTGGCTGGTTGGCCGGGGCAAGTTGGAAGAGCTTGGTGAAGAAGAGGATTTATTTGTGCCGCCTTCCTCCGCGCTAGCCGGCCGGATTTATAGCACGCTTGCCTCACAAGTCACGGCCGGGCGCAAACACGGCACGTTGAACGAGGTAGACGGCGTACGCTTTCCCTTGCGCAAAAGCGAAATTGCCAACCTGGAAAAGCTAGGCTTGGTACCCATGGTGAATGAATACGGCCGCGTTATGGCCTTTTCCGCCAAAACGCTTTTCAACGGCGACAACATTGGCCTGCAGACTTATTCTGTCGTGCGCGTCTTTGATTATGTAACCAAGGTTCTGATTGACTTCCTAAACCGCCGGGCCTTCGAAAACTGGGACCACAACATGCGGATGGACATTCAAAGCCAGATCGTACGGTTCCTGGATGGCATTGCCGGCCCAAGCAAGCTGATCGAGAAATTCTCGATCAAACGGTTTGAGCGCGACCCAAACCAAAAAGACCGGATCCTGCTGGACATTCACATGGTGCCTTACTTCCCAGCCAAGACTTTCTTGGTTTCGCTGGATGGTACCAAAGGCGATGACCCGGATGCACCGGGCCGCGACTGGAACGCAGAGTATAAACAGCAATAGTTGGGGAAATGCAGAGCAGACATGCTGAATGAAGTGAATAGCCTGTAGTAAAGTAATTCTTTTCAATCACCCATTTTTTAACCCTAACCCATTTGTATTATGGCCTCATTTAGTGCGTTTTTCAATGCCGCTGGCAGCGGTGACTGCGAAGTAGTAAGCTGCAGCTACTCCTTCGACCAAGCCATTGACGACAAAGGTCGTCCATCGTCTAAGGTGCAAGGCGGTACTATTAAAGTGACTATTGTTTCTACTGATAGCTCGGCCCTGGTAGGCTGGATGCTGGACCCTTACAAGCGCGAGAGCGGCAAAATCACCTTTAAGCGCATCGACCAAGATTCGACTTTGAAGGAGATTTCTTTCGAAGAGGCATATTGCGTAAGCTACGCCGAGCACTTCGATGCTCGCGGTGCTGACACCAACACGTCTATGACGTTGAGCCTAACTATTTCGGCAAACAAAATCAACGCCAACGGTTCGACCCTCGATAACCGCTGGGTATAACTAGCTAAATTTAAAAAGCCCCGGCAACACATGTTGTCGGGGCTTTTTTGTGATTCAGTAATTATAGATACCGCATGGGCATAAGTTTTTCTGCTGGTGATGCGCTAGCCGTAGTTATCAATTTTGGCGTGCAATTAGCTCTATCACTTAGTTGAGAGAATCAAGCTTTTTTCCTTTAACGAGCACGTAATAACTCACATTTTCCGTTTTGGTCTAATCTACCTCTGATGTCGTCCGCTTGTGTAGGGCACACTCCTTTCTTACACCTAATGCATCACTTATTATGTATCAAATTCATACCTAATTGTTTGCTAGCACCTGCGTCAAATAAATGTAGACACTCTGCACTTACTATTTACTGGTTATCATATGCATCACCTAGTGACTGGTAATCATCTTTCAGCCAATAAGGGTACTCCCCTTTGTTAGCGAAAAGAGCTGTCAATAACTCTATAAATGAGCTAGCTATAAGGGGCTGTTCTCCGACAATTCCGTGTCTGTCCCAGAAACTGTCATAGCATTTACCTAGGCGCTCCTTTGCTAAGTCTATTGTTACATACTGTGCTTTTCCATCAGTAGCAATTACAAACCAATTATAACTGATGTCATCTTTTATTTCTTCCCCTGCTATGATTGGGTTGGCTCTTTGGAAATTATCAAATCCAACAATTTTCAACGGATATTCTGCCGTTTCAAATAGCTTGATATAACTGTAGTTTTCCAAATAGTATTGTAAGTCTTTCGGGAGGTTGTATTCTGTTTGAAATAATAAAGGGGGCGTTCTTTTCGCAACAACACAGTCACTGGTGTTAGCTATAGTAGCAATAAGATCCTCTAAGGTTTCCATAGTATTTAAATATGAATTTATAGCTCAAACACTGCGTTTAGGTAGGCATTCAGAATGCTGTAGCCGCCTTAAGCTGTAAGCTCGGCCATGGGCGCAAAGCTCCCTTCTTCAAAAGAGTTACGTCATTGAGTCTTGCACAGCTCGCTGCTTGGGTTCACATCCAATTCCTGCCACTCCTACAAAGGCTGATTGCCACCCTCAGACCCAGCTGTAACTTGGCTATGCCGAAAAGGCTAACACGTCGTAGGTGAAGGGTACCAGAGCTTAATACACTAGCAGGATGCCGACTGTTTTATCGATTGGCTTACCTGTGTACTCTTCCTGAACGGGCCCTTCCCACCCACAGGGAATATGACCAGCTTTGTATAGCGGCAAAAAGTCTAGGAAAAAGATGGACAGACGCGGGGCTATTTTCTGGTAGTGATTCTCCATGCACATAGCAAGAAAGATCCAATCACAATCAGCCACAATAACCTGCTTTTTAGCTAGCCTTAGCTGGCCTACTTGGTGGCATGAAGATCAGAGAGTGTACCGGTTCTCAGATCAAACGTACACGCGGTATCATAGGGCTTGTATTCATCGGTGAGCAGAATAGTCGTGACATTGTCCTCGCCCGGCACAAACCAGACCGCATACACTCCTGTTACTTCGTGCTCCAACTTGGGCATCGGCGGGCGCACTTTCACTGATCCGTCTTCCACATACAGGGCCAGGTTTTGCTGCCCGCTTTCCCGAATATCTGACTGGACAATCACTTGGTTCAGGTGCTTGACGTAATTGGCTTCGACTGGGTACTGAAAGTGCAGTTCGACAGGTTGTCCCGCCGCCTGCCACGAAACGGTCTGGTGGTCCTTGCTAACTTTAAATTTGGTAATCATGGTTGCTACTTAATCTTTTTAGGTCAGCATACAGGCTTCAGATGATTCATGCGGTCGGCTAGGAGCACGCGTAGCTCGATTTGATGGCGGGCGCTACCGGGGAGGTAAGTACCGGCCTTGGGGCCGAGCTACGGCCCAATTGGGCCGCGGAAGATGGGAACATCCTTAATAACCTCATACTCCTAGACGTAGTCCACGCTTTCTTTCCAGTCTGAGCGAACGGCAAGCTTATCTTGTACAAACTGCACATCTGGAATCTTATCGGTAGTGCTAAACCCACCGGGTCGCGTGGCTGGCTGGCCCTTCGACATGGCCATGCGAATACGCGTTTTTTTGCCTGCCTTCAAGGTTTCAAGCGTTGGCGTATAGTTAATCTTTGGGCCAAGGGCTAGTGTCGGCCTGCAGGCGCTTGTATTCAGCTAGGCTTTCGGCCCTATTAGGGACCTGTCCCTTGGTTTCCTTTTAGAAGTCATTCCAAGGGTTGCCTCTGTGCGTGGCCCCACACTCCCTCAGGCCGAGGATATCAACCTTTTTGTGCGGACTAGGCACGTAGGCACATAAAGGCCGAACCTCGAGCCAAGCTCGTAGTGTCTTGGGAGATATAGCCACCACTTTCGGGGTCATAGTAGCGGAAGCGGTTATAGTAGAGGCCGGTTTCGGTGTCCTCATACTGGCCTTGGTAGCGGAAAGGACAGGCAGTAGTGGGCTCCACCTGAGCGCGTCGTTGCACGTAGCTGTTGAGTTCTGCCGTCCAGGCAATTTGCCCCTGCCCGTCAGCAATTAAAAAGGAGTACTTAGGTATTTATAGCAATATAAAATATATAGTACAGTAATTATTAACAAGCATCTTAAATATAGCCTACTACAGTCGCTGCGTGTAAATTCATGAATTTACACGCAGCGACTGTAGTAGGCATTCAATATTATGTTTACCGTATATAAACTGAATTTGGGGCGTTATAATCATTGTTAATAACAAAATCATCGTTATTGCACTCTTCTATTTTATCATCTGAAAATAGCGATTCCTAAAGCCAAGTTAGAAATAGTACAATACTATTAGGCGCTTCCATAAGAATATTCCCATATAGAAAAATATATTGGAAACTATACTTACTGCCTTTTGTGCCTATGATATAGGATAATGTATTTCTAACCATCTCATTACTTTTGGGACCATACCGCTTAAAATTAGCAAGAATGTTCACTTCAAAGAACAATTTGGTTTCAGACTCCTTGTTAGGATCGAGGTGGCTTAAATTATCTATGTCTTGATCAGACAAGGAGAACAAAGGATCAAACAATCTGCTGATGTAGTGAATGTTAACTTTTTTTCATTTTATCACTGGGAAAGTTGTGTAAGGCGAACCATTTCTATAAACAACTTTTACCTTATCAGTCTGCATCAACGCATCACCTCGTTTCGCACAAACGTCACAAATTATGCTATCCATTATGATATTAACTATGCCATTTGCGTAAAACAGCGCGCATGTGATATAACAGAGGTGGCCGCTATACTCTAATTGTTGCTTATAACAACTAGCACTATTGATAATTTACTACTACCCCAGAGCACCACTTCCAGACAAAAAATAGCATGATATACGAGTCAAAACCACAAGCAAAGTCTAGTTAATTCAAACAATTAGATTTAAAATTAGACAGACTATCCCTTAAATCGAAATAGCTATTCTCTTCAAGCTTTTTTCGATACAGCATATAGAAAGCGTAAGCTTCATTATATAAACTACTTGCTAATTCTTTATGATTAACAAACATTTTTACTTCTGCATTTCCTATATACAATAGCTTACCCTCCTTTCCAATATCAATAGAAAAAGAAGAATCGGTTCCAATAAATTTAATTTTGTTGTGTCCACCTAAAATGACTTTGTATACAGAATCGAGGAGGTCGGATAATGATACAAAAATCATCATAGATTGATCTGGCACTTTATTACAAGATGATATAACGCTATCGTTTTGGTGAATTTCCATGTCACCCTGTTCAAAAGCGGATATTTCATCATCTATCAATGAAATACTGAATTTAAATTTTATCATGGACCAGTAATTACAGGAAACATTGAAATGATTCGGTTGCCATCGTGAGAGTCTGTTACTACTCTAACAAGATCTTTTCGCCCATTAATAACTATTTTCTTTTCAAATGTCTGTATTTGTTTGTTTGGATCTGACACCCTTTTACCTTTAGCTACTACCTTATTAGCACCTTTCTGAATTTGTTGCCTGCTTGTCCCGGGTGCAAATAGGTCACCAGGGCCTTTGGGACTATTTCCAGTTATGTGACGCTCATCAATGTGTTGCCATCCTTCTTTTGTATTACCATTATCAAGCCTTGGCTTCTGACGGGTACAAGCTAATCCCCATTCATCAAGCCAACTCGTAGGATCTGGAACATATGCATACAAAGAAGCTCCTCCAAAGATCCTAATAGGATCCTGGCTAATATAATTACCACTTTCAGGGTCATAGTAGCGGAAGCGGTTGTAGTAGAGGCCCGTTTCCACATCTTCATATTGGCCCTGGTAGCGGAAGGGGCAGTTGGTGGTGGGCCCGGTCTGAGCACGTCGCTGCCCATAGCTGCTAAGCTCCGCTGACCAAACGACTTGACCTTGCCCATCATGCAGCTGTAAGGGCGTGCCCAGATGGTCCGTGACCACACTATAGGCTGCTTGCCCCTGCAACTTGCCGACCGGGGCGAAGTCCTCTTCTTCAAACAGCCAAGTGATGACCTCAGCTGCGTCATCAGCGTCGACTTCGAGGCTCGTCCATTCGTGTAGCGGCTTGTGGCCATCCCAAACCCAGCGCGTGACCTTACCCCTATACAACTTGCTTACCCGTCGGCCTAAGGCGTCGTAGGTGAAGCGCACTACGTCGCCATCTGGTCGCACGACCTCGGCCAAGTGGCCGGCCGGCAGCCAGGCATAGCGCCATTCGTCGCCGTGGGCCGTTATCTTCTGGCTCAGGTTGCCCGCTGTATCGTAGCTGTAGCGCGTGCCGTTGGCTTCGAGCAGCTGCCCAGCCGGCCCATAGCGCCGATCCTGGCGTTGTGGGGTAGTGAACAAGTTGCCCACCGCATCAGGCAGGCGCAGCTCGTGCCGGCCGTCGCCGAAGTGGGTAGCGGCCAGGTTGCCGAAGGCATCATGCTCGAAGCGGGTGAGCCCATGTTGGCTGTCTTCAATCTGTGTAAGCCGGTCGCCGGCTTGCCAGCCGTAATGACGCACTCGCTCGGGCTGTCCTACCTTTGCCCGAATGCGTTGCTCCACCGGGCGGCCTAGCGTGTCGCGCTTCCATCTCGTGCGCACCCCTCCGCTGAGCGTGCGTTGCAATTCCAGACCTTGCGGATCCCGCTCAAATAGGGCTTGCCAACTACCGGCTTTGATCTGCTCAACGCTCCCACTGGCATCGTGACTATAGCGAACTTCGGCCCCTAAGGAAGATGTCAGACTAGTCCGGTTGCCGAAGATATCGTAATCACTCGTAACAGTATATTCACCCTGCTGCTCCTGTAAAATTGCTCCTAGTAGGTCGCGCTCAAATTGTACAGTGGCGGTTGCATTAGTAGCTTCAAGTAGCGCCCCGTCAGCACGGTAGAGATAGTTCTCGCTGCTGCCGTCGCCGTAGAGGACTTCTAGTACGCGCCCGGCTCGGTCGTAGCTATAGCGGGTGCGCTGGCCAGTGGGCATAGTAAGTTCGGCCACACGCCCCCCCACATCGCGCTGGTAGTGTCGCGTGAGTCCATCAAACCCGGCTTCGCTCACCACGTCGCCCTCCGCATCGAGTTCGAAGCGGTAAGTCAGCCCATGCTCGTTTACTACTGCCCGCAATCGGCCCTCCGAATCGTAGAGGAATTCCACCGCCGTACCCGCTTCCGCGCGCCGAATCAGGCAGGTCAAGCCCCGATAGGCATACTGTACGGTATGATGACGGTCCTGGGCGTGCGTGACGTTACCGAGGGAATCGTAGCGGAAGTGGCGTACGTTACCATCAGGCTCATGCACGGTCGTGACGCGGTTGAGCAAATCATACTCGCGCCACTGCACGTTGCCGCGCGGATCACTGCTTTTATGCACGCGCCCCCACTGGTCGTAAAGCCACCTGCTGCGCTGGCCATCAGCAGTTTGAACTTCTAATAGGTTACCGGCAGCATCATAAGTTAGCGTCGTTGTTCGGCCACTGACCTGATCCGTAATGGTGTGCAAACGGCCGTTGGTATACGTGTACTGCATTGCCCGACCCATTGGGTCGGTGCGCTGGGCTAAGTAGCCGTCATCAGTGTAGCTCCATTGCCACTGGCCGCCTACCGCATCGGTAAGCTGGATCAACCGGCTCTGCGCATCGTACACCCGCAGTAGTTGCGCCCCATCGGGCAACTCAGTCAATATGCAGTTACCACGCTCATCGTACTCGTAGCGGGTCTCATTACCGAGCGGATCGGTTTCGCTGATTAATTCGCTGTATTCATTGTACTCTGTTACCGTCAAGCCACCCCGACCGTCGAACAGACGGGTTACCAGTCCCGACTCGGGGTCGTACTCATACACCCAGTGAGCACCTACGGAATTGGTAGCAATCGTCTGGTGGGCGTCCAAATTGTAGGTCAGCCGGTCGGCATAGAACCCCTCGTTGCCCCACACATGTACGCAACGCGCCGACGTTTCCTCTCCTTCGTACTCGTAATTGAATGTAACCCCGTTTTTGTAAGTACACTGTGTCAGCAGCCCCCCCGCGTAGGTGTACTGCCACGCCTGGTTCAGCGCATCGGTTACCCGCGTGAGCCGGCCTTTACGGTCATAGGTGTAGCGCACGAGATATACCAAACCACGCGGCTCGGTCGGATGCGGTGCCTGAATAGCCACGATGCGCCCTTGGTCGTCATGTTCTACAGTCAGCAAGCGGCCGGCACTATCTCGAATTCCCCTTAAGAAGCCCTGCATCGAATAGTCGAATTCAATGACGGCGCGGTTAACTGGACTTTCCAGTCGAGCCAGCTTATAGGAATCGGTGGCCTCGATGTAGGCTAAGTGGTGGATAAGGCCCTGGCCGTCAGCAAGGCTATAATTGCCGCTGTTTTCCCGCCGAATGGTAAGCTTTTCAGATCTGATAAATACGGACTCGCCTGAACTCAATGCCTCGGCGCCCGTGTAACGGCCGTCGCCCAAGCGTAGCAGTAGCAACTCGTCGTCGGCAAAGAGCTCTGTATCGTAGGCATGATGCCAACCGTTGCCCAAAGCCCCGGTGTGAGCGGAAGTAGCGTACCACATACGGCTCCATTCCAGAGGCAATGGGCCAGCCAATTCAAAGTCAGTGGCCAAGCTGACAACGTTGCCGGTAGCTACATCCACTGGGTCATTGACACATGTCTTCTTACTAAATGGGTTGCCATTGCGCTTCAAGGCGTCAAACCTAGACCCCATCTTTTTGGCAAAAGGCGAATTCATGGCTCGCTTCGCTAAGCCCGAGTTAGCCAGCTTACCAATAAGCTTGCCGCCGAGCTTCTGCATCACGAAGTTTTTGGCCGCTTCAAACGCTACTTCGCCTACAATGGCCAGCCCCACTTCCTTACTCGGGTCGCGGGCAAACTTGGTAACGCCTTTGGCGACAGCCGCGCCCGTGGCCAGCACCGTGCTGGTGGTCATCAAGTAGCCCGCGCCGGTAATCATGGCCGCTCCTAGCGGGGCACCTACGCCCGTGGCGACGAGTAGTGCCCCACCAATGCCCATGGCCAAGCCGCCCCAAAAAGCCCAGTCGGAAGCCTCTTCAGCGGCCTCCGCAGCTTCATCAATTTTATCCATCTGCTGATCCAAGGCTACGGCAGCATTGGCATCAGCTTTATTAAGGTGGATGTTAATTTTACCGCCGACGCCACACATGCATTTACTGGTATCGAGCAGCGGGCGGGCGCCGAGCGTAGTAATGCCCGTATCCGCTACCCGGTCCCACATGATGGGAGCAGGCACGCAGGGGGTACGGGTGACTTGGCAGACGCCGAAGGGCAGAATATTAGTCAGCGGAATGCGGTCGGCCTCGTTGGCAATCTGTGCGTCGTAGAGTAACACGGGCTTGGGCGTCACCATGAAGCGCGTAGGTATCACGCCCTTATCACAGGAGAGAAACGCCCCGTCCATTACATATTTATCACCAGTAGCCATAGGGGTAAATAATAAGCGTTGCTAAGCAGAAAACACGAAGGCTTATTGTGCCTTTCAGCTAGTCGACAGTCTGCAACTCATGCTGCGTTTCGTTGCGGTAAATGCCAGGCACTTCTGCCAGTAGATGTTGCTTAGCCGTACGAAGCCAGCCCGTGAGGCTATCCAGCCGGTAGCTCTCAGTGCTGGCTGCCGAAAGTGTCACCTTCAGTTGGGGGTTATCAGCCATTGCTCGGAATAAACGAAGCAAGTCGTCGTCGCGGAAGGCTGCTTCGTTGAGGGCGCCCGTCACCTGTAGATCTAGGTCGTTGTCCGTTGAGCTAGCATGCTGAGCAGTAGTCGTCATAAGCAGGGGCAGATCCACCTGATTGATGAATTGCTCTAGCACACGGCGGGTAGTTACCGGCGCTTCGGGGGTATAGCCGTACCCGTACAGGCCGGGCAGCAACACGCCATGTACTCCCTTATGGCGAAGTGTCTTCTCAAAGACGCCGTCTACCTGAATATTTCGTTCGAAAGCGTCGAAGAAAGCTTTGGAATATTGCTTGGCGTATTTTTTAACCACTCCTGACTTAATGCGCTGCCAGGTTTTCAGCATCTCGGCTTTATTGTCAATCCGCTCCAGCCGCCCATAGATGTCGGTCTGAATAATGAGCGAGTTACTGACCTGATTTAAATCAGCAGCCAAAGCAGTAAAGAACGAAGGTTTTTCAGCTTCGAAGCTAAGCACCTCAATAGCCAAGCGGTACGTGTTATTGGGTTTGCGTTCCAGCAGCGTCTGGCGGGCCACCGTATGGTACACGTTATGTTCTTCGGCCTCATTCATACGCATGTGTGAGGTGGTGGTGAGTCTGTACGTACGCGGGGCCGCTAAGGCCCCCATTGCCAACGGCAAGGACATAGCGGCGGGTTTTAGTGAATCTTGGTTTTGCCGGAGCTGATGCTGGCCTTGCTGCCCCCATTCACGTCCAACGAAGACGAGGCTGCAATTTTCATGGTGTTGTCGGCCTGGATGGTGGTAGCCTTGCCTTTCATATCCACCTTATCGCTGCCGGTCATGGCTATTTCCTTGGCCGTTTTCGTGATTTTGGTTTTGGCATTGATAGTCACGTTTTCGGCCGTGAGCGTAATATCCTTTTTGGCCGTGAGTGTGATGTCGCCGCCGGCGGTGAGGTTGATGGGGCCGTTGGTGCTGATGCTCACGCTACCGTCGCCGTTGAAATTGATGTTCAGCGAGGTGCCTTTGTTGTTGGAGTTGGAGATGTTGATGCTCTGCTCGCCCTGCTTGTCCTGCATCACGAACTTGTTGCCGCCGGCCGTTTGTAGGCCTTTCATCAGGTTGCCATCAGGGGAGTACTTGGCGCCTTGCTTGTTGTTGGCGTGGAACATGTTGCCCAGCACAAAGGGCTGCTCAGCTAGCCCGTTTTGATAGCCCACTAGCACCTGCGAGCCAACTTCAGGCTTGAACAATTGTCCTTTACCGTCGCCACTGTAGGGAGTGAGTAGCCGGATCCAGTCCGTTTCGGCATCTGCAGGCGTGCTTACAGGCCAATGGTAGCGTACGCGCAAACGCCCTAGCTTCTGAGGGTCGGCGTCGTCTATAACTTCGGCTAGCTCAGGCGTGCCAGCTGGCGGGTTGTAGCCGGGGCGCACGGGGGGCACATTCAGGAAATGCGGAATAGCCGTGAACGAATTGCTGTAATTGCCTTCTGCGTCGAGATAGTGCGAAATACTGATGATACGGTACTTGCCGAAACTCTCAGCCGTGATGTGACGACTGCCCAGACCCTCCCCGCTTACGTTAATAACGCCTCCTACTCGTAAGGCTGGATTGTCGCTATGCCCCTCAAAGGTGATCAACTCAGCCGCTGTATTGGCCTTGAGCATTTTAGCTTCTTCATCCAGCTCACTAGCGCTGGCAATCAGCATTTCGGCCGAGATATGCAGTTCGTCGGTAAACAGCTTTTCTGATTGTTCGAGCGCAAAGCTGCCAAAAGGGTGACCAGAAATACCGGGCACCTGTTGGCTGCTCGTTGAGCTTTTGAACTTCTCGTTTTTCTGATAGCTATACTCGTACATTTTCACCTTGGCCGGTCTGAGGGCCATGCCAAAGGTGAAGCTATTGTAAACACCGTCGGCTATAAAATCCTGTTCGGTGCCGGCAGCTGGGGCTCCTAATTGCAGGGTTTCGCCGTCATAGTAAAACCACTCGCCATACTCCGTAGCTAGGCGACTCAAAAAGTCGAAGTTCGTTTCATCGTATTGGGCTACGAAGGCAATGGGGGCAGTATGTACTGGCTTGATGCTGTGCTTGAGCATGTTGCCTGGGTATACCTGCAATACCTTGCTAAAAATGCTGCTCAACGTTTGCTTAACGAAAGTGCGCCTCTTCAGACCGTCTGTTAGAAGATAGTTGGGGCTGTAGCCGCGCACGATAATACTGCCAACGTAGTCAGTGTCCTTGCTGGTAGCAATGTTGGTAACTAAGCCCTTAAACTTGAACACCTGCCCTTGATTGAAATGGAACGCGTCAGCCGTCAATTCCATGTTTAGCGGCTGCCCAAGTAGCCGCTTGTGGGCCTTCGAGAAGAAAGCTTCCTGCGGCCCCTCAACGTTGTCAAAGGGCACGGCTATCTCGAAGTGATGGTGACCAAATAAATCCTGGTGCAACACAAGGTGCTGGATATCGGGAGCTGGAGCTAGAGGAGTTCCAGCGCACTGCACAGTTGCTGTGACCTGACGAGCCATAGGATGATAATAATATAGTGTGGTAGCAGACCAAGGTAGAAAACTTTATGCTATGTTCACCTTGGCTTACTCGTTAATTAGGTATTACGCCTTGTCGAGTTGAACAGGCTGTGGTCAATTTTGTATCTTACCTAAATACATAACATTCGCCTTATCGCTCTATGCCAACTTACGCCAGCAGTTCTCGCTCTAAACACGCCGCCTGCTTAAGTGGCCAGCCTCCTCAAGCACGTAACTCGAGCGCCCGAACGCAATATACGGCGCATCTTACGGTCCGTCATGGGGCCGTTCAAGACAACACAACGCCAGAACGAGTGCTTGGTTCGCGGGCCAAAACGTTGGTTTTGGGGCAAAACCCGATTTTAGCGCTTTTGGGTAAAACCCGTGCCTTTCCCGGTCAGATTGCAGGCGCAAAAGAGCTTTTAGGAAAGACGCTCCAAACAGCTGACGGCCGCTCTTTCCGCATTACCGGTATGGAAATAGTGTTGCCCGACACGGCTGACACCTATGCTATGCACAAGCGCTACGGCATGCCAGCCGATGCCACGCACGTCCAGCCCCGGCCGCACCGGGCGGTCGAAAATCAACCTCTTCCCTGGGACAGACCAGCGGGTCCATTAACCACTTTTATGCGCCCCACAGGCACGCCGGCGCCTACATTGGTTGGGCCGACGCAGCCACCCCAGCCCCTTACTGCGACAGAGAAATACGTGGGTGTGCCCTTGGATGTCGGCGGCAAACACTATGGAGGCGCTACTAGCGTACTAGAAGCTAATGCGCTAACCCATGCCTCCAAGG